>JBJENY010000128.1:0-30443 GCA_051880435.1 Lachnospiraceae bacterium | reverse complement strand
GTCACCATTTAACTCCAAAAAGTTAACATCTGACACATCCATATCCTCATCCTCTGAAGGCCGGTTCTTTACGGTAACGTTAATTTCTTCACCCATTAGCCGCTCCATTGCAGGTGTATCCAATGCAAATTCACAAATGGACATTGCACTTCTTTGCAGTTCCGCTCTTGTAAGTCTGCCATCCTTTAATGCCTCCATTAGGTTATCACCACTTGCATTCGTAGACCCATCAGGGCAAACCATATAAATGTCATTTTGTGACCGTACCATAGCCGCAAAATTTGTTTTATCCGATTCTTTTCCTCTTTCGTTAATTGATGCCCACCAGTCAGTCATAACAATACCTTCAAATCCCCACTGATTTCTTAAAATAGTAGTATTTAAATCATAACAGCCTGCAGTCCAAATACCATTTACAGGTCCATATGTTGTCATAATAGAATTTGCCACCCCATTACGAACTACCATTTCAAAGCCTTTTAGATAAATCTCACGCAAAGCTCTTTCCGACACAACGGAATCGGCATGGTGGCGGCTATGTTCCTGATTATTTGCACAAAAATGCTTTAACGTACCGGTTGCATGATATCTTCGTAATCCCTTTACCATGGCATTTCCCATAAGACCGGTCAATAATGGATCTTCTGAAAAATACTCAAAATTACGACCATTTAATGGGTGTCTGTGAATATTCATACCAGGACCTAATAAACAATCAATACGATTCTTTACCATCTCCATTCCTGTAAAAGCATACAATTCTTCTATTAAATCCGGATTAAAGGTCGAACCAATCAATGTACCATTGGGCAGACTAAATGCTTTCACACCACAATCAATTCGCATACCCGATGGCCCGTCACTACAGCATAAAGATGGTATTCCCAAACGATTTATTAAATCATCTGACACCCCACCAAAGGCTGCCGCTGTTCCAGCAGTAACTCTTGGACTTCCCATTCCTTCTCCACGAATGATACAGGTCAATTCTTCATCCGTCATTTGAGAAACAAATTGCTCTAATGTAATTGATCCATTTTTCACATCTGCCAACTGATAAACCTTATCTTTTGGTAACTCACAAATAATTTCTTCAGGAACATTTTGTTTTCTTGTATCATCCATATCAATAGTTGCGGTTGGAACGGACTCCATAATAATCCCATATTCATTTTTATCCGTAGTTAAATTTTCTTCCATTCGTTGCGGTTTCATCCTTGAAAAGGCCTCCACAGGGGCTAATGCTTCTCCAAGTTCCTCCACAACCAGTAGTTCATTGATTGTAAAAGTACCAACTTCCTTTGCACATCGAACATTCTCGCCTACAAACACACGATAGGTACCTTCTTCCATAACAAAGCAGCCCTTATGTCCTGTTACACCACTATCATCATAGGATGCAATAGTCTGAAGAGAAAATACAATAGATGACTCTACGGTTTCTCCCGGTGCTAAAACCTTCGTTTTCCAAAAATCAGCTAATACTTTTGACGGTTTTCCAAGCTTTCCCTGAGGTGCCTTTACATAAACCTGGGCAACTCCTTTTCCCGGAAAAGAACCGGTATTGGTAATTGATAGTTTTGCCATTACATCTATGGATTTTGGAAAATTACCATCGGTTTCTTCACTCTCGATTAACGTAATCTCTGAAGCTTCCATATCAAAGTCAGTATAAGATAAACCATATCCAAAAGGATAACGAACATTGCTTTTTGCAAAGGTTTCAAAATAACGATATCCTACATAGATGTCTTCTTCATAGAAATTTCTATGAGAATCTCCAAAATTTTTATGGGAAGGATAATCCTCCACATGATAAGCAATGGTATCTGTTAAATGTCCGGATGGAGACACATTTCCAAGCAATACATCCGCAACGCCAAGGCCACCAACCATACCTCCCTGCCATACATACATTACAGCTTCCGGTTGATAAATGTCCACAAATTGCATATCGATGAGTCCGCCAACATTTAAAAGAACAATCATTTTATCAAAATGATCTCTCACCATTTGCAACATATCATATTCAAGCTTTGCCAGACGGTATGATCCTTCCTTATCGGTGGCATCCTGGTCTTCTCCCGCTGTTCTTCCAATAATAACAATTGCCACATCAGATTGATTTGCTGCATCAGAAACAATTTTCTCACTTAGCTGCATTTCTTCCTGACACCATGGTTCACATCCCCATCCTTCTCCTTCATCAAAAGGATGGCTTTTTTCCCATTCCAAATATATATTTAACAAATCATCGTTAATTTCAACCTGTCCGCTTTCTTTTAATGCATCCACAATACCAATTACTTTTGATACATTCACCATACCGCCGGAACCGGTTCCACTTTTATAATAATGGGTCTGAATTCGCCCAAACACAGAAACCTTTGTTCCGCTTTTAAGTGGTAATACCTGATCATGGTTTTCAAGTAACACACAACCTTCTGCTACTACTTCACGAGCAGTGTTAACATATTCATTCCAGTCTAAAGTCAATTCTTTCTTCATTGGTAACCTCCCTATAAATATAATATTAGGCGTTTGCGAAACTCCTTTGAAATTTGTATAAGTTGGAAATATCCACTATTTACATTTGTCATCCACCTCATTAGCCGTAACTTTCATTATCATAATAGGACTTCCCATTCCATTCCGATAACCAAAAACAGCCTCCGAAAGGGTTGGATAACATTTCGAACCTTCATAATCATTATGTATCACAAATCCCTTCTCCTCTTTTGTAATACACATGGCATGAATCATCCCCCATATACTTTTTTTATCATTATAAGTTATAAAAATATATGCTCCAGGATATATTTCATCTTTTTCCCACATTGACAATGCCGTTTCCTTTATTTTTTTGCCCTTTAACATGGAAAGCCTATAGCCTTTTTTCTTAAAAAAATTCCACAATGCATACGGGGATGTGCCAAAATAACCACCAAGGGCTATCCCATTTTTTTCAAAATAGGATAATAAATAAGGAAAACTATTTTCATTCTTTATTATACTTCTCCCGTTATTATTTTTCATATCCGATTCATAGTTTATTTTATCATTTTTTGCACTATTATTTAAATAACAAAGACAATTATATACCCCGATAACTTCACAGGAGTTTTCTTTCCCTGTAAGCGCATTTCCTTTCAATAATACATGACTCATCCAATCATTCTGGCACCCATATTGAATAAAATCTAATTTGTTTTGATGTTCAATATACTTACCTTCAGCATCTAAAACCATATTACACTTCCGCTTCCATTCCTTTTCATTTGAAGCCCTATGATTTCTTATTATTTTTTTATTCACTTTACATACCCATGTAGTCAAAGACAAAAAAGACAACACGATATTCGCAGGAAAAATCACGGTATCTAACATCTCCCTTTCTCTATTCGTTGTAATAGGTAATTGCGAAACGCATAAAGATGACCTTTTGCGTTTCGCAAACGCCTAATTCGTTGTGATTTCAAAATGATAATTCTATATTAATATTTTCTTATCTATTGTGCAATCATGTTTGTGACTGGTTTTTCATTCCATAATTGCCATTATCCTTTTTATTATGTTAAACTATAAAATATTAGGAGTTTACGAAACACATAAAGATGACCTTTATGTTGCGATTTGTGTTAAAATTTCACAGCTTCTACAAATTTCAAATGCAATTCGTAAATACCTGAAAAATTTGATAGGAAGGATACAATTATGATAGATTTACATGTACATTCTACTGCATCAGACGGTTCATTTTCACCTGACAAAGTTGTGGAGCTTGCACATAATGCCGGATTACGCTACTTTGCACTCACCGACCACGACACTGTTGATGGTGTTGCACAGGCGCTTAACAAAGCAAAGGAATATAATGACTTAGATGTGATTCCCGGCATTGAGTTATCCTGCTACTATATCAGACGAGAGATTCATATCGTTGGTTTATATGTAGACTACAAAGATGAACACTTTTTATATGAGCTTAAGAAACTGAAACAGGCACGAGAAGAACGCAACCGAAAAATGGTAAAAAACTTTGTGGATGCCGGAATCCCACTTACAATGGAAGAGCTTCTTCATGGCAATCCAAATAGTGTCATTACAAGGGCACATTTTGCCAGAGTGCTGGTAGAAAAGGGAATCTGTAAAACAAAAAACGAAGCCTTTGATAAGTATCTTGGAATTGATTGTCCATTTTATCTTCCAAAACCAAAGGTAACAATCGAACATGTAATGAAACTAATTATAGAAGCTGGTGGAACCCCCATTCTTGCTCATCCCTACTCTTATAAGTTTGACAGAAATGAAGTAAACACACTATTAGATACATTAATCCCATTAGGTCTTGGGGGAATGGAATGCTACTATTCTACCTATGACAACGGACAAATTCAGGAACTAAGAAGCATTGCACTTTCTAAAAATCTACTTGTTTCCGGTGGCTCCGATTTTCATGGTGCAGTAAAGCCTGATATCTCCATCGGAACCGGCCGTAACAACCTGTGTATTCCGGACAAATTGCTGGAAAAAATATGGGAATACCGTGAAACTAACAAACTTTCAAATCATTAAACCAAAACAGGTCCGAATTATTTGTTTTTACTACAAAACAAATAATTCGGATCTTTTAATTTGACAAACCGTTCATCTCATGCTATATTAACTGTATTATTATAACTAATACAGTTAATATAGTAAAAAGAAAGGAGGCCCTGCATTGATTCATTTAGATTATCGTGACTCCAAACCAATCTATGAGCAGGTAAAAGAAGGATATCGTAAATTAATCCTCCAAGGAGTTTTACAAAAGGATGAAAAAATGCCATCCGTTAGAGAAACTGCAACCTCTCTTACCATTAATCCAAATACCATTCAACGGGCATACCGGGAATTAGAACAGGAAGGCTTCATTTATTCAGTTCCCGGAAAAGGAAGCTTTGTAGCAGAACAAACCAAACTAAGCCCCGGTCAAAGGGAAGAAAAACTAAAAGACTTTGACCGGTATGTGGAAGAATTAGTTCTAATCGGCATCACAAAAGAGGATTTGATTTATCGTTTAGAAAATAAAGGAGGTGCAAAAGTATGATTACAGGAAAAGATATTTGTAAAAGCTTTGATGGTTTCATTGCACTTAACAAAGCAAACATACATGTTCCTAAAGGGGTTGTGTACGGCTTAGTAGGTCCAAATGGTGCCGGAAAAACAACCCTTATTCGTCATATTGTAGGCATATTGAAAGCAGATGTTGGAACCCTTACATTAGACGGCGAAGATATATTTGAAAATCCTAAAACCAAAGCAAAAATGGCATATATCCCCGATGATATATTTTATTTTCGTCAATCTGATATAAAAGAACTAAAAGCATTATATAAAGGATTATATCCAAATTTTAGCGAGGAGTTTTACCAGGAAATTTTTCCTTGTTTTCCGGAACTGAAAGAGAACATGCCAATCAGACGTATGTCAAAGGGTATGCAAAAGCAAGTAGCATTTTTGCTGGCAATGGCATGTAAGCCGGAGGTATTAATTTTAGATGAACCTGTGGATGGTTTAGATCCGGTTATGAGAAGACAAATCTGGAAAATCATATTAGAGGCAGTAAGTAAGGAAAAGCTAACAGTCCTAATATCTTCCCATAACTTAAGAGAGCTTGAAGATGTATGTGATTATGTAGGAGTCATGCATCATGGTCAAATTATTCTTGAACACTCATTATCCGCACTTCAGGAAAATATTCATAAAGTGCAGACTGCATTTTCTACAGAAGAATTACCAACGATACCGGAAAACTTTACTGTATTAAATCATTCCAATTCAGGCAGGGTACACACATGGATTATGCGAGGCAACAAAGAAGAGCTGTTAACCTATTTTAACAGTCAAAACCCATTCTTTATTGATTTACTCCCATTATCCCTTGAGGAAATTTTCATTTATGAGTTAGGAGGGGAACACTATGAAGTTAAAGAATTGCTCTTTTAATAAAGCTTTATTCTCATCTGACATCCATCGGTTCCTGCCAATGGCATTATTATATGGAGTCATGCTACTATTAGTGGGCATACTTCCAACACTTAGTAACTTTTATTCTTATTCTACCACACTGGGCAATTCATCTGCAGATGAAATATTTGCAGATACTTTAGAGATGTTAAATTGCGGTGGGGGACTGCCATTGGTTGCATCAGTAATTTTTGCAGTTTTTATCTTTGGTTATTTGAACAAGGAAAAAGAAGCCTATAGTATACATGCATTCCCTGTCACAAGAGAAAGCTTGTTTATGAACCACTTTCTTGCAGGTTTTACATTAATGATGATTCCAGTCATCATTATGATTGCTATCCTTTGTATTTTGGGCTTTGTATTTGGCGTAAGTCTCTCTCTTGTATTTATCTGGGGATTTGTACAGTTTATGATTGAACATATTTTTTACTACTGTTTTGCATGTTTCGTCACAATGTTAACCGGCAACGGAGTTATGACACTTATCCTCTATGGCATTTTAAATATATTATGTCCCGGTTTTAATGGATTGTTTACCGGAATCAGAAGTATATACATATATGGTGTAGATAGTTATTATAATAACTCACTTCTCGCAAATATCTCCCCTGTTTTTCAATTTGCGAAACACTTTGAGTTAAGCCAATATACGGATGCAGGTGACTTTATCTTATCTGTAAGAACAGAGGATGTCATCACCATATTATTATCAATAATTCCTGCTGTTATTTTTGTTTTACTTGCATTACTTTTATATAAAAACCGAAGCATAGAGTCCACCGGAGATTTAGTAGTTTTTCCATGGGCAAAAGTAGTATTCCGGGTTGTATTTACAGTTTGTAGTGCATTATTGTTCTCATTTATTTTGTATGAGATTACATTTTTTAACATATTAGGACAATTTACTTATTCAGAACAATTTCCATTTATGTTTATTTTCGTTATGCTTAGCATGGTACTATTCTACTGGTTGTCTAATGTGATTTTGTATCGTAGTATTCATGTAAGAAAGCAAACCTCCTTCATAAAATGCGGCATACTAATGATAGTTATGGCTATCGTATTAATTAGCACAAATAAATTTACATTAAATTTTAATCCAAAGGAATGTAACCATATTGGGGCAGATACCTATATATATACAACAGATATAAAAAGTGATATTACTCCATATGATAACACCTGCTATGAATATACGATTAACATTGATAAAATTTCTGATTTGGAAAAACTGATTTATGATTTACAGGCACAAGCGCAAAATCAAAAGGTAATAAACAGAAATGATGTTATCGGAAGAGTTCATTTTTATTTCTTTGAAGATATAAAAACAGATGACAGAGCCTGTTACAGCATTTCATTCTCCTTAACGAAGGATAATATCCATGAGGTTTATAGCAGATTAGATGGGCTGGGAACAAAACAAATAATCAATGAGGAATAAACAAAAAACTCTGTAATCAATATTGTAAAATGATTACAGAGTTTTTTCATTAAATATGTTCAGATTATTTTTGGAATCCTTAATGCTTATTCTTCTTCGCCTCTATCAACTTCAGCAATGGCATTCTTATGCATTGGAATACGACAGTTTTTGTTATTACCAAACTCAACAATGACCGTATCATCAACAATATCAAGTACAACACCATAAAATCCACCGGTTGTCATGATGTTATCTCCTGCCTTTAAAGAAGAACGAAGCTCATCTAACTGCTTTTGCTGTTTCTTCTGAGGACGCATTAAAATAAAATACATAAATGCAAACCATACAACAACCATAACACCTGTTGCAACTAATGAACCACTTGCTGCACCAGAGCTTTCTAAAAACATTGAATACATAATAAAATCTCCTTTACTCTCCTTGTTGGAAACCATCTAACCGCATTTTTTTATACGCACCAAAGCGGTCTTCTTCAATGGCTTCTCGAATCTCACTCATCATATTATTATAAAAATTCAAATTATGCAATACACAAAGACGCATTCCAAGCATTTCTTTTGCTTTTAATAAATGTCTGATGTAAGCTCTTGAATAGTTTTTACAGGCCGGACAGCTACATTCTTCTGAAATCGGTCTTGTATCTAACTCATACTTTGCATTAAACAAATTCAGCTTTCCATGATTGGTATACACATGTCCATGACGGCCATTTCTACTTGGATATACACAGTCGAAAAAATCAATTCCCCGGTCTACTGCCTCTAAAATATTAGTCGGTGTACCAACTCCCATTAAGTAGGTTGGCTTATCCTCCGGTAAATACGGAACCGTAGCCTCAATAATACGATACATTTCTTCATGGGTTTCTCCAACAGCCAGACCTCCTATGGCATATCCATCTAAATCCATTTCAGAAATCTGCTTTGCATGTTCAATTCGAATATCCTCATAAATGGCTCCCTGATTAATACCAAATAGCATTTGCTGTTTATTAATGGTATCCTCTAAAGAATTCAAACGATTCATTTCGGTTTTACAACGGGCAAGCCATCTGGTAGTACGATCCACGGAATTTGTCACATAAGTACGGTCTGCCAATGCCGGAGGGCACTCATCAAAAGCCATGGCAATGGTAGATGCAAGATTGGACTGGATCTGCATACTTTCCTCGGGACCCATAAAAATTTTTCTTCCATCTACATGAGAATTAAAATAAACACCTTCTTCTTTTATTTTACGAAGACCGGCTAAGGAGAACACCTGAAAACCGCCTGAATCTGTCAGTATAGGCTTATCCCAATTCATAAACTGATGAAGACCACCTAACTGCTTTACAATATGATCACCTGGTCTTACATGTAAATGATAGGTATTAGATAACTGTATCTGGGTGCCGATTTCCTGTAAATCTGTGGTTGCAACCGCTCCCTTAATCGCAGCAATCGTTCCTACATTCATAAAAACAGGAGTTTGTACTGTTCCATGTACCGTTTCCAATGTTGCACGCTTGGCGTTGCCATCCTTCTTCAAAACCTTGTACATATTTATTCCTCTTTCTATCAATACATTATTATCACAAATCAGTTAATTAAACATAAAATGTAACAACACATTAGCCCTTATTATACTGAGATTCCAACAATTTGTAAATGTGAAAATATAAATGGAATCCTATCATTCATAAAATGGAATCCTATTGAATACAAAAATAGAATTCAAAAACAAAAATAGAATCCAAAAACAAAAATGGAATCCTATGGATATGAAAACATAAAAACAATTATAATAAATATACCACAAGGTTAATCAAAGAGATGATGATATATTTTAACTATGGTCAATTTAATACTTTCTATACAGTTTTTTATCAATATGTTCGATATATTAATTGGTTAGACTGGTGCTTGATTTCATATGTGCCTATGCACATCACTTAATCTGGTTAGACTGGTAGGATATCAGGAAAGGGTGAAGGATATGAAAATCGATTCAAGCACAATCAACATGGGCTCTGGTAGAGTCTACACAAGTAGCACAGAAATCACACAGGCAACTACAAGGACAGAATTAAGTACAGGTAATTCTTATATGCAAAGTAGTAATTTTCGTATGACCTACTTTGAAATGAGCGGTTGTCAAACAGGAAACGAAAAGATACCAAAACAGAATGCTTCCGTAACGGATAATTATGGACAAGATGCCAATCATCCGCTAGCATCGGACCTTTATTCCAAGTTTGGTAAAACCGGTAATCGTATACAGCCGGCAAAAACTTCTTTAGCGCAGCTTCATAATCAGCTGTTAAAAGAAATCGAAGCATTTATGGAACGTATCAGAAATCAGCTGTTAGGGAACGGAAATTTGGGTACACAGTCATCTTCTCTGTTGGACCTTACGACTAACAGCAATCAACCGGGAAGTTTTTGGACAAGACAGGAATATACCAGTGTTTCCTATCAGGAAACAGAAGTCACAACATTTACCAGCACCGGTGTGGTAAAGACCGGCGATGGACGAACCATTGACTTTAATGTCTCCATGGAAATGAGTCGTTCCTTTATGGAATGTTCAGAATCACTACAAGAAAGCACTGACTATATTCTTACGGATCCATTGGTGATTCATCTTTCTAATGCACCGGATACAATTGGCGATCAAACCTTCTTATTTGATTTAGATTGTGACGGAAAAAAAGAAGAAATTTCACAGCTTACAAGTGGCAGCGGATTTTTGGCATTAGATGCAAATGACAACGGAATCATTGATGACGGCAGCGAGCTTTTCGGTACAAAGTCAGGAAATGGCTTTAAAGACCTGGCAGCCTACGATGAAGACGGCAATGGGTGGATTGATGAAAATGATTCTGTATTCCAAAAACTCAAAGTATGGACAAAGGACGAAAAGGGCAATGATTCCCTAACGAATCTAAAAGATGCAGATATTGGTGCCATTTATCTGGGTGCCGCAGGAACAAATTTTAGTCATAATGATTTAGAAACCAATGAAACAAAAGCCGTGGTTAGACAAACCGGTATATTCTTATATGAATCTTCCGGTAATACCGGATTTGTTCAGCAAATTGATTTTGCAACAAAGAAGGTAAATGAGGTAGCGTAATTTATATATAGGTTTCTACAAAAAATCGAGTAGGATAACTCCTACTCGATTTCTATATACACAGCTTCTATTCACTTCTTAATCAAAACATAATCATTTCTCATATTTGTTATTCAGAATTTAGAAGTTTCCCCCATTCCAACCCCAGTTGGATACTGCCTCATATTTTACATAAATATGATCCGAAGCAATTCCTAATACCTCTCCAAATATCTTACAAATTTCTCCTGTCAAGGCATCAAAAGCAGATGGATTTTCTGAACCAAATACCTTTACTTCCACAAATGCCATAGGCTGGCTGTTATCTCCACGGAAATATAAATGATAATTATCCTCAAATCCTGTCATTAACCAGGATTCACTTTTTCCGGGAATCAAAGCAATTGCCTTTCCCAATCTTTCTTTTAATTCCTTTTCTTTTTCCTCATTTAAAGATACACTAACCTTTGAATTAATAAATGGCATAAAATATACTCCTCCTGTTATCCTTTTAATCTTTGTCCCTTATCAAACGCCTACCTATCTAAAACTTTAAAGTTTCGAACCATATTTTCAAGATTCATTGCCTGTTCTGACAATACCGCTGTAGATGCAGCTGTTTCCTCGACTGTAGCAGTGCTGGTTTGAATGACATCAGAAATAACATTAATTTCATTCTGAATATGCTTAGAATCTGCCGCCTGTTCTCCCGTATCATTGGCAATTTCTTCAAATGTCTGAGAAATCATTGACGAATCGGAAACAATATCTGTTAAACTTCCAAAGGTTGAATCTGCACATTCCTTCGCATGATTAATCGCTGCAATACAACGATTAATCAATTCCGATGTTTTCTTAGATGACTCGCTACATTTTTCTGCAAGACCTCTAACCTCTTCTGCTACCACAGCAAATCCACTGCCTAATTCTCCTGCCCTGGCTGCTTCCACAGAAGCATTTAAAGATAAAATATTGGTCTGGAATGCAATAGAATCAATGGTACTTACAATTTTTAAAATGCTGGAAGACATGGTCTCTATCTCATCCACCACAGTTAATAGCTCCTGCATCTGCCGGTTTGCTGTCTGAATACGTTTGTCCAAATCTCCAAGGTTAGCATTGACTGCATCCTCCCTTTGGGAATTTCTGTTTATTTTATCTACAACCGCACCCAAATGGTCTGCCAATGCCTGAACGGAACTTGCCTGTGCAACGATTCCCTGAGATAGTGCTGCTGTCGCCTCAGCCAGTTCTCTGGAACCTGTGTCCACATTGCGGACAGAATTTTGTACTTCCAGAATCAATTCATTCAAGGTAAATTTAATAGAGTTAACCGAAGATGACAAACTATTAAATTCTCCCGGAAATGTCTTCATATCTGCAACGGTTAAATCATATCTGGCAATACTTTCCAGCACTTGATTTGCCTGATTCATAATACCTGTCAGGGTATCTACTAAAGAAGCTCCTGCATTTTGTAATACTGCAATTTCGTCTTTTCCATTTGCAAAATCCAATTTCACATTAAAGTCACCCTGTGCAAGGCAAACCAATGCATTCTTAATCCGGTTAATTGGATTACTGATTTGAGCTGAAATCACTCCGGAAAGGAAAACAACAAGTATCAATGCAATGATACCTAATATGAATAACATTTTTAATATGGTGTTGGTTGCATCGGTAAAATCATTTTTAGGTGCGGCAATTACCATGGACCATCCATTGGTATTATTAATCGGACTATATCCACAAATGATATTTTTACCGTCTAATACATATGTAGCATTTCCCGCCTCACCTTTTGACATACTTTCTGCCAGTTTTTCTATTGTACCACCCTGGTCATTCAGATTATAATTTAAAATCAATTCTTTCGTAGGATGTGCCACAACATTTCCCTGATTATCTACCAGATAAGCATAGCTGTGTTTACTTATTTTGATAGAATCAATAATATCCGTAATAAAATCACTATCCAGACGAAAATACACAACGCCTTTAATCTCATCCCCTTTGTAAATCGGTGCAGCAATACTGACACCATATGTATTGGTATATTTACTAAGTGTAATATCAGAAACATTGGTATTTCCCTTTAAGGCTTCCTGTACATAAGCCCGGTCACTAAAATCCGTTCCGTCTATCATACTGACGCCCTTCTCGTCCAAAATATTACCACTTGTAAATCCATAAGCCTCCACATAAGTATTCACGTATTCGGTCTTATCTTTTTCAGAAGCATTCCCCGAAAGAACATCACTTTGTCCTACTAACGTTACTACATTCATGTAGTCCTCAAGCTGCTGTGCAATATTGGCACTGGCTAAGGTTGCCGATGTGGTCATGCTGTCATTTGCCATTTCCATAGTTGCATCTGTAGAAGTGATCCCAATTCCATAGCCTACAACAAGCAGAACCAAAATCATGGTAATACAAAATGACAATTGAATCCTCGTTCGTAATTTCATGCATTTTCCCCCTTTATTTTATATAATAGGCAAATCCAAAAGTCCCCATTCCCGTGGTGCAGGCACATGAAAATGCTGCCTTTTCCATATATACCTGTTCGAATGGTATTTGCCTGATAATTTCAGACTTTACAATTTGCTGTTGCTTAACATTTAATCCCACATGGGAAATATAAACAGATTCTTTACTAATACGTCGTTTGAAAATCAATTGTTTTCTTATAAATCGGACTCTTGCAAGCTGCATTGGTCCTACAGAAAATCCCACAACCGATATCCTGCTTTTTCTCATTTTTAAAATTGGATGCAAATGTAAAACATCACAAAGGGTTGCTATCAATTTGGTGGTATAACCACATTGATAGAATATCTTTGCAGAGGGCATAATAAAACAACTCTCTACATGGTCTCTGTAATCAACAATTTGTTTTATAATTTCAGCCGCTCCACATCCGTTATAAGCTAATTTTGCCGCATGCAACACCTGCATCCGCTCGCCACATGCAATCTGCTGTGCATCAACAATATGTACATGATCAAACCCCTGTGCTGCCGCTTTTGCCACACTATAGCTTTTTCCGGAATTAGATGCCATGGAAATGTGTATAACCCGCTCTGCCTGGTCTAATTGTTTTGCAAAGAAATCTTCATACTCCTCTACAGAAACACTATCAGCATAGGCAGTAGTACTATCATCGGTTAAATACTGCGACAAATTATCAGAGTTGATTTCCCTTGTGTCAGCAAACCGTCCCTTTTCTGTCCGGATATACAGATACATGACACCAATACCGTATTTTTTTATATCCTCTGCAGGAATCTCCGCAACACAGTCCGTAGTAATCACTACTTTACGTTTCTTTTTATGTTTTACGCCCTTTATATCCAAATCCAAACCGGATGACTTTATATCTGTCTGGGTGTATTCAACAATTTCATCCGGCAAATATCCCAATATATATTTTTCCAACAATCTGCTATCAATAGGCTTTTCCAGATAATCGTCAAATCCCATATCCTTGTAGTAGCTTCCTGCACCACTTCCGGCATTTGCTGTCAATGCTATTACCACAGAATCACGACACAATCCGTTTTCCTGGCCTTGTATTTTGGCTAATGTTTCAACGCCATCCATTCCCGGCATTTGATGATCCAGCAATATAACATGATAATATCTTTGAGATGTTTTTTCTAAACAGTCCTCACCACTTAATGCAAGATCCACCTGAACACCCGTTGATGATAGTAAGTTTTTAATTACTCTTAAATTCATGCCATTATCATCTACTACCAGAATTCTTGCCTCCGGAGCCTCAAAGCTTTGGTGATATACTCTCTTTTCTCCATCTTCCCCGGCAAATATATCTTCCATTGTTCCAAGGGTTGTATCTCCCTGTGATTTTTGAGGCAGCAATACGGTAAATGTGGAGCCTTTTGAATAAATACTATCAACCGAAATCTCTCCATGCATCAAATCAACCAACTGCTTTGTAATGGTAAGACCCAGTCCGCTTCCCTGAATGCTTTCATTTTGAACTACATCTACTCGTTTAAAGGATTCATACAGGCTGTCCAGATTTTCCTTTCGAATACCGATTCCTGTATCCCGTACAATAAGCTTCAGTATCAAACCCTCTTCCTTTTGTTCTTCTGCCTTCACGCCTAATGTAATCGTTCCGCTACTTGTATATTTTACACCGTTAGTTAATAGATTGATTAAAATCTGCTGAATTCGCTTTTTATCTCCAATCAGATATCTTGGAATCTGTGCATCAATATCTAACTGAAGCTGTAATTTCTTTTCTTTTATGTGAATATTAATCATATTCACTACATTTCTAAGAAGTTCCCGCAAATCATATGGATATTCCACAATTTCCATTTTATGAAGTTCCATCTGGGATATATCCAGAATATCATTTACGAGACTTAACAACATTTTACTGGCATTTTCCACATTTTCAGCATATTCTCTGGTCGGTCCTTCCGTATGTTCCCTGAGAATCATTTCGTTAAATCCGATAATCGTATTAATCGGCGTCCGAAGCTCATGACTCATACTGGCAAAAAAATGATTTTTTGAATCCCCTGCCCTTTCCAGCTTCTCATTTTGTTCCTCAATCATGGCACTTTGCCGCATATAGCTTTTGTAGTAAATCTGTAATATAATACCGGTTTCCACCCCTATCATTACAACAAGAAAAACGGAATCAAAAAATAGACTTAAATTTGTTGCATGCTGCTGTACAAAATCCGGATGATAACATTCCCACCCAAAACAAAACAGATATACAATAATATTAGCAATCAGAAAAAAAATCCGACGCATCCTTTCAAACATCAAAAATCCATAAACAATATTTACAGTCAGCCATATTGGTACAACTCCGTGGATACCCCCTCCATAAATATACAATTCCGGAAGTAAAACAAAGCATAACATGAGACCAAATATGACAGATGCCGCAGTTATCCTGTTATATTTTATTACCAGTATCAAATCCAGTATCATATTCGAAATCCACAGACCTAAAGAAACTATTACCAGAATCCAGTTTTCTCCACACATGGCATCCAGTAACGCAACAAAAGCCATACTTCCGGTCAGGATACAAATTGTACAAAATATTCGTTCCTTCAGGGTTCCTGATTTCCCCTGAAGGATATTCATAATCTCGGAAAAAAATCCCATATAACCGATGCCCCTTTCTGCCGGTTAAATACCCTTAAGCATTTCCAATGCAGAAAAATAATCTTCCTGCGTAATCTTCTTTCGAATCTTCTTTAAAACCTCTGATAAATCAACATCATGATAGCTACAGTTTTCTAACTGCTCTGCCATCACAGACAGCTGCTCCCCATCTAACTGATAAACAAGGGATTCAAACGCTTCAACAAAAGCCTTAAATTCATCATCTGATAAAGCCTTTAATTCTACATCACGTTTTACTTCCACCGGAATATCGTCTGATAAATTCCGTTCTACCGCTTCTTCACTTAATCTTGTCCTTAAATAAGGATTTCCGGAAATAGTTCTAAACAAATCCCGATGCTGCTTCATTAATGCACCATGTTTTTCCACAATCAAATGATAATTCTGGTTTTTCCCTGCAAGCTCCAATTCTAGTGCAGCATCTGACAGACTCATTGCACCAATTGTTTTCATACAGCTTTTTAACGCATGTACCTTAATGACGTAGTCATCCCAATTTTGCTGTTCATACAGACTCATTAATTCCATACGGTCGTCTCTTGCACTTTCACAAAATTCACACAGAATATTTACATATCCATCCATTCCTCCGCAATACAGTTTTCCTGTTTCTACGTCCAGTTTTGCAATATGGAAGAGACTCTCTTGTGTATCACTTCCTGATGGATTATTCAGCTCTGTATCTGATTCAATATCCGATTCCATATCCTCATCAAGTTCCGGAACGGAAATTGTCTTATCATAGTCACCTTCATAAATTAGCTTCTGCTCAGGCAGATTTCTTTTTAAAACACGCTCTAACACCGAAAGCTCTACCGGTTTTTCCACAAAATCAGCAAAACCTTCTTCCATAAACATTTCCCTTGTTCCCGCAATGGCATTTGCCGTTAACGCAATGATAGGTACATTCTGATAATATGTACCAATTTTATTGCGAATACGATGAGCTGTTTCTACCCCATCCATTTCCGGCATCATATGGTCCATAAACACAAAATCATAATCCATATTTTCAATCATCTCTAATGCCTCTGCTCCACACAAAGCATAATCTATGGCAATTTTATATTTTTTTAACAATCCCTGTAATACACGGATATTCATATAATTATCATCTACAACAAGGATTTTTGCAGTCGGAGCAATAAAATGACCCATTTTCCCAGTCTGATTTTCTATCAAATCCCGGTTCATTTCGTTCAATACAGAAACGAAGCTAAATACACTGAATGGTTTATAAACCTTATGCACCCTGCTATCAGTTATATTCTTATCTTCGTCACGATCTAATATTACAATCATCTGGATATCATTATCCAATCCTTCAAAATATGCAGGATCCTGCTGATATTCCGATGCTGAAATGATAAGCACGGTATATTTTTCCCGTGATATTCTTCTCTTTAATTCCATAAGACTTCTGCAGGAATGTGCCGTTATTCCCAAACCTGCAATCATATGCTCCATATTTTCTGTATAAGCATCCCGAATTTCCCGCAATTTAAATTTTTCCATATCTAAATAAATTAATGCATTGATATGGTCTTTATTTCGAACAGAAACAGATGGAACATCATCCACTATTTTTTGGGGAACCACAACCTGAACCGTACTTCCCTTTCCATATTCGCTATTAATCAGAAGGGTTCCGCCCATACTGTCTACCAATGCCTTTGAGATGGCAAGTCCTAATCCAATACCACCATTTTGACGATTTCGTCTTGTATCAAGCTGCCCAAAACTGGTATAAAGCCGTTCCAGATTTTCTGCATTCATTCCAATACCGGTATCCTTCACCACAATAGCCAGATTCAGTCCATATTGTTCCCTTCTTCCCTTTACACAAATACAAACACCACCGTCTTTTGTGAATTTGATAGCATTACTTACCAGATTCATTACGACTCGGCGAATCTTTTTCTCATCTCCGAATAAAACTCTTGGAATACTTGTATCAAAATCAACAATGATTTCTATATCCTTATCTTCCCGTAGAGCCATAGACATATTCACAATATCATTAATGGTTGAGGTAACACTGTAATCCTCTTCATTCAAACTAATCTCACCGGCCTGCAATTCCGAAAAATCCAGAATATCACTAACCGTTGACATCAAATTACGGCTTGCGGTCTGTATACTGTACATATATTCATGAATGGTATTTACATCCTGCTCACCTAAAGCAATTTCACTCATACCGGATATGGTATTTAACGGTGTTCTGATTTCATGACTGACATTTGCCAGAAAATCGTCCTTACTACGCTCTACCAGTTTTAGCGCTTCTATGGTTTTACTTGTCTGGATCATGGCTCGAACACGATTCTTCACCCATGTATAAACAAGCATGATAAAAAGAAATACATTCACAATCTGAATGGTGAAATTCCTTGAAGCTTCCTCGTCATTCAAAATATGGGTTTTCACCGCATAATTAATAAACAGTACAATGGCAACGATTATCGTTGCATATAGATATTCCGAAATACCATATAATCCAATCAATATGACGATTACATAAAATGCCGTAAAACTACTCCAGAAATCAGATGTATACAACCCATAAATTAACATGGTAAAGCCCATACAAATTGTATCTAACAAAGCTCTTATTGGATAAGTTTTGTATTGCTTTATATAAATCACCCACAAGCTGATATTCAATATAACAACAATTAACAGTATCCAAAAGGGCCAGCTTTCTTTCACGGAGCAAAAACCCAGATTCAGAACATACATACTGTACATTATTAAATTAAGCCGTTCTATTCCCTTTTGCCTGGCAATATTTTCCTCGTAAAATTCCAAGATTTATCCCCCAAAAAACATTATCAAATCCGCGGACATCCTCGCGAAGTGTTTATGACATAAGATTGCATCTGTGCCAAATCACAAATTTAACCTTAATTAATATTTACCAAAACCATCCTTTAAAGAAATGATATGCTCATTTTGATCAATCATTGGTGCATATACTGATGGCTGATACGATGATTTATCCATTGAAACATGTACAGAGTTTCCTAAGTTGTAAACTGCCAACAAATCCTTCATACGATTAGCCTGACCTGATAATTCAACACTTGCAGCTGCACATTGTTCACTGGTTGATGAGTTACTCTGAACTACCTGTGATACCTGCTCTACAGCCTGATCAACCTGGGCAATTGCTGTTGCCTGATAATTTGATGCCTCTGCAATTCCTCTGACAATTTCTTCACTTTCTTCCACTACTGCAAATATTTCTTCTAATGACTTTGCTGTTTCTCCTGCAATTGCAGAACCACTACGAATCTTCTCAATCGAATCTTCAATCATTTCAGCGGTTTCAGCAGCTGCTGCGGCACTCTTTGCAGCAAGGCTTCTTACCTCTTCCGCTACAACTGCAAATCCCATACCGGCCTCTCCTGCTCTTGCAGCCTCAACTGCCGCATTTAAGGCTAAAATGTTAGTCTGGAATGCGATATCATCAATTACTTTAATAACTTTTGAAATGCTTTCAGAAGCATCATTAATATCGTTCATGGCAGCAACCATTTCTGTCATCTGCTCATTACCCTTTTGCACGCCCTGTAAGGTCTTTGTCATTAATTGTGCTGCAGAATCTGCCTTTTGGGCATTTTCCTTTGTCTTTCCGGCAATATCATCAATAGAAGCAGTAATCTGCTCAATGGCACTGGCCTGCTCAGTAGAACCCTGTGCTAACGCTTCACTGGCACTGGCAACCTGAGATGAGCTTGTCATAACCTGATATGCTGCATCATGAATATTAGAAAGTGCATGATGATTACGGGAAACAAGCTTCTGTAAGGAGTTACCCATCACGTCTTCATCTGACTTTGGATGAACACTTACGGTAAGATTACCATTAGCAACCTCTTCCGCAATACTTGCCTGAACTTTGATATTATCAATTACATCCTGATAATCATCAATTAATTCACCAAATTCATCATTTGCATGTTTTACCAAAGTAACATCTACTTTTCCATCTGCAATGTCTCTTGCTGCTTTTGTTAATTCTGAAAAGTTAATTCGGATTGTTCTTGATAAATAAGTTGTCAGGACCGTCATTAAAATCACATGTCCTACCAAAACAGCACCCATTATCCAAGAATATGTTCTGGCATATGCACTTGGATCCGGTGCACTCATAACATTATTTACTGCAATATAACCGGCAACTAAAATAATTAAAAATAAAACATCAATAATTGCAAAACCTATAATCAGCCGTGTATATAATTTCATATCTTTCATAGTACATCCCCCTATTCTTCTTTTCCACTTTCTCCACTTGCTTTTTCTAACATAGCAATATCGTCATGTAACAATTTTACCGGATCTAATAATAGTTTAACGGAATCACCAATTTTTCCAATGGCATATACATAACGATCCTGCTGCTTGTCATTGAGTCCAATGGTTGGTGACGGCAATAAGTTATCCTCAGAAATCTCTACTACCTCAGCAATTTTTTCTACAATCAGTCCAACTACAGTAGACTGTACATTAATTACAATGATACAGGTTCGGTCATTATATTCAAAAGGTTCCTGTTTGAATCGAAGTCTTACATCAATAACAGGAATAATTTTTCCTCTTAAATTAATTAATCCCTTAATATAATCTTCTGTTTCCGGTATTGCAGTAATTTCCTGTAATACAATAATTTCATTTACGTATTCAATTTTTAATCCAAAATACTCATTACCGGACATAAAGGTTACATACTTTTGTTTTTGTATCTCTTTCTTTTCTTCCATAGTGTCCCTCCTATTCCTCTAACAAACCGGCAGCATCTAAAATCAATGCAATACTGCCGTCTCCAAGCTGAGTACATCCGGATAAGCCCTGTACTTTCTTTATGTAATCCGGAATTGGTTTCACAACAATTTCCTGTTTTCCAACAAGACGGTCTACAAACAGACAGATATTTTTCTTATCTACTTCAATCATTACAATCATACCGTCTTCAATTTCCTTTATACAATCATTAATATGATACCAGTCACCTAAACGTAGCATTGGATATCCTTCACCTCGTATCATAACAAATTCTTCTCCGTGAGGCTTTGTTACAACGCTACTATTTTTTATATTAATAAATTCCTTAACGGAGCTTGTTTCAATTACAAAGGTTGTGTTACCAACTTCCATTACAATTCCATCTATAATTGCCAATGTAAGAGGAATTTTTAGCAACATGGTACTACCTTTTCCCGGTGTACTGTCTATTTCCAGACTTCCACCAATAGCCTGTAGATTGGATACAACTACATCCATTCCTACTCCTCGTCCGGAATATTCTGTAACCTGTTCATTGGTTGAAAATCCGGGAAGTGTAATAAACTGATATACTTCCTTATCTGTATAAGAGCTCTCCAATTTTCTTGGGTCTAACAAGCCCTGTTTTCTGGCTTTGGCAATAATTTTTTCCCGGTCAAGACCTGCACCATTATCGGATACCCCAATCCATACCTTTCCGGATTCTGTTTTAGCAGATAAGGTAACCCGTCCTTTTTCTGTCTTCCCGGCGGCTTTTCTTTCTTCCGCAGTTTCAATACCATGGTCAACAGAGTTACGGACAAGATGCATCAATGGGTCAGAAATATGTTCAATTATATTTTTATCAACCTCTGTATTATCTCCAATCATTTC
This sequence comes from Lachnospiraceae bacterium, assembly GCA_051880435.1. GTDB lineage: Bacteria > Bacillota > Clostridia > Lachnospirales > Lachnospiraceae > CAG-590. The sequence continues at coordinate 9,046 of JBJENY010000128.1, read as the reverse complement.
AAACTCAATATCTTTACCAAGCTTTCTGGAAACATCAAATACAATACGGTTCATTTTCTGAAAGGTATTGGTAAGAGGTACCATTCGCATACTCATAATAACGTCCTGTAAATTGGTGGCAATCTTAACCATTTGTCCCGCTGCCTTATTAAAGTTATCAAGCTTAAGTCCCGGAACCTTTAAATCCGGATTTTGTAATACAACAGATTCTGAAATTACCAGCTCTCCAATCAAATCCATTAACTGATCCATTTTCCGAACGTCCACGCTGATAAAGGAAGTTTTCTCCTGTTTCTTTGGCTTATCCTTTGCCAGTTTTTTGGATTTACCGGGACCTTTGGATTCGATAACGAAATCACCGGGAGCAACAGCTTTTTTCTCTGCAGCAGGTGCCCCTTCTGCATCCGGTGCAATCACAAACTGACCGGGAACATATCCTGCCTTAGCAGCTTCCTTCGCCATGGCAGCCTTTTCTATCTCTTCTACACTGGATTCCAAATCAATTAAAATTTCCGAACCAAAGGTATCAAAGCCCTGCTGATATTCTGCCCCGCTACATTCATATATCTCTACGGTTTTTAACTCATAACCGGGCTTAATCAGTTCTTTTAACTGGGCAAGTGAGCTTTGGGTCTGTAATAATATCTTGAATCCATTATCAATAATTTCCTGTCCGCTATTTTCATCGGAGATAATATCTTCCGGGTAATGAAGCAAATCCTCGGCAATATCTTTTAATGAGAATACAATCTTATAAGCATGGACATTAGCCATAATCACATCTTCATTATAAGTAAGATAAATTCTGTAAAAATGGCTGGCATTCGTTGCCATAGGTGCAATATAGAAGTTTTTCGGTTCTTCGTGAACATTTTCCTTCAATACAGCTTCCTTATTCTCACCCTTTAAAGATTCCAGAAATTTATCCAATTCCGCTACAATATCTGCAGAGCTTCCATCAGCACTTTCACCTTCTGAAAGCTTATCCATCTCTGCAGTAATAAAATCTGAAACCGTTAATACATGCTCCACCAATTCAAGATGTGGAACATTATCCGGTTTTGATTCTCTTAAATAATAAAAGACATCCTCTAATTTGTGAGCCACCGCAGTAATCTCATCAAACATCATAATTCCGGAGGATCCTTTAATGGTATGCATCGTACGAAAAATCTCATTTATGCTATCTTCGTCAAAGCAATCGGCATCTCTTTGTTCCAAGACCATTTCCTGTAACTTTTCCAAGAGCTGACCATTTTCGAATAGATACATATCAAGCATTCCTGATGTATCAAATCCTTCTGCCATATGTGCTCCTTTCTACTAAATCAATCCCAGTTTTGTAAGCGCCTGTTCAAAACGATCCTGATCAATTGGCTTACCTGAATATACGGAAGCACCAAGATCAAAAGCCATCTTAACATTACTTTCATCATTTAATGCTGTTGTCATAATAACCTTTACGGTCTGATCTTCAGGAATCTTTCTCTCCTTTTCAAGATTACGGATTCCCATTAATGCCTGATATCCATCCATAACCGGCATCATAACATCTAAACATACCAAATCGTATGGTTCGCCATCTTCTAATGCCATCATAAATGCATCTACAGCCTCCATACCATCTACCGTAACATCACACTCTCCATAACGTGACAAAAAACTTGTCATAAATTTACGTGTTGCAAAATCATCCTCTGCTAATAAAATTTTCATTTACTGCCCCTCCTTATTTTTGGCTTCTTTGAATCTGTCCAACAAGTGAATATGTTCTTCTTGCTATATCTGTAATATCTTCCTGATACTCAACCGCGCCCATTTCATAGGCAACTTTAGGCATGCCGTAAACAACGCAGCTTTTTTCATTTTGTCCAATGGTTCTGGCTCCTGCCTGACGCATAGCCAATAACCCTTTTGCACCATCTCCACCCATTCCGGTTAAAATGATACCTACACTATTTTTTCCTGCCACTTCAGCAACAGAATGAAACAATACATCCACTGACGGGCAATGTCCATTTACCTTGTCCGCTTTTTGTAATACAACCTGATACTCTCCATTTACTTTCGTAATTTTCATATGTCTGTCACCACCGGGTGCTAAAAACACGTGACCGGGTCTTATGATATCCCCTGTTTGTGCTTCCTTTACATGTATTTGAAGGCCAGCTCTTTGATCCAGTCTTTCAGCATACATTGTAGTAAATCCAGCGGGCATATGTTGTGTTATTACGACACCGGGTAAATCAGGTCCAAATCCTTTTAATACAGCAACCGTAGCCTCTGTACCTCCTGTAGATGCTCCAATAGCTATAATACTGTTACCATTGGTTTGCCCAAAATCTCCTCTAACATCCGTAACATTCCCGGGAGGAGACCCTTTTTTTACACTATTTACCTGCGTCAAAGCTCCCGGGGGCTGGTAATTTACCTGCTGCACCATTTTTTTTGTTTTCAGGCTTGCCGCCGCCGCAATTTTAACTTTACTTGGCAGTTCATTTTTTACAAATTCTTCCAGCTTTGACCGTTCTGTTACATGAGGCTTTGCCACAAAATCAACCGCTCCGGCCCGTATTGCATCAAACACCTTTTCACTTAACGTGCTGACTACAACCGTACGAATTGGATACTGGGGCATAAGCTTTTGTAAAAACTCTAAACCACTCATTCGTGGGAGTTCAATATCCAAAGTCATTACATCCGGTTTAAATTGAATAATCTTATCTCTCGCTTCAAAAGGATCCGTAGCTACCGCAACAACCTCAATACCCGGGTCTTCATTTAAATTACGTACCAGCAGTTCACGGAAAAGCATAGAATCCTCTACAACTAAAACTCTTATTTTTCCCATTCTCATCCCTCCGGCTTTCGAAATATGGAAGGTTGTACCATTTCAAACGGAACCTCCTGTCGTTCAATGGTTTCTGTTCGTCCAACAAACAAATATCCGCCAGGCTCCAACCAGTCATATATTTTCTGAATTAATTTTCGTTTTGTTTCCACATCAAAATATATCATTACATTTCGCAAAAAAATGACGTGCATTTTTCGACGAAAAGGAAATGCCTCCATTAAATTGAATTGTCTGAAAATCACTTCTTCTTTCAGTTCGTTTGTCACCTCATAATAATTACCGTTATCCACAGCTTTAAAAAAGCGACGTTTCCAGTTTTCCGGCAAGCCTCCAACCTGTTCAGCAGTATAAACACCTTTTGTTGCAATTTGTAATACATCTGTGGAAATATCTGTTGCCAACACTTTTGTATCCCACTTACTATGCTCTAAGCCAAAATAATCTATTAGCATCATGGCAATCATATAAGGTTCTTCACCTGTAGAAGATGCACCACACCAGATTCGCAAATCCTTGTTGTATTGCTCCTTTGTTTTCAACCACGGTAAAACTTCTTTTCGCAGAAAGTCAAAATGTTCAAATTCCCTCATAAAATAGGTGTGATTTGTTGTAAGCAGATTCACAAGCTCCCGCTCCATATTACCGGTAATATCATTTTCTAATGCATTCATGTACTGGGTATAATTCTCATACCCTTTTTTTCGAAGGGTATTTTCCAGTCTTCCACTTACAATTTCCTTTTTATGGGTCATATCAATTCCATATTTATTTTTTAAAAACTGACTAATTCTTGCAAATTCAATTTCCGTCATTCCATCACCTAATCCATTTGTCGGATAATCATTTTCATAATATTAAATATTTCCGGATTATATTTTTTTCCGGCATCCACTTTCATTAATTCTAACGCTTCCTGCTTAGAATAAGCCTCACGATATACTCTAGGCTCTGTTAATGCACAATAATCGGATACTACTTTAATAATCTGGGCTGACAATGGAATTTCTCCTCCCTTTATTTGACAGGGATATCCTGTTCCATCGTAATTTTCATGATGGTAGTAAGCAATTTCATAAGACATTTGCAGGAAATCATTATAATCTCCACTCACCTGAATATCTTTAATTATTTTAGCACCGATTTCTGTATGTTTGTGAATTTTTTCTGTATCTTCCTGTGTTAGCGTTTCCGTTTTTTGTAAAATTTCTGTAGGCACCGCCACATTACCAAGATCACACAATGGTGCAGCCAATTCAATAGTATCAATATAGGTATCTGAAATCAAATGTCCAAAAGGTGCTGACAGCTGCAATGCTTCTGACAAGGTACGACAGTTCTTACATAATCTTTCCATATGCCCTTTATCATAAGCGGCATTTTCCCTTGCCACTCTTGTAAGTGCATATAAAACATTCTTCTTTTCCATCTCTATTTGATGAAGCTGTTCGTCAATAGATTTCTTTAACAGACGGTTCTTTTCCGACAACTCACGATTCGTTTCACAAAGCTTTAAATGAAGACCAACCCTGGCTTTTACCACTTCCGGCAAGAAGGGTTTTGTAATATAATCCTCTCCACCAATTTCAAATCCCTTAACAACATCCTCAGGATTATCAAAAGCTGAAATAAAAATCACAGGAATATCCCTCGTCTTAGGATCCTTTTTTAATATTTCACAAAGCTCATAACCATCCATCTCCGGCATGGCAATATCTGATATAATCAGCTGCGGCCACAAATGATTGATAATCTGAATCGCCTGGGCTCCATTTTCTGCTAATACAGGTTGATAACCCATATCCTGAATAATATCCCTTAATACAAATCTATTCGCATCAACATCATCAATTATTAATATTTTTGAAGTATATCTTCTGTCCTGCATCATACCACTCCCTAATCTTTAGTAGAATCATACAACCAACTATCAATCACCCGGCAACTGTTCTTTCAATGTATTAAATGCTGTAATTGCTTTATCATAATCTTCCTTTTGCACAGCCATTTTCAGTCGCAACACCGAGCTTTTCACTTCCTTTGGTGCTTCCATGGTTAACTGCCTGATTGTTTCCATAAACATCTCCGCTTTTTCCCAGTTTGCCATCTCCACACTTAAAATTAATCTGGACATTTTCTTTTGCAGCTCTGTTAAGTTCTCCTTAGAACCATAACGCCATATCTCTTCTTGTCCTTCTACATCAGATAAAGAAGGCACCTTTACCTCAAAGCTAGGTTGATAATCATTGTTTTGATTTGACGAAGCTTCCTCAGAAACATCCACCCATATATGAAAGGAAAACATGGTTCCTTTATTTTTTTCACTTTCCACATGAATACTTCCGTCCATCAGTTCTACCAATTGTTTGGAAATATTAAGTCCAAGACCGGTACCACCGTACTTACGTGTCGTAGACGCTTCTACCTGGGAAAAGCTTTTAAACAGCTTATCCTGATCTTCTATTGCAATTCCAATACCCGAATCAATAACCATAAAAAACAACTCAATTCGATTGCCAATCTGGGCAGTCTTTACAACCTCTACAACAATTTTTCCCATGGGCGTAAATTTCGTAGCATTGGATAATAAATTATTCAGCACCTGCTTAATTCGTAATTCATCACCAATGATATATTCCGGAACATCCGGAGAAATGGTAATAAACAACTGCAGCCCCTTTTCTGTAATTTTATTGATATGATTCCCACGAACATAGTCCATCATTTCTCTAAAATTAAACTGTCGTTTTTCCAATGTAAATTTGCCTGCATCCAGCTTTGAGAAATCTAATATATTATTAATAATGGCATGCATATCCTTGCATCCACGTTCAATCAAATCTAACAGGCGCCGCTTTTCCGGTGCAGTTTCCATAGAATCCAATTCCCTGACATTACCTAAAATGCCATTAACCGGAGTTCGAAGCTCATGAGTAACATTAGCCACAAACTGAGTCTTTACCTGTTGGGCTGCTTCTACCTCAAGTCCTGCCTGATTCGCCCTTTTTTCAAAATAATCACGTTTGGAAATATCAATAGCAAAACATACATACATGCCTACTTGTCCCTGTAAAGGAAAGAACCTTACCTCTACTGCAAAGCATGTACGATTTTTACGATATGCCATAATCAGATCAGAATCATCATCCTTTGGCAAGGTCACAACAATCTGATGATTCTTCAAAGAACATACGGAAGGAAAAATATCCACCATAGAAACGGATTGATTATCAAAATTATAATCTAAAAGCTCTTTTGCTTTCTTATTCCCATAATGAACCAAACCCTGTTCATCAAATAACAAAGCAATTTCTAATGCCTGGTCAATCAAGCCATACTCCATGTGTTTCCCCTCCTTTTCGTCTTATGTATCAATTTGTGCATAAGTACAAAAATCCACGTCAATTATATCATAAAATATTGTCAAATTGCAAGAATAACGAACGAAACGCAACTAAAAGGGGTCAGACCCTGTAAACAAATTGTGAAAGCACTCACATTCTGTTTACAGGATCCGACCCCTTTATCGACCCCTTTATCAGGTTTCTTATCTATTTGGCATACTTTGCAATACATTCAATAATACGTTCGGGTTCAAAGGGCTTCACAATAAAATCCTTTGCTCCTGATGTAATGGCACTAAATACCATAGCCTGCTGACCCATGGCAGAAACAATAATAATAATTGCATTCTTATCCATGGCCATAATTTTCTGGGTGGCCTCAATACCATTCATATCCGGCATGGTAATATCCATTAAAACCACATCCGGCTTATATGTTTCAAACTTTTCAATACAGTCAAGTCCATTTTCTGCCTCTGCAACTACTGTATGCTCTGTCTTTTTTAATATCTGAATTAAAGCCTGTCGCATAAATGCGGCATCATCACAAATCAAAATCTTAGCCATTCTCTACTCCTCCTAATGGAGTTAGGGTATCACAAAATGCTTCTTTTTGCAACTGCACATCAAAAATGTGATTAATTTTACCCTTTTATGTGATTATTCTTCACGCTTACGGAAATGTCCTAACTTGTTATTATTGTAATGGAAATATTTTCCATTTTACAAGCAGGTGTTTTAGAAACGCCTAAAACAAAAAGGATAAAAAGGAGATTCTACCGGAATGGAAGAAAAATACGATAAAAAACAAATAGGTTTGCGATTAAAGGAATTCAGGTGTTCCTTACATATCACCCAAAAAGAATTTGCCCTAAGCCTTAATTGGACGCCTGAATCTTACAGAAAAATTGAAACCGGTAAAGTTCTGATTACAACTGACAAACTTCAGCAATTATATATTACATATCATATAGACATTGGTTATATATTAACCGGAGAACATTCCATGGTAAATGAATTAACAGATGATTCTTTACTCAATCTTCATCTTTGTGCCAACGAAGAGCAATGGTTAGCCATGCAAATGCGAATGCTCCAATACTATCAAAATATAAAGAAAAAACAGTAAAGTACCACCAACAAAACATAAATAAAAAGGAATCCTTTATCTATGAAAACTACGACTTACATCATTCTTTCTTTGTTATTTTATTTATCCATTCCTTTCTCTCAAAGCATTATTATTTTCATCCCTGCATTTTGGTTCATGAATATATTTTTAAATTATAAATTTAAAAGTATTTTTGTATGGAAAATAATATGTATCACGGTGATATTTTTACTATTCGCTTTTGGAGTAATGAGGTTACATCATAAGAAACTCATTATTCAGGAGAAAACAGAAGAACAAAACTTTTTAATATTACAAAATCAGTATCTGCATTATGAAATTGAGCAAATGCACCTACAAGAAGAAACAACAAGACAAATTCGGCATGATTTCAATAATCATTTACTAACTATAAATATTTTAGCAAGTCATAATCATGACATGGATGTTCTCAATTATATTCAAAACCTGCAAGCTGATTTCAATCAAAATAAAAACTGTATTCATTCAGGAAACATCATAATAAACGGCATCTGTAATTACTATATTGCTGTTGCACAAAATTTTAACATCAATGTCACCTGCAATGTTTCCGTTCCAAAAAATATTGCACTTAACGAAAAAGATATTACCATTTTACTTGGAAATATATGGCTTAATTGTATTGAAAATGCAAAGAATTCTTTTCATCCATTTATTGATATACAATTACTTGGAGACAACAACCGCTTAATGCTATCCTCTAAAAACAGCTATCAAGGAAAAAGAAAAACCAACAACGGCAACTATTTATCTACAAAAAAGAATGCAAAAAATCATGGTATGGGAACCAAAAACATGCAACAGGTAGTGAATAAATATAACGGATACATGAAATTGGAAAATACAACCGACACCTTCCATGTCAATATATTATTATTTCTATAACAATTGGAACCTCTGATAGGAAATACCTTATTTTCCACATCAGAGGTTTCTTCACTTATTCTTGTGACTATTGGTTTTCACTCATTTTATCAAACTGTTTTCATACTGGTGATTTTATAATACTGTCTTGCAGTAATACCATATATCAATGCATATACCACAAGAAATACTACAACAGTTAATAGGGTACTTATGATATACAGCTTAACATCTGCCATATAAAACATTGCAAGAAGACTTCTGATAATATCTAAGGCAAAGGCAATGTGTACAATAGCAAGAAGAATTGGCAAAAAGAATACTAACAGTATCTGATGACGGATGACTCTTTTCACTTCCACATCACTCATACCAACCTTTTGCATAATCATAAAACGCTCTCTGTCATCATAGCCTTCTGAAATCTGCTTATAATAAATAATCATTACCGTAGTCATAAGGAACAGTCCGCCAATAAATAATCCGATAAACAATAAGCTTCCGTATATGTCATAAAAGTCCTGTTGGGATGTATAACGATTATCAAGATTTGCAGTATGGGCAATTCCCGTCTGCAAATATGCATCCCTTATTTCACTACAAAAGGACACCTTATCTTCTTTATTTCCCTTTAGATTATATTGATAGCAATAATAGATATTATAGTATCCATCCTGAGATTTACTATTGATAAGTTTACATACATCAATAATTTCATCAAGACTTGGAACAACCAGATAAAATCCTCCATAGATTCCCGCGATTGTACCTCCGGTCTTAAACTCCGGTTCTTCCTTTATATGTTTTTTTACATCATAGGATTTATCTTCCAGA
>JBJENY010000127.1:0-6142 GCA_051880435.1 Lachnospiraceae bacterium | reverse complement strand
AGCTAATATCCCAATGAAAATCGAAATGATCTCATAAGCTGTCATCGGCGCCACCGTCTACGCTTCGCTTCGGTCCTCGCTAAACGGATGTCCACCGGACATCCAGCGACCTTCCTATGTATTCCGGTAAACCGGTATCATAAACTCGGGAGGCTACCACCCTGTCATGGGTACTTTCCTTAAGCGATATTCTAACACAAAAAATCCCTTTGGTGCAATATAGAACACACAATCACTCTATAAAAATCATTTCAAATCTAATACTTTCTCTATCTTCAACTTCTTTGCATTTATCATTCTCAAAATGAATGCCTCATATCCTTCATCAGGATAATTAGGATTATCCTTTTCCTCATATTCATCTGGAGTTCCATACAGTGCCCCTATGCGTTCTCCAAACACTTTTAGTGCTGCTGCAAAGTTCGGTTGAGTGCCTTTTCGAACTAACACTTGTATTTTTTGAGGCAATTCTGAATACAGTTTTTTTAATTGCTCCAGATGTTGATCTAAAGACATATCCGTATTTTCTGAATATATAGTTGCAATTTTTCTTTCAATTATTCTGTTAATTTCTTCAGATGTTGCCTTTTCTGACTTTGTCCCTCTCCTAACATATATTACATCTTTTTCTATTTTTTCAGACTGTCCAAGTGATACGAAAGGCAATCTTTCTGGAGTATCATGTATAACCATGATTTGAAACTTTTTATTTTCAAATTCTCCATAAACATCCGAATCAAAAACAAAATTGAACACCTCATAATCTAAACTCGATGAAATAAGCCTAGAAATACTATTACTGATGTCAGCAGTATCCTTCAGACTATCTAGTCCTAAAATATCAAATGTATTATCTTCGTTTTCCTTTACACCGAATACGATAATTCCTCCACCATTATTTGCCATAGCTAACATAATTTTTGCCAACGGACCCTTGTCTATCCAAGTCTCTTTAAAATCCATTTCATTCAATTCACCACATGACTTTTTCATAAAATCCCGAAAATTGTCTTTTGTTGGTTCTTTAAGAAACTGATCATAAAAATGATCTTTAATTTGTGGATTCATCCATTTTCCCTCCTTAATCATAACTTCCAGTGGCTGCTACTAGCTTTACAATTCAACTAATTTACTATCTTCAAAGTAGTAAATATTTTCCTTTTTGTACCCATATTTTGACCTTGGAATACTTATATGTGGCTCAAAAGTAAAATAATCTACATCGCTCAATTTCTGTTTATTTCCTTTCTCAATATATACTCGTTCACCCTTATTCTTCACAATGGAATGCCCTAAATTTCCCATAAAATCAAGGCTAATAAATCCATTCTCCGTTATAATTTCATTAATATGATAATATAGTTCTTCAAATGTTGTTTCAATATTTGCAAATTCCAATAATTCCTTATGTAGCTTGTCCTCCATCTGTAAACCATTTCGCCACTCAACATTATTTACATCTGCCTTATCTACAACTACACCATTTTCTAAAATAATCGTCCTTGCATAATCTCCCCAAATATTATCATTCTGTGGACTCAAATCAATGGTTACAATTTCATTCTCATTAATTATTCTGTCACTTGTAACATACTGTTTCCCAGATACAGAAACTGTTGTCTCATCTCCGGCAAACACAAATGCACCAACATCCCAATACCAAAACGAATCAGCTCCAAGTTCAAGCATTTTCTGCTCACACATTTTTCTTATATCAAGCAATTTCATTCCTGGTTTAATATTTTTTTTCGCAAAATCAATGGTATCCTTTGCAATTTGTTGAACCTCTTTATATTTCATTGCAACCTCCTATTCAAAAAACATTACTCCGCCCACAAATAGAGCCAAACTAGAGCCATTCGATAAAACAAATGCCGGAAACCCGCATAAATACAGGCTTTCGGCATTTTAGTCCGTTACTCAAACTCCTCTTTGCCAAGTTGTTGTATGGTGTTTTTCGTTGGTTTTGATGGTAGAAATCCGGGAGTTTTGTCTGATTTATACCTGTTGCGTGAATTTTTAGGGGATTGTATTGTCATTTTGTTGTCAGTAAAAAAAACGACAAACTACTTCAGATACCAGCTATATAATAGCCGTATCTTCTCATTTTCAATATAAACATCCGGGAAACTATTGTTTCTTATCAGTTCAATAAACTGTTGTCTTTCCGCATCATCTAAGTTTCTGTAAATGTGCCTCCATTGCTCAATTTTATCCGCATTATCCTTTCTTTTAGTGATAAATAGCTCTGGCATATATATCAACTCTTCAAATTCCTCATATGTGCTTCCAAATGCATGATTGAAAAACTCTTCTTTTGGCCCCACCACTGCATGTGTTGCATTCAGTATACACTGTACCCCTCTTAACATTTTCGCATTCCAATGCTCTCCTATATATTTTCTGTCCATACGATGCTCTCCTGAAAAAGGCATATATTTCATTGGAAATGACCATATACTTGTATCCAATTTTTCCTTCTTAAATGCTTTATTTAATTCAATATTCACCTTCAGTCTATAATATAATTCTTGTGGTGTATCCTTAAAATTAAACAATACATAATTTGACAAATTCTTAAATCCATGCCTTGCAGCTAGCCACTGCGCTTCTTTATATATCCTCACATTTTCTTCATCTGCATGATCAAACGCAATTCGCAATGGTTTCACTTCTAATCTTGCCAGTTGTGTAATTGTTTCTTCTGTCAGCAAACGAGCATCTGTCCCTTGATTAAAATCAACATATCTGGTCTGTTTCAACTTACGTTTACCAGATTGTTTTTCATAACTTTGGTTTCCTCTTCCAAAACCTAATTCGACCAAATCGTCTACAATTTGTTCTAATTGTGGCGAAGCCAAAATATTATTATCCATTAACATCAAGTTGCGTTTTTCTCCATACAATCTATTAACTTCTTTTATTTGGCCTTTAATGTCAATATAATCGCAATACGTAGGTTCAAGTGTACTTACCGCACAAAATTTACATCTTCTAATACAACCTTTTGTAGTCGAAGCCATATATGCATTTTGTACTTCATATTCATAATCCAAATATTTGTTACTCTCTTTATCAATGATACTATAATCAGGAGTCATAAGATCCACTGGAACCGTTTCATTCCCTAACATATTTGTCTGATTAAGCAATCCAGTTCTTATGGTTATTCCCTGTATTCTTTTTTCGGCTCTTAAATCCTGTTCTAGCAATGTTGCCATAATACCACCAACATGCAAATCACTTGGATTTTTCACCGAGTTGTAATAATATTTTATAGTGTCAACTGTCTTTTTCCAATAAAATGTAAATAGTGTAGTAACATATATTCTATCCCACTTCTGATTTTTTAAATCTTTATTTTTTCCTTTTACAAAAACAACTTCATCACCAATCTCTTTGTGATAGGCACTGATTTTCATTAATCCTAAAGGTGGATATTTGTTTTTGTAATCTGCTTCAACCAATAAAATTTTCATTTACTTCTGATGTCCTTCAACATATAATTCTACCAATATTCTTATGCATTTCCATCCATCTATCAAAGCAGTTTGTTGCACGCATATTTTTGAATCAGCATGAATACAACTATTAAGAAAATCAATAAAGTATTCTTTATTTGCGCATCTTCTCAACATTTTGTGTTGTTTATCATTAAGGACTTTTCTGTTTGCCAAATCATTTATACACGAATTATACGAACCTGGCAAATCGCCTTCTTTAAACTGTTCTGGATGCTTGCTTTCCAACAACCACATTTTGACCACATATTCTAATATCGAACGACATAATGCTGCAGACGCATTTGGATAATCTATATAGTTAATACTTTCTAATTCTATGATTATCTCTTTACCCTTTTCTCCCAAACATGCAAACATATCCTCAGCATAGTCTTTACTCAATCTTAATGCCCTTCTTAAACTTTTATGCTGATTAGATATTTTTCTTGGAGTATCAAACTCAGACTCTTTTTCTTCTTGAACATCGTCTTGAATACCATCTTCTTGGCTGTTTGCACCATTTTTTTGTTCTTGACTTTCCGCCGCATTACTGTCTTTTACCTGACATGATTCCTCGCCTATTTTTTCTGCAGTATTATTCTCAGTTACATTCTTACTATTTTCATCTGGAACCTGCGTTTTAAATTCAGCTGGCAAGTTATCGGTATAATTATCAAAATCTTTTTTTGTTCTAAAATTATCTGTTGCCGGAAGATTAATTAAATCCATCACTAATTTTTCCATCATATGATACACCTGTTCAACGGTATCTTTATGAATCATTGAAAAATTACTACTAAACTCAATATTATATACTTCCTTAAATTTTCTAAAACTAACTACTCTCTCAAGTTTCGATGTCCACCTTGACCCCGCCATACATTCTAATAATTCTGGACTAACACCTTCATATTCTCTAAGAAATCGAATTATCGAATATGTTTTGGAACCATTGCCTAATTTCGAATTAGCTTTCTGTTTAGCATATGCATCCCATTGTTTTCTTCCAATACCTTCATTGATATCCTGATGTATTTTAGCCAATACCTTTTGTGCTTCGTACAAATCTTCGTACACAACACATTCTATAGCACCCTCCGGATATGATAATTTATAAATCTTTTCAACCTCTGGAATGCTCCTCAATATTTCCTCATTCTCCTTGAATTGCGTCATCAATTTTATACAAGTTATCCTACGGTTTCCTTCAATTACAATATATTTCTTTAATTCTTCATCATACCATACAATAGGCCATTCAAAAGGATTTAATCCATTTTCACTTATGTCTTCCGCTAAATTGACCATTTCAACTCTAGGATTTCCATTTGCAACCCTAAACATATCTATCATTGCAGATATTTCATCTTCTGAATCGTTGATGTATCTATCATTTTCAGGATTAACATATAAATCTTCAATCGAAATCATTTCATAAGCTACCTTAACCTTTTTCATGTTTCTTCTCCTTTATCTAAACAATGTATTCATAATTCCATTCTCCATATCATCAATACTATAAACCGTATCCATAACCTCGAATGTTTCCCTCAAATTACCTCTTGCACTTTTCCAACCAATACCATCTGTAAACCACACAAAGGTAAATCCATCTATAGTATTAGCTTCCTGTGAAAGCATCTTATAACTTCTTGCAGTTTCATTTAACTTTGACCCACCACCAGTATAGAAATTTGTTTCTATTGCATATATCATTTTATCCGTCTTAACCACAAAATCAAATCTTTTCGCAGCCTTTCCCTCATTAGACAACGCTGACAAATCAATCCCCCATTTGTTTTCTATATCAACAAGATACATTTCCTTATAGTAATTAATATCACGTATAAATCCAGCTTCTTGTATGTATTTCTCAACCAAGTCCTCCATTAAATGTCCACCACGATTTTTTCGACCATTTGAATCAAGTCCTGTCTCTACACCTGTCACATAATCCACTAAGTCTTTTATAATATGATTCTGCAACAAATCAAACAGCCCCGTCTTTTCCATAAAATAAGTGTACATCTCATAATGCCTATGGCTATTCGGAGGATATTTACCCAAATCAAATTTATACAAAAATCCACCTTTTTCATCTTGGCAATATATCTCACTCTCTCGTTTTGCCAACAGTATTGGTATTGCCTTTAATATTTCTGGATAACGTTTTAATAAATTCACAAAATCTGTCTTTATATCCTTACTACCAACAAGCGAATTTAATATATTTAATTCAATCTTTATTTCTTCTACATTTCTGTGCACCTTCTCAAAATCCACATAATAATCATATGTCGATATACTCGGTCTGAACTTACTCAACCATTCATCAAAATTTCTATTTGTCATTTGCTACTTTCTCCAATCTTCTCTTGGATATCTCCAAGTATTCTTCGCTTACATCTATTCCAATAAACTTCCGTCCAAATCGTATAGCCTCTACTCCGGTAGTTCCTGAGCCGCAGAAAGGATCCATTATAACTTGTCCTTCCTCCGTCGACGCCAGTACAATTTTTTCAAGCAAATATTCCGGTTTCTGTGTTGGATGCTTGCCTTCTGTTTTCTCAGAAGGTTTCGTCAGTGCTCCTGTCCACACATCCTTCATCTGCTTTCCACCATTCATTTCTTTCATTTTC
>JBJENY010000126.1:0-6144 GCA_051880435.1 Lachnospiraceae bacterium | reverse complement strand
TATTAACAAAAAAATGCCGTATTTATGCGGCTTGTGGCGTTTCGCAAACGCCTAACAATATGTATAGAATGAAGGGAGACACAAATGGATTACAAAAAGATTTATGAAGAGTGGATGACAAACCCTTATTTTGATGAGGACACCAAAAAGGAATTAGCTGCCATTGCTGATGACGACAAAGAAATTAAAGAAAGATTTTATGCAGATTTAGAATTTGGTACAGCTGGTCTTCGTGGTATTATCGGAGCCGGTATTAACCGTATGAATATTTATGTTGTACGTCGTGCAACCCAGGGACTTGCTAATTATATTAAAAAAATGGGTGGAGAAGAAAAGGGAGTTGTAATAGCTTATGATTCTCGTAGAATGTCTCCTGAGTTTTCTGAAGAGGCAGCGCTTTGTCTGGCTGCTAATGGAATCAAGGCATATCGTTTTGAGTCTCTTCGTCCAACTCCGGAATTATCTTTTGCTGTACGCCATTTAGGCTGTATTGCAGGTATTAATGTAACAGCAAGCCACAATCCTCCAGAGTATAATGGATATAAGGTATACTGGGAAGATGGGGCACAGATTACACCTCCACATGACAGTGGAATTATGGCAGAGGTTAAGGCAATTGCTGATTTGTCTACCTGTAAGACGATGGCAAAGGAAGACGCTGTAGCTGCAGGTCTTTATGTAACCATTGGACAGGAAGTGGATGATATCTATATTAATGAATTAAAGAAATTAGTCATTCATCAGGATTGCATAGACAAATATGGTAAGGATATTACAGTTGTATATACACCACTTCACGGAACAGGTAATCTTCCGGCAAGAAGAGTGTTAAAGGAAATTGGATTTGAAAATGTTTATGTTGTGCCGGAACAGGAATTACCGGATGGAGAATTCCCAACTGTTAGCTATCCAAATCCGGAAGCAAAGGAAGCATTTGAACTTGCTCTTAAGTTAGGAAAAGAAAAAAATGCAGATTTGGTATTAGCAACTGATCCGGATGCTGACCGTTTAGGTGTATATGTAAAGGATAGCAAATCCGGTGAGTATAAGTGTTTAACCGGTAATATGTCAGGCTGTCTGTTAGCTGAGTATGAAATCAGTCAGAAGCTTGCAACAGAAGGTTCTCTTCCAAAGGATGGTGCTTTAATTAAGACGATTGTTACAACAAACCTTGCAGATGAGATTGCAAAGGCTTACGATATTCGTTTAATTGAGTGTTTGACAGGATTTAAGTATATTGGTCAGCAGATTCTTGGCTTTGAAACAAAGGGAGAAGGTACTTATCTCTTTGGATTTGAAGAAAGCTACGGATGTCTCATTGGTACCCATGCAAGAGATAAGGATGCCATTGTTGCTACTATGGCACTTTGTGAGGCTGCTGCATATTATAAGAGTCAGGGCAAAACTTTATGGGATGCCATGATTGATATGTATGATAAGTACGGATATTGTATGGATGCTATCCAGTCGGTTGGCTTTAAGGGTATCGAGGGTCTTCAAAAGATTCAGTCAATTATGGCTACCCTTCGCGATAATACACCGGAAAAGATTGGTAAGTATGAAGTACTTTCTGCAAGAGATTACAAGGAAGATACCATTAAGAATATGAAGACCGGTGAAGTAACACCAACAGGATTACCAAATTCTAATGTATTGTATTATGATTTATCTGATGATGCATGGTTATGCGTAAGACCTTCCGGTACTGAGCCAAAGGTTAAGTTCTACTATGGTGTAAAGGGAACATCCTTAGAAGATGCACAGAATCTTTCTGATGAGATGGGTAAAGAAGTTCTTGCAATGATTGAAAATATGAATGTGTAGTTGATTTAGGGTCTGATCCCCCATTCGGGGGTCAGACCCTTTGTTACTCTACTATTAATTGGCATGCAAGCAATAAATATTTTCATTGACAGATATGATGTGAAAAAACATTATATCTGTCTTTTTTATGCAAAAACGTATGCTCATTTTGCAAAAATCGACGGTCGTATTGAAAATGATGTTATGTAATTGTAGGATGAAAAAATAAAGGGAAATAAAGGGGAGGAAAATAATCTATGAACATTCACAAAAGAGATCTCAGGCGATGGAGGAAGGCGATTGTATCTTATATACTGGTGACTGCACTGGTACTTGGTCTGATTCCCCAGTCTGCCTATGCAGCGGAGACAGAAGCTGCTGAAAAAACGTATACATCAGATGGTTTTACCATTACATACAAGGAAAGCAGTGCATGGGGAAACTATGTCAATGCAGAGGTTACATTAAAAAATGACACTGACTGTGCGAAAAGCCTGTGGAAGGTGACCTTTGATTATGACGGGGAGATTGACAGTGTATGGAATGCAGACATCATCTCTTCGGAAAATGGGACCTATGTATTAGCAGCTAAGACATATAACAGTACCATTGGTGCCGGTCAGTCCGTCAGCTTTGGTTTTATGGCCCATGGAACAGAGGGAAAGCCTTCCATTCCGGAAAGCATTGCTTTTGCGGATACCGCCGGTTTGGATGATTCCGGCGGAAGTGGAGATGATTCCGGGGAAACCGGAATTGTGATTCCCGGACAGTCTTATGAAATTCCTGATAAATGGTCGGGATTAAACTATGCCATGTTTACATCCGGAGAGACCGGTCTGTCTTTTTATACAGGAACGATGCAGGTTACAGGTTCGGTCCATACCAATCAGGATTTTTATTACCAGGGTGGAAGCATTACCATTGATGGAACATTAGAGGCAGGAAAAAGTATTACCTTGAAGACATCAGATGGGGCAGATGCCCAGAAAATAGGAGCAAAACGTGAGAAGGCAGAAAGCCTGGAAATGCCGGATATTACAAAAGAGGTTTCCGGTTATGCGAAGGAAAACGGAACGGTATATGAAAGCGCTTTAGATTTAGGAAGTGACCCGGTCATCATTGATACGCCTGTATATACAGGTGGTGAGCTGACGTTACATGCCACAAGCTTTCTTGGACAGGGTATTGTGTATGCAAAGGATTCCATTACCGTTAATGCAGGAGAACTGATTACCCCGGAGGAAAGCCGTATCTTTCTGGCATCCGAAAGCGGAGATATAACCTTAAATGGTTCCAATATGTCCTTAAATGCTGTGTTATATGCACCAAATGGATGTGTGTATATTAATACAGGGGAATTCCGGTTAAATGGCAGGATTATCGCAAAGCAGATTGTATTTAATGGAACCGGTCTTTGTGTGGAAGCTTCTTCGGATGATCTGGATCTGATTTCATTTGTCATGCCGGAAGACATGGTGGTTCCCGGAATAAAAACAGATGCCTGTTATGTAAGAGATGAAAATGGTGAGGCACATATCAGTATTGAAAATCTGGCACAAATAACAAATGAAACCAAGATTTCAGAAATACAATATGTCATCTATCATGATGCCAACAGAAATGATGATTTTTCAGAGGATGAATGTGTGGATATCATCAGTTCCCGGGAAGAAAGTGTGCCGGTTGTTCTGACCGGTGTGGGGAATTATAAAGTGGTACAGCAAATCCTGATGACAGATGGATCAGTTGTTGCCACAGAGGATCAGCAAAGTGCGTATTTTGAGATTGTAAATCAGAAGCCTGTTACGGGATTAAAGATAGAAAAAGAAGCAAAAGCAGATATCCTAATGTTATATAACGGGTTGGACGCTGCCGGTATAGAAGGTTATCAGGCATTAAAGGAAGCACTGGAAAAGGCGGGAGAGGAAAATAGTGTTTCCTTATCCGTTACACAGGAGGAAATTGCATCTGTCCATGAGGATTTCAACTGGATATCTTTTGATCATGTGGACTATGATTCCCACGGTCCCCATGTTGCCGGGAAGGAGGATGGTTTTGCGTTTACATCCTATGAAAATGACCCGCTGAAGGATTTTGTCTTTACAGAAACCGGAATGGGCTGTGACCAGATGATTTCGTTTACTTTGCAGCAGGAACAAACAGAAGCGACAGAAGGCTGTGGCATGATTTTTGGTGCCTCTGTTGAGTCTACAGAAAATCCGGAATGTTACCGGAATCACACATACAAGGTGATAGATACAAACAACATATGGGAAGATGCAGAGAAAGACTGCGAGTCACAAGGAGGTTATCTTGCAACCATTACCAGTGAATGGGAAAAGGATTATATTGAAGAACATGTGTTGCCAGAAAAAAGAAGTTTTGGTTACTGGCTGGGAGGACGACGGGATGAGAAGGATGTCAGCCTGTGGAAATGGGTTACAGGAGAAGATTTTTACTGGACCCGTTGGGATGGCGGAGAACCAAACAATCTTGGTGGCGGAGAAGACTATCTGATGCTATATGGAAGCAGAAATAGTAACTGGAACGATACAGTACGGGCAATAAAATTTCCAACTCTTTGCGAGTGGGACGGACCGCATATGTCCGGCTATACTGTGTTATTAACCGATGAGGGAATGAAGCTGATTGCATTAGAGGATGTGGATATGGATAATGTCCGGAATGGTTCCTATGCAAGACTGGAAAACGCAGGTACATTGCTTGGAACCTTTCCATATGATATGAAAACCAAGGAGCATAATATCACCATAGAACGCAATGATAATGTGATTACCATCACAGACAATGATGAGGTGATTGTTGAAGATTTTGCACTGGATGTCACCCTGAAGGGTACGGGAATTGCACCGATTGTCAGCTACAGCAGACAGAGTCAGGCACAGGAAATGAAGGAATGTGCATCCATTGGACAAATCAAGGTAAAGGAGCTGACTAACAGGGTTGTTCAGGATGCGGTGAAAAAACATAAGTGGGAAGATGGTGCGGTACGTTATGTGATTCATGCTTCAGAAACAGAGACGGAGGAATATCAGTCGGATGAGTTTACCGCTTCCTTAATCCAGTACTTATTGGAAAACCAGATTCACTTTATCGGTATGGGACAGGCGAATGTTATGGCATTTACGAGACTGGATGCTGCAGTGGATGGAACCATGGCACAATCCGGTGATGAAGTATCAGATTACATGAATCAGTCCCTGAAGGAAATCGACCGTGAAGCAGGAGGCTATCTCACAACAAAGGACAGTCTGGTCTGTGAAGCAGAGTACCGGGATGCAGAAAAGGATCCCCTCTATAGACAGGAGTGGACCTATGATTACCGGGAAGGCGTGCTTTCAGAAAAAGAACAGGGAGAAGAAGAGCAGATTATTACAGAAGAACCGATTACCCGGTTTGACCGTTGTGGTGCTTATCACATTGGTTTAAGGGTGCAGGATAATCCGGTTGGCGAGAATGAAGCATTGTCAGATTACCGGTTATGGTCGGAGAAGATAGCATGGGACAAAACATTATATGTCCATCATATCCCCGAAGCAGCAGTGACAGCGAAAAAGGAAATGGAAGAGAACTGCTGTCATATCACACTTTCCGGTTCCGGAAGTGATGAGGACCACAGGGATGAAGAAGAAAAAGGGATTATCAAAGAGTATTATTCCTACAAGGAATTAGATGATACCCGGTGGACGGAGGGAAAAATCCCGGACACTGTGGAGTGTGGAAAATACTATCTGGTAAAATATGAAGTAGAAGATAAGGAACATGCAAAGAGTGCACCGGCAGTTGCCTGTATTGATACATCCGCAAGAAGAGTCATGGATGCGTCTAAGGATACGGAAGCACCAAAGGTAGCCCTGCATGTTTCTTCAAAGACTGCTCTTATCAATGATGTGGTACAGATTACGGCATATGCCACAGATAATTATGGAGTAAAGGAATTCGCCTTATATATAGATGGAAAAAAGGTATTAAGCCGGTCCGGAACATTACAGTACAGCTGTTATGAAGAAGGAACAGTTGAAATTATCGCAGAGGCGGAGGATTTTAATAATAATAAGACGGTAGAGAAAGCACAGATTACAGTTAGTAAAGAAGGCGGTACAGCTGGAGACAGTTCTTATGTTATTTCCGGTGATATAAAGGACATTGTACTGACAGAGAATGAGGAGGAAATCCGCATTCAGGGTAGTGTCAGCGGGGAAGGGCATATGAAGAAGTACATCCTGTCCTATAAGGTGGATGACCGGGAGGATGTGGTTCTCATTGCAGAGGGAACCGAAGAAATCACAGATGGTCTCCTTGGTACTTTGAAAACAGAGG
>JBJENY010000125.1:0-6238 GCA_051880435.1 Lachnospiraceae bacterium | reverse complement strand
CCGACAGCTTATATGGTGCAATACTACCCCATTGGATTTCGGATTTGGCATATAGAATAGTAACACATGCATAGGAAAATACCTCCGGTAATATAGCAGGGGGATTTGTACTGTTGATTGAATTAAGAACACTTAAGCAATTTCTAGTTATTGTATATTGAGGAAATAGAATCTGTATTCATTAGTGATGACTGTACAGGATAGAATGAAGTGAAGATTAAAAAGGGAAGGACAAACCCTACAGAGAATCAGAAAAACAAACTTCACCAGCTCGGAAGAAAAGTTTGAAAGAAGTTTGGTATGAAGCCGATTAAAATAGAATAGGACTTGATGAATGGGATAATAGAAAATAGTATAACTTCCGGAATAAAACCCTTGATAATCAGCCACGAAATGGATAAAATAATATTAAATGGCTGATTATATTTTCTGGGAGGGTGAATTTATGATAGGACGTAAACAAGAAATTGCTATATTAAATAAGTTATATGAGAGCAATAAGTCGCAATTTGTTGCGATATACGGACGTAGAAGAGTAGGAAAGACATATCTGGTTAATGAAGTGTTCGAGGGAAGGATAACATTCCGCCATGCGGGTCTTTCTCCTATTGAGTCTGATGGGGAAGAATCAGATAGTCCTTTAAAAAAACAACTAAAGCATTTTTATAATTCACTCATTTTTCAAGGAATGAAGAAAAGTAAGTGTCCCGAAAACTGGATGGATGCATTCTTGATGTTAGAGATGTTCCTTCAGAGTATAGATGATGGAAGTAGACAATTAATATTTATAGATGAACTTCCGTGGCTTGATACACCTAAATCCGGATTTATTACTGCTTTCGAAGGCTTTTGGAATACATGGGCGTGTTCTAGAAAGAATGTAATGCTTATTGTATGTGGTAGTGCGACATCATGGATGACAGACAAACTAATTAACAATCATGGTGGACTTTACAACAGATTGACCTGCGAATTAAAATTGATGCCATTTTCATTAGGTGAGTGTGAGCAGTATTTTAAGAGTGAAAATATAATGCTGTCCAGGTATGACATAGTGCAGTCATATATGATTACAGGTGGCATTCCATATTATTTAAGTTATTATCAGAGCGGGTTAAGTTTGGCTCAGAATGTGGATGCGTTATTCTTTGAAAAAAATGCTCCGTTACATGATGAATTCAAAAGATTATTTCGTGCTATATTTACTAATTCGGAAATGATGATTTCGCTTATTCGAGCAATAGGAGCAAAACACTATGGATGCACACGTTCAGAATTAGCTGATGCTGCGGGTATAGCAGCAGGAGGTACATTGACCAATGCATTATCAGCATTAATGGCAAGTGATTTTATTATAAAATATGTTCCCTTTGGATGCAGTAAAAGAGAAGTGCATTATAAACTGATTGATCCATTCTGCATTTTTTATCTCCGATTTGTGGAAAACCAAAACGAATTAAGTAATGATTTTTGGCTTTCGAATATGGAATCGCAAAACATCGTAACATGGAGGGGGATTGCCTTTGAGAACGTTTGCTTTAATCATATAGAACAGATTAAGAAAGCGCTGGGAATTAATGGAGTCAGCACAACTCAGTCAGCATGGTCTAAACGAAAGGGAGATGAATCCGGGACACAGATTGATATGCTGATTGAACGAAAAGATAATATTGTTAATATGTGTGAAATAAAATTTTACGGGACAGAATTTGTTGTTGATAAGAATTACGATAGAATTTTGCGTAACAGAATTGCTTTACTTTCGAAAGAAATATCTCCTAAGGTGGCGATTCATAGTACATTGATTACCACGTATGGTTTGAAATATAATGAATATAGCGGTGCTTTTGTTAAAGTTATTGATATGGAAGCATTGTTTGATTAGATTATAATTGGCCATGAAGATAACCTTATTCCTTATATATGGAATGTTAATTGTAAGAAAAGAGACTGAAAATGCATGGGGCTGCATACTTATTTTCTTTGTGTACTGGAATGCATTATAGATGGTGAAAGGTAGTAATTATGACTAAGAAAATATCTTTAATAGGAATTACAACGGGAACCTTATATTTCATATCAGTGGGCTTGTTCCTAATTACCAAAACGGAAGTGGCATTAAGTGTATGGGAGTTAATGACGATTTTTAGTGCACCTGTGGTACTTTTTATATTATTAGAGTTGAGTACTTTATTGGGTGTCACATTAATTTATAGAAATGCTATGCTTGTTTTTATGTCTTGTACATGCGCATTGACAGGGGTTGCTCATATTGTAAATCTGACCGTTACAAGAAGGCTTATTAGCGAAGGAGTTAATGTTCCCACTTACTTTCAGATAGGTTACTGGCCATCCATAGAAATGGCTACAGACTACCTGGCATGGGGTTTTTTTATGGGACTTGCATTTTTGTGCATAGGCTTGGGAGGTGAAGATGAGAACAAACACAGATATACTCTGAAAATAACTCTATTAATCTGCGGACTACTCTGCCTTATTGGATTTTTTGGTTCTGTGTTTATAAATGAAAACATATGGTATGTTGCACCAATGGGATATGGATTTGGTTCAATTGTTATTTGCATTCAAATGTATAGGCTGTAGGAGCATGTAATCATGGAATATAAAGTCAATAGATTGTAATCATGAAAAGAGGTGCAAAAGTTTGAAAACACCAAGAATAGAAACGAACAGATTATTACTTAGGGAGATACAGGAAACAGATATAAACGACATTTTTACCTGTTGGATGCAGGATGAAGATGTATCTAGGTATATGTGTTGGAAAGCCAGTAGTGACATTGCGGAAACGAGGAGCTTTGTCCGGTTTGAACTGGAGCAGATTGAAAATGAAAAATGGAATCGTTGGATTATTGTTTTAAAAGAAACGGGGCAAATCATAGGTACCTGTTTAGTTTTTTATAACGAAGAAGATGATGAGAGTCATTGGGATATATCCTATAATCTGGGAAAGCAATACTGGGGAAATGGATATATTACAGAGGCAATGAAATCGGTTATGGGGTTTGCAGAGAATGAACTGGGAATGGAGGAATGTATTACAGTCTATGCCAAGGTAAATACAAGCTCGGCAAATGTGTTGCACAAGCTTGGGTTCATAGATGAGGCAGAAATATCTTACGAATGTAGTGGTGGAGATATGATAACGGAGGGAATTTTGTGTCGATATGTAAGAAAAAATAAATGATGAAAGGTTAGAAAAATAATGAGCAAAATAGCCAATATATTAGATAAAATTATTTTACTTTCTAAAGAGACTTGCAAATAGGGATTGGTGGAGGTGAATGAATTGGGAATAGAATATAGAAAATTGAGTGAAAAAGAACTGGATGTATTCGTTGAAATGAGAATCAATCAGTTGAGAGAAGAAGGTGCTAAGGAGGATATGGATTTAAAACCTGCTTTGATGGATTATTATATACGTCATATGAAGGATGGTACATTTGTCTCTTGGATTGCTGTAGATGATGGAAGTATTATAGGAACAAGTGGAATGTCCTTTGTAGAAAAACCACCATATTTTGGATGCCCAAGTGGAAAGATGGGATTATTATCCAGTATGTTTACGAACCCGAACTACAGGCGGATGGGAATTGCAAAAGAACTTTTAAATAGAGTGATTGAGGAAGCTAGAAATTATGGTTGTGGAACCATTCAGATTACCGCTTCTGATATGGGAGTGAAATTATATTTAGCATATGGTTTTGTCCATAATGGTAATTTTATGCAATACAAACTGTAAGAGAGCTTGCAAACAACAATGCTTTCGGGTTACAAATGTTGAAATTTTAGGAGAGTTGTATGGTTAGAAAAGATACAATAAGAGAAAAAATATTAGGGTTGGGTGCTGATGTATGTGGATTCGGAGGAATGGAGAGGTTTACGGATGCACCGATTAATTTTCGTCCCATAGATTTATACCCTGATTGTAAATCTGTGATTGCAGTAGGAATAGCACTTCCCAAAGGACTTCTTTGTGTTGAGCCAAGGCTGTTATACGGACATTTTAATGCAGATGTCGTACATAAAGTAGATGAAATAGTTTTTTCGGCAGCAAAAATGATTGAGAAGGAATATGAAGGAATATGTGTACCAATTCCTTCGGATGGTCCTTATGAGTATTGGGAAACAGAAACCATGACAGGAAAAGGGTTATTATCCATGAAACATGTGGCAGTAGCCTGTGGAATCGGTCAGATTGGAAAAAGTAGCCTGTTACTGAATCCGGAATATGGAAACAGACTTACATTAGGTGCCATTTTAACCAATTTGGATTTTGAAAGTGACTCGGTATGTAAAAATATATGCATCCCGGAATGTACGAAATGTTTAGATTCATGTCCAGTATTGGCGATACAAGATAAATCTGTTACACAAAAGAAATGTAGGCAAAATACCTACGGTAATACAGCAAGAGGATTTGATACTGTTGATTGTAATAAATGCAGAAGAGAATGTCCCATGCGTGACGGTCTTCTGTGATTTTGCTGCAGTAAGTGGGGAGGTTCTTATGCTTATTCATTATGGAACGCTGATGGCACAGAGAATCAATATTTTGAAATAGTAATCAGTAGATGTTAAGTTGTCGTGGATTGAGGTGTGAAAAATGAATTATAAAGTGATAGATAAGGAAAAGTACTATAGAAGTGGAGTGTTTAGACATTTTACACAGGACTGTAAATGTTAAACTTCAATGACTGCAAGGTTAGATGTGACTGAATTGGTTGCATACTCAAAGCGGACAGATACAAAGTTTTATATCAATTTCTTGTATCTCTTGTCTAAGGTACTTAATTCAAGAGATGATTATAAAATGGCATATCTTTGGCAGACGGAAGAATTAATTTGTTATGATGTAATTAACCCGATTCAGTACGTGTTCCGTGAGGATACAGAAACTTGTACGCCAGTATATACAGTTTATAACGAAGATTACAAGCATTTCTATGATGCTGCACTTAAAGATGTAGAGATGGCGAAAGAGAATAGGGAATATGGTCTTGATTCTGCAAATCATCCCAATTGGTTTGATGCGTCTTATATATCATGGTTATCATATGATTCACTAAACATTGAGCTTCCGGATGGTTATCTGTATTTTCTGCCAATTATCAACTGGGGGAAATATAGAGAAGAGAATGGAAGGTTTATGATGCCTATTAGTGTGCGATTAAATCATGCAATAGCAGATGGATATTTGGTTGCAAATGTTTTCAGGCTTCTGGAAAAAGAGATATTGGGTTTTGTGAATATGTAATGAAATTCAAATTTCATAGGGGATGGGAGAAACAAATTATGAAGAAAAGATATGAGCAGGTATTTGAAGGAATTAGGGTATGAAGACAGTAATTATTCGAAAATTTCAGGAAGGTGAGGAGTTTGCTGTATCAGAGGTAATTCGCACAACACTTGCTATCAGTAATAGAAAAGATTATTCTCCTGAATTTATTGAGGAAAATATAAGAAGTCACTCCCCGGAGGTTATTCTTTCAAGAGCAAAAGAAGCTCATTTTTTTGTTGCTACATACGGCGATAAAATAATCGGATGTGGAGGGATAACCGGATATTGGGGAAGTGTTGAGGAGAGCTATTTGATCTCAGTGTTTGTATTACCGGAATATCAGGGAAAAAGTGTTGGTAGAAGTATAATTGAGAAGCTGGAATCGGATGAATATTTCTGCCGGGCATGGCGCACCGAGGTAGGATCCTCTCTGACCGCAGTACCGTTTTATCGCAAAATGGGATATGAATATAAGGATGGTGTTACAACGCCTGACCAATATGGAGTTGTTAGATTGGAAAAACGAAGAAATATGGGAGACATGAAGGGAAAATAAAATGAGAATTACAGCGTTACCTTGTTTATGTGTTGATGTATTTGATGGAACAGACGAAATCAGGCCGGGAGGAGAAGAATTAAATTTTGCTGTACATGCAGCCCGGTTCGAGAATATGGAAGTCGTATTGCTAGGAGCGATAGGAAAAGATCGGTATGGAGAAGCGATATTGAAATCTATTGAAGGAATGAATATAGATAGGAGATATATCTGTATTGATGAACATCATACAACGGCTAATAATATGACGTACCTAACGGATGAAGGAGATCGATATTATAAGGATAATTCATGGAATGGTGAAATATTAGATGCTTTTTCACTGACGGATAATGAGATAGATATTATAAGAAATTCGGATGTGGTATTTACTCACTATG
>JBJENY010000124.1:0-91762 GCA_051880435.1 Lachnospiraceae bacterium | reverse complement strand
TTGCCGATACCGGTGTCATGTTTGAAACCACTTTACAATTTTCTTCCATCACAAAATATAAATCACCTAAGAAAGCAATACATACCGGAACCACAGGAAGAAAATGAAATCCGGCTTTGATTTCTAGAATATATCCTACAATCGCAGATACAAGGGTTCCTGTCAGGATACCAATTATCATACCGGTCACCTCTAATATGGCACCCTCCAAATAAATAATGGACTTTAACTGGCTTTTTGTGGAACCGATACACCTAAGATTCCCATAATCCTTTATCTGCTCTAAGGTACATAACTGAATGGAATTACGGACAATCCCTACACCAAAAATAGCAAATACAAAGGAAACAAGTAAAATAAGGCAGCAGACAATAACACCTAAAAAATCTTCTCCACCCTGCAAATAGGTAACTGCCAAAATATCATTATATTCAAATTCCACACCAGACTTATTCCCAAATTCCTTTGCCAGCTTATCCATATTGTAAGGATTATTAAAATTCACAAATAATGCATTGTCATAGGTAACAGGATTATAATAATCATAGTGGTAATAACTTCCCACGGATGCACTCTTGATCCTGTCATCCCTGATAATCAAATCAATCTGCTCCTTTGTTTCCGTCATAAAAACCACTTCATAATCCTGTTCCTGTCTTAAATTAGTGCGCAAATTTAATACTGCACTCCAGCCGAGATTTAACAGGGCAAATAAAACGGTAACCGTAATGGCAGTACCGATTACGGTGATAATGCTTCTGTTTCTATTAAGCTTTAAATAACGTAGTGCAAGCTGTTTGTAGTTATCCATCATTCCTCTCCCCTTCTATATCGAAACATTTATATAACACCATTCACATTCACTATAAAAAATAATATATGGGTCACACATTTCCATTTTCAGTAGTAAAAAATAAGTACAGTTCTTCAACTGTACTTATTATAATCCTGTTAAGTTGCAATTCCGTGACAATTTCATAGATTTATCTTACGTTTTCGTAAGATTCTTATCATTCTTATTTTTTCTTTGTATCATCATTTTACAAAAGTTAATACAAAACAGGTATACTTAGAAACCTCGCTTTGTACATGAATAGTACCTCCCATGCCTTCCACAATGGACTTGGTAAGGGATAATCCAATTCCCACACTGTTAGGATTTACTTCACTGTTAACACGATAAAAACGCTTAAATATATTAGGTATTTCTTCTTCTGCAATGCCAATTCCTTCATCCTTAATATAAATTCTGGTATAGATGTTACTATATTCCACCTCCACGGCAATGGATTTTTTTTCGCCCGAATAATCCGATGCATTTTTCAACAAATTAATAATAGCTTCCACCAGCCAGTCCCCGTCACAAGTCAGCCTGCAGGTTTCATCACAGGTGATGGTAATCTGCTGGTTACGGCTTGTTGCCAAAAAGGAAACCCCTTCCTTTGCCTGCAGTAAAAGGGGCAATAATAACTGATCCTTATTGTCAAATACAATGGCTCCTGCTTCAATTCTTGCAAGCTTTAACATGGAAAGTACCATCCATTCCATACGGTTTAACTGGTTTTCCGCCTCCTTCAGTATTTGTTTTTGTTTTTCTTCATCCTCTATCTTATCCTCTAACAACAAATCCATAAATACATTTAAGGAAGCTAAGGGTGTTTTTAGCTGATGGGAAATATCGGAAATAATATCCCTCAAAAATACCTTCTCATTCAGCTCTTTTTCCCTGCTCTTTTGCAGGGCACATACCATTTTTTCAAAATTACTGTATAAAATTCCAACGGAACCCTCCTGATACTCTCCTAAATCCGGTTCTTTGTTGGTTTCCATTACAACCTGCATTTGATCCGATATCCGTTCCATCTCACCACAAATCCTATTAATCTCACCATAACTAATAACGTATATCATACAAATAAAAGCAAGACTCACAAGAAAAATCATACAAACCTTCCAGTTAAATCCCTGAAAGCCATACAATAACAGCACAAAAAGCAACCCTAAAAACAGGGTCATACATTTCCAATATTTAATTCGAAACTGTTTTCTTTCGTAATCACTTTTCATATTATCATCCTATTGTCAACGGCCTATTCCATTCCATTTATTATCAGCAATCATGTATTATCTTTTTCCGGAATTCCCTTTGGCTTATACCATTCCACTTTATTTATTAGCAATCCAGTCCTTACTCCGGCATCTGTTTCCTAACTGATGATACCTGCATCCACACCCTGTTTCACTGTTGTTTAAACCGGTATCCCACTCCCCGGACGGTTTCAATCCATGCTGCGTCATCCTCTAATTTGTCCCTTAAACGCTTCATATACACCGACAAGGTATTATCATCAATAAACAACCCATCTACATCATATAAGCCTTCTAAAAGCTGATTACGGCTTAACACCTGCCCTTTATGTTGAATCAATTCCTTAAGCAGACGTAATTCATTAGGGGTACAGTCTACACTCTCCCCATTTTTCACTAAACGGAAATCATCAACATAGAATATATGACTGCCAAATGTATAACCATTTACTTTTGGTTTTGACTGTAATTTTGCTCTTCTCAAATGTGCAGCAACTCTGGATAATAATTCCTTTACACGATATGGTTTTGCCACATAATCATCAGCCCCTAACTCCAGACCCTGAACAATATTTGCTTCTTCACTTACAGCCGTAAGGAAAATAATTGGAATCTCCCAATTATGCTGCCGTACCTCTTTACAAAAATCATAGCCGGTACCATCCGGCAGCATAACATCTAACAAAACCAAATCAATGGATGGAGTCAAAGCCTCTCTTGCCTCCTTAATTGTTCCTGCATGTACTATCGTATAGCCTTCTGATTGCAGGGCATATTCTGTTCCCATAGCTAATGCGAAATCATCCTCTACCAGTAATATGGTTGCCATCTTTTTCTCCATTTCTTTATTTGTTTCAAAATTGTTTTGTTTCATTATATCATAATGAAAAGCAAAAAGAAAAGACATCCCATAAGAGATGTCTTTCAAAAATAAAATTCATTTGTGTAAAATTAGTATCTGAATACCTGCATAGTTCTTCTACCAAAGGCTAATGCCTGCTCATGTGTAGCAAAGAAGATATCAATATGATTGCCTCTTACACCACTACCACAATCTTCTACAGTATATACAACACCACCAATTACAACCTGTGTACCAAATGGCAAAATGCTTGTATCTGCTGCAATGGTTCTTCCCTGTGTAGGAACTGTTCCTGACGCTGTTCGATTATTACCACTACTACAACGAGAACAACCACAATATGCTGTAATTGTAAACATTCCCAATGACTCTCCAGCCTGTGTAGCTGTGATTGGATTAATGCTGTTACCCTGATATGAGGTACCTGAGTTAGAATTCCCTCTGTTTGTGGTGTTATTGGTTCTGTTATTCTGTCTATTACGTCTTGCCGCTTCTTCTTCAGCCTGTCTTCTGGCTTCTTCCTCAGCTTGTCTTCTGGCTTCCTCTTCTGCAGCCTGTCTTTCTAATTCTTCTTTTGACACTGCAATCTGATATAACTCATCAATATCTACATAATCTGCAGAAACATAACCTTCCTGACCGTCCTCTAAACGTACTGTTAACCAAACAACATCTTCAGTATTTTCAGCATCTTCTACTTCTTCCGCATCGTTCCCCGGAGTATCTGAATCTTCAGTTTTCTCAACAACATGAGGTGAAACCTCTTCTTTTTCATTTGGATTCTCTAAAACAGTAACCACATCATCTTTATCTAATATTGTCACAATATCAGATGTTGTAGATTTTTCAGAACGAATATTAACGCCGTCCTCTAACACAGTTCCGTGCAAAATAACATAGTCCTTTGCAAACGCTGCAGCAACTTCACCTGTTAAAATGTACTGAGTCAATACGTATCCTTCAACATCACCGGACTTAATTTTTGTCCATTCACCTTCAGTACCTTCTACAATAGCAATGGCACCTGACTCCATAGAACCAACGAATTCAGCCTCTGAATCCGGCTCCTTACGGATATTCAACTCGTCCTCTACATTGGCAATACAACGATCATCAAACAAGCTAGGTTCTTCCTGCGTTGTCTCAACTTCAGGTTCTGTTGTTTCTTCCATAGCATAAACTGCTTCTTCCGATGTATATGCTTCTGTATCCTGTAAAATCTCTGTATTCTCTGTAACTTCTGTTACATTATCTGTCTGTTTCTCAGTTTTTCTTTCTGTAGGATTGGTACTTCCAAACAATGCTTCTTTCACATCAATCTGTTTTTCTGCATCCTGCTTTGTGGTAACGAAACCACCCACTGTAAAACAACCAATTGTCAATGCAACTACAAGAACAAAACACATTACAATCTGCATATTTCTCTTAAAATATCTTCCATTAAAAACATGCTTTCTTATGTAAAGATCCATATGTTCCTTCATTACACGTCTTCTGCTATGCCTCATTACGCTCCTCCATCTTCATTCCTTATTGTCACACAATAAGTCGTTCGCTTTCATAAGCTAACTATGCATATCAAAATGTTACAAACTTGTTACATGTTGTAATATATCATTTAACATAATAAATGTCAACCCCTCAACTTTTCGCATTATTCAGCATAATTAAACAATAATCTATTGTTTTTGATTACTTTATTCCAAATATATTATGCAAAATATACAACATTTCATTTTATTATATACAAGTTCCACAACATATGCAGTTATTCAATTGTAAAACAAAAAAATATGTTCACATAATTTTTAAAAAATAATAACAAATTAGTAAAAAATATATAACTATGGTACAATTGGGTTAAGTATTTTATATCAAAACAGGAAAGGATCTTTCATTCATGGCACAATTTCGATTAGATAAATTTTTGGCAGATGCCGGTATTGGCACAAGAAGTCAAATTAAGAGCTATATTAAAAAAGGATATGTTAAAGTCAACGAAGAAACTGTCACCCGGCCGGAAACAAAAATTGATTCTGCCACAGATACAATATGTTTTAACGGCGAAGACATCCATATGCAGGATTTTGAATACTATCTGTTAAATAAACCGGCAGGATATGTAAGTGCAACAAAAGATAATACTGCGCCTACAGTCCTTGAATTAATAGAAAGCAATCGAAAGGACTTATTTCCTGTTGGTCGTTTGGATAAAGATACAGAAGGACTTCTTCTTATTACAAATGATGGCTTACTTTCCCATAAGCTGTTATCTCCAAAACGTCATGTAGACAAAACCTATTACGCAATCACAAAAGGAATCATGACAAAGGAAGATGTTGATGCTTTTGCAAAGGGATTAGAAATCGGTGATGAAGATTTACAAACAACCCTTCCTGCCTGCCTGGAAATATTATCTATTGACAACAACAAGGATACATCCGAAGTTCTCATTACCATTACAGAAGGGAAATTTCATCAGGTAAAACGAATGGTGCATTTCTGTGGCAAGGAAGTTACTTATTTAAAAAGAATATCCTTTGGCTCTCTCATCCTGCCGGACGACCTTCCATCAGGATCTTATCGTATGCTAACAGAGGAAGAAATACAATCCTTACGCTCACTTTAGCAATTTAAAGTGTTGACATTGTTATTTTATTAAACTAAAATAATTGTATTCTTTTATACAGAAATTACATATTATGAAATCATTATGTTTCTGTATCATGATTTCACGATGTATTTTGGCATTTACAAAACACATAAAGATAACTTTACTTTTGTGAATTTCAAATGCGTTTCGCAAACGCCTAATAATGAATTACATGCAAGGAGATTCCTAAATGAACACAAATGATTTTCAAATCGGTTTTGTAGGCTTAGGACTGATTGGCGGTTCTATTGCAAAATCTATCCGCCGGTTATTTCCAAAAACAACAATTATAGGATTTGATGTGGACCAGAACGCATTAGCTATGGCTACTGAGGACGGTACCCTTACAAAAACCGTCACTTCCATTGAAGCGATGGAGAGCTGTGATTATATCTTTTTATGTGCGCCGGTTCATTATAATATTGCATATCTTCCTATATTAAAAAGAATCATAAAAGACACCTGTATTCTTACAGATGTAGGAAGTGTAAAAAGTGATATTTATCAGGCCATTCATGAAAACCATTTAGACGATTACTTTATTGGTGGTCACCCTATGGTAGGCTCGGAACGAAGCGGTTATGAAGCTGCAGGAGACAGACTGATTGAAAACGCATATTACTTTGTGACCCCTTCTGCCACTGTAGCACAAGAAAAAGTAGGGGAATTTAAAACATTTTTAGAAGATCTGGGTGCCATTCCCATTGTATATAGTCCGGAAAAGCATGACGAAATTACTGCATATATCAGTCACATTCCTCATGTAATTGCCTCTGCCTTAGTCAATCTGGTGGCAGACCAGGAAGACGATAGCCAGATGTTAAAACAATTAGCAGCCGGGGGATTTAAGGATATCACAAGAATTGCATCCTCAAATCCGGTTGTATGGGAACATATTTTGTTAAGCAATCCCAATAATGTTGTAGCCGGTCTCCAAGCCTTTATTTCTGAATTAGAACAAATGATTTCCGATATCCAACAGGATAACGCAAGAAACATTTATAATTTCTTTCATACTGCAAAGGATTACCGTAATTCAGTTCCGGACCATGCAACAGGAGTAATTCGTATGAATTATGATGTGTACGTAGATATCCCGGATGTACCAAATGCTTTAGCAACAGCAGTATCCTATATTGGGGAAGCTTCTATTAACTTAAAAAATATCGGAATTACCCATAACAGAGAAGATAACGAAGGGGTGCTTCGGCTTTCCTTTTATGATGATGACAGTGCAAATCAAGCCGTGGCATTACTACAAAGCAAACATTATCAGGTTTATAAAAGATAAGACTACTTAAGGAGTAAAAAAATGATTGTAAACAAAATTGACAAACTACATGGTGAGCTAACTGTTCCCGGAGATAAATCCATTTCTCATAGAAGTATTATGTTAGGCTCTTTAGCAAAGGGAACCACTGAAGTAACAGGTTTTTTACAGGGAGCCGATTGTCTTTCTTCCATTTCCTGTTTTCAAAAAATGGGCATTACCATTGAAAACAACCCTGTTACCAATATGGTTCGCATTACGGGAAAGGGACTTCACGGACTGACTAAGCCTGAACAAATCTTAGACGTAGGAAATAGCGGCACAACCACAAGGTTAATGTCAGGTATATTAGCGGCACAGCCATTTTCCTCAACAATAGACGGTGATTCCTCCATCAGAAAACGTCCTATGGGAAGAATCATGACACCATTATCTATGATGGGAGCTCATTTTAAAAGTCTACAGGCAGATAAGTGTGCTCCATTCGAAATATCCGGCGGTAAATTAAAAGGAATTCATTATGATTCACCTGTAGCTTCTGCCCAGGTAAAATCAGCAATTTTGTTAGCCGGATTATATGCTGATGGCATAACCTCCGTAACAGAGCCAAGCTTATCAAGAAATCACACAGAGCTTATGTTTGAATCCTTTGGAGTAGATATAAAAAGCGAAGGAACCACTGCAACAGTGAAACCTGCAACCAGTTTGCAGGCACAAAAAATAGAGGTTCCCGGAGATATTTCTTCTGCTGCCTACTTTATTGTAGCAGGATTAATTACTCCAAATTCTGAAATTACAATAAAAAATGTGGGAATTAACCCAACCAGAGATGGAATTATTACAGTTTGTAAAAATATGGGTGCAGATATTACTTTATCTAATATTCGGGATCGGATAGGTGAACCAATTGCAGACATTACCGTAAAAACATCCGCTCTCCATGGTTGCACCATTGAAGGAGATATCATTCCAAAATTAATTGATGAAATTCCTATTATTGCGATTATGGCCGCTTTTGCCAAAGGAACCACCATCATAAAAGATGCTCAGGAATTAAAAGTAAAGGAATCTAACCGAATTGATGTAATGGTTAACAGTTTATCCGCAATGGGTGCTGATATAGAAGGAACAGAGGATGGTATGATTATCCACGGTGGAAAAGCCATACACGGTGCAACAATTGATTCTAAATTGGACCATAGAATTGCCATGAGCTTTACCATTGCAGGAGGGCTTGCAGATGGAGAAACTAATATTCTTGGTGCAGAATGTGTAAACATTTCATATCCAACCTTTTATGCAGACGTAAAGCAACTAATGAGTTAATCAATATGTGATATTCAATTTATCTCATATCTCAAAACATCCGCTTGATACATCCGGAAATAATAAAAAATAAAATGCGTATCAAATAGGATTTCCCTATATGATACGCATTTTCATTTCTCACAATATTCTAATTTGATGGTATATCAATTCAAGTTGCAACTACATTCCTAACAGCTTTTCAAATTCTTCCACAGGCATAGGTTTCGCATAATAAAATCCCTGGGCAACGTCACATCCACAGCTCGACAAAAAATCAGCCTGTTCTTTTGTTTCTACTCCTTCTGCAACCAAATCCATACCAATGGCTTTACTCATATCAATGGTGTGGGCAACAATTTTCTGTCCTCTGTCAGAATCGATAAAATCCTGTAAAAAACCACGGTCGATTTTTAATACATCAAACTGGGTATCCTTTAGTGTATTAAGAGATGAATAACCGGAACCAAAATCATCCATTAATAATTTGAATCCATCTTTTTTTAATTGGGTAACGTATTCCATCATGCGATTCGTATTATCAACAGTTTCCGTAATCTCAATTTCTAACAATTGTTTCGGAATACGATATTTGTGTGCAAGCTCATTAAGTGTATCAATAAAATCTCCACTACTTAAATGTACTCTTGACACATTGACAGAAATAGGAAGCGGCATCACGCCTCTATCAATCCATTTTCGAATAGTTTTACAAGCGGTTTCCCAAATATAAGCATCCATTTTTTTTATAAAACCGTTTTTTTCGAAGATGGGAATAAACTGGTTTGGCTGAATCAGACCATTATCCTTTTGAAACCATCTTACCAATGCCTCTGCTCCTACAATTACATTCTTGTTAATACTATACTTAGGTTGCAGATACATTACGAACTCATGATTATTTAATGCTTTTTCCATATGGTCTTCAATATATTTGCTGTTTAATACGGTAGTTTTCATATCCTCTTCAAAAAACTTAACATATTCAAGAGCACTACTTTTAATACTTTGTCTTGCTAATGCCGCCCTGTCACCATATTTTCGAAGAGGTGTTTCCAAATCACTAATCTTACAAATACCAAACACCAGTCGATATGTAGTATTCTTATAATTCAACAAGCTTTTATTAACAAGCTCCACAAAATCCAATAAATCCTGATCTGTTTCATAGGAAGTAAGAATCATAAAAACATCAGCCGTCAAACGAACATAACACTGATTTGGATTGCATATAACCTTTAACGCTTCTAAGAAGTAATTAAGCACCTCGTCACCAAAAGCTTCTCCATACATTTCATTAATGGCCTTAAATTTTGCCACATCAAACTGAATCAATGCATATTGTTTTTCCGTATCCTTGCGAATCACTTCATTTGCAACCCGTATAAACATAGACGGACTTCTGTCATTGGTAATATTCTGAGCCAGGGTAAGCCGATAAATCTCCTCAGCCTCTAGGGGAGCAACCATTACTAACATTGCGGTTATGGCTCCATTTTCATCCTTATCAAAAAAGCACTCAATTTTATGATAACACGGAATGATACCATTCTTTAAATGAACAGCTACGTCTATATGTGCTTCCTCAATTGGAATATATTCTTTATTACCCCGAATTCCTTTGCATATCTTATTATAAAAAATCAGATAAGTATCCAAATCCGTTTCTGTCACATATTGTTGTAATAAGTTTAATATATCGCATGAAGACTCTAACGCATCATCACAAAACACCTGGCAATCATTTCCCAAAAGCTGCCATCCGGAGTCAACATCAAATAGAGACACAAGTGTTCCAGAAATGGATTGTATTACTTTCAGTAATTTATTCTCATGTAACTGTTCCAATGCTTCCCCTCCTTTTTCATGACAAAAATACATGAAATAAAACTACATATATTTTATCAAAAAAAAACATTTTTGTCATTAAAAAACCTTTGTTCCGGCTTAAGTTTTTTGCAATTTTTGAAAGAAATTGCTTTTATCACCTAATATCCAAACAAAGGTCATTACTTTTCATTTATTTTCATTATTTTTTATTAGCATCGCATCGCCAAAAGAGAAAAACCGATACTTTTCTTTTACTGCAACTTCATAGGCATGTAGCATATTTTCCCTTGTTGACAATGCTGACACCAGCATAAGTAAGGTAGACTCCGGTAGATGGAAATTCGTAATTAACGAATCTACCACCTTAAACTGATATCCGGGATAAATAAAAATATCCGTCCAGCCACTTTTAGCCCGCATCTTACCATTCTCATCAGCTACAGCTTCAATAGTTCTGGTGCTGGTTGTTCCCACAGAAATAATCTGATTACCTCTTTCCTTGGCTGCATTAATTTTATCTGCTGCCTCCTGGTCAACAACATAGAATTCAGAATGCATATGATGTTCCAAAATATTATCGACTTTTACAGGACGAAATGTGCCAAGACCTACATGCAAGGTTACATGGGCAATGTCGACACCTTTTTTCTGGATTTCTTCTAACAGCTCCTTTGTAAAATGCAATCCCGCTGTAGGAGCCGCAGCCGAACCTTCATGCTCAGCATAGACTGTCTGATAGCGGTTTTTATCTTTTAGCTGATGGGTAATATATGGTGGTAACGGCATTTGTCCAAGGGCATCCAGAATTTCTTCCCATATACCATCGTAGTCAAAACGAATTAACCGGTTGCCCTCTTCCACAATATCAATCACTTCACCAATTAATAATCCGTTCCCAAAAGATACTTTTGCACCTACCTTCATTTTCTTTCCCGGTTTCACTAACGTTTCCCAGACTTTTTCTTCCTTGCGTTTTAACAATAACACTTCAATGGATGCTCCCGTACCTTCCTTTTCTCCCATCAGCCTTGCAGGAATAACCTTAGTATCATTAATAACAAGGCAATCTCCGGGATTTAGATACGTAATAATATCATAAAAATGTTTATGTTCAATGGATCCATCCTGACGTCCAACTACCATTAATCGGGAATCACTACGTTTTTCTAATGGATCCTGGGCAATTAATTCTTCCGGTAAATCATAATAAAAATCTGATAATTTCATATCATACCTCAACACAATTATAATCCGGCAGATTACTCCGCCGGATTTCATTTAAGTTTTGTTTATGCTCTTAACTCAATACCAATCTTCTTAAGACCATCTAAAATCTTCTCTACAGCCTTGTCAACCTCAGCAGACTCTAAGTTACGATCCTGTGCTCTAAATGAAAGGGCATATGCTACAGACTTCTTACCTGCACCAACCTGCTCTCCTTCATATACATCAAACAACTCGCAGGACTCCAAAATCTTACCACCATTTTTCTTAATGATATGCTCAATCTGTCCAACAAAGATTCCCTTATCCATAACCATAGATAAATCTCTTGTACTTGCAGGGAATTTTGCAATACCTTCATACTTACGGTCAAAATCAGCAATCATAGTAATCACATCCATATTTAGAACTGCAACGTAAGCCTCGCCCTTCATATTATAATTGTCACCTACCTCAGGATGAACCTGACCTAAGAAACCAATATCTAATTTTCCCTTTGCAAGCTTCGCCTGACGTCCCGGATGAAGGAACGGAATGTCATTAGAAGGCTCAAATTCAATCTGTCCTTTTGCACCAAGCTTTTCAAATAACTCTTCCACAACGCCTTTCATATCGAAGAAATCTCCCTCACCATACATACCAAGGGTAAGTCTCATCTTCTCATCAGGAAGCTCGGTAAGCGGAAGTTCATGAGGAATATAAATATTTCCAAGCTCATATAATCTTGCACTCTTATTTCTTCTATTATAGTTTGTTGCAAGGGAAGTTAACATACCATTTAGAGAAATTGTTCTCATAATAGAGAAATCTTCACCTAATGGATTTGAAATCACAATTGCACGACGCTCCGGTGCATCCTCCGGTAATAATAACTTATCAAATACCTTTGGACTTTCAAAGGAGTATGTCATACCACCAGAGAAACCGTTTCTTTCACAAATCTCTCTTGCCACATCTTCAACTCTCTGATTAAATGGCTTCTTACCAATTGTTGCTTCACCCTTTGGCAATGCAACAGGAATATTGTCATATCCATAAAAACGGGCAACCTCTTCAGCCAAATCCGCCATACAATTCAAATCCTGACGGAAGGTTGGAATCGTAAGGGTATTATCAGTCTCATTATATACAAGGTCTAATTTTTCGAAATACTTAAGCATGTCTGTTGATGAAATATCTGTTCCCAGCAATCCATTATATTTATCCGGCTCAAATGGTAGCACCTTTGGCTCAACCGGATTTGGATATACATCAACAACACCACCTACAACGTCACCACAGCCCATTTCCTCTACTAACTGACAGGCACGGTTAATTGCTTCATATGCTGTATTCGGATCTAATCCCTTTGTAAACTTAAAGGACGCATCTGTCTGAAGACCGATTCTTTTTGAAGCCAAACGGATATTGGTACCATCAAAGCAGGCAGCCTCAAATAATACAGTCTTTACATCATCTGTAATCATGGAGTTTTCACCACCCATGATTCCTGCAATACCTACTTCCTTTTCACCGTCACAAATCATAAGCACATCTTTATCAAGCTTTCTTTCCTGACCATCTAAGGTTGTAAAGGTATCTCCATCCTTTGCACGTTTTACAATAATTTCCTTATTTGCAATTGTATCTAAATCATAAGCATGCATCGGCTGTCCATACTCTTCCATAATGTAGTTGGTAATATCCACAAGATTATTAATGGAACGGATACCCATAGCTTTTAAACGATCCTGCATCCACTTTGGTGAAGGTCCGATTTTGATATTCTCTACAACTCTTGCACAATAACGGGAACATAAGTCATGATCCTCAACAGATACCTTAATAAAATCATTTACATCCTTGTCATTCGCCTTTACTTCAACAACCGGTGGGTAAAACGGCTTATCAAAGGTAGCAGCAACTTCTCTTGCCATACCAATCATGGAAAAACAGTCTACACGGTTAGAAGTTATTTCATACTCTACGACAGTATCATCTAATCCCAATGCTTTGACTGCATCATCTCCGGGCTTCACTCCTGACTCCGGTAAAAATACATAAATACCATCCTCCGGTGCTTCCGGATAAAAATCTCTTGAAGAACCAAGCTCCTCAATACCACACATCATACCATTTGACTCAACACCACGAAGCTTACCTTTTTTAATCTTAATTCCATCGGGATATTCATTATCATCACCATGGGCAGCTGCAACCTTACCCCCATCTAATACAACCGGAACAAGGTCTCCTACTGTTAAATTCTTTGCACCGGTAACAATCTGTGTTGTTTCTGTACCAATATTTACCTGACATACAACAAGTTTGTCTGCATCCGGATGCTTCTCAATACTTTCAACCTTACCAACTACAATTTTTTCTAAGTTCTTATCCTTTTTCTCATAACCTTCGACATGTGAACCGGATAATGTCATTTTATCTACAAATTCCTGTACATCTACATCTAAATCAGGAACATATGCTTTAATCCATGATATTGGTGTATTCATATTATTCTTTCCTTTCCTATATCTAAAATAAAATAATTAGTTATCTTTTTCTCGCAACGCTAAGCTCGCAACCTTCATTTTCTCGCTTTACGTGCTTCGCACTATACATCAAGTTATTTCGAAAACCTCATGTAAGCAAGCTTACTCGGTTTTCGAAAACTTGATGTGCGTTGCTCAACTTCGCTAAAACTGACTCAAAAATCTTGTGTCATTTTCGTATAATAATCTCATATCATCAATTTCATACTTCAGTAATGTTACACGTTCAAGACCAATACCAAAGGCAAATCCCTGATATTCATTTGGGTCAATACCACACATTTCAAGTACGTGAGGATGAACCATACCACAACCAAGAATCTCAATCCATCCACTACCTTTACACATACGGCAACCTTTACCACCACACTTAAAGCAGCTGATATCCACCTCAGCTGATGGCTCTGTAAATGGAAAATGATGTGGTCTAAACTTAACCTTTGTATTCTCGCCAAAAAACTCCTTTGCAAACTGATTCAGTGTCCCCTTTAAGTCTGCCATTGTAATATTTTTATCAATTACTAATCCTTCTACCTGATGGAAAGATGGAGAATGGGTTGCATCTACCTCATCAGCACGGAATACTCTTCCTGCCGAAAGAATACGTATTGGAAGATTACCTTTTTCCATAATTCTTGCCTGCACAGGAGAAGTCTGTGTACGTAATAAAATATCCTTTGTAATATAGAAGGTATCCTGTTCGTCCTTAGCCGGATGATTGGCAGGAATATTCAATAATTCAAAGTTGTATTTGTCATACTCAATTTCCGGTCCTTCTACTACTTCATATCCCATACCAATAAATACTCTCTCTAAATCTTCAAGAGCAATCTGATTTGGATGTCTGTGTCCACGAATGTATTTTTTTCCGGGAAGTGTCACATCGATTGTTTCACGCTTCATTTTTTCTGTACGAAGTGCTCTTGCAATTTTTGTTTTCTCTTCCTCAAGTTTTTCCTCGATTACAGCTCTTGCCTCATTCACCATCTGACCAACCATGGGTCTTTCATTTGCAGGAACATCTTTCATTCCTTTTAATACAGCAGTTAATTCACCTTTCTTACCAAGAATCGCAACTTTAATCTCATTTAATGCATCGAGATCCGTAGCTTCATTAATCTTAGCAAGGGCATCTGCCTTAATTGCTTCTAACTTTTCTTTCATGATATATCTCCTTTAAATATGATTTCATAAAAAAAGGTCATCTCATCCCAAGGGACGAAATGACCGTGTTACCACCCTAATTCCAACAAAATAAAGTAATTCTTGTTGGCACTTATTCATGCAATAACGACATGACCCGTCAAGACCTACACATCCTCATCATAGATTCCGGGACTTCAATCTCAAAACTCCGGTGTGAAATTCGAATCTTACTTGAACTGAAGGAAGCTTCCAGCCGGTGACTTCCTCTCTCTGGCAGAAAATAAAATTCTGTTGCACCATCTTCATTTCTCTTATATATAATGCCGAAAACCGACAACACCA
The DNA here is from genome assembly GCA_051880435.1 of Lachnospiraceae bacterium. Classification (GTDB taxonomy): domain Bacteria; phylum Bacillota; class Clostridia; order Lachnospirales; family Lachnospiraceae; genus CAG-590. Next base: position 76,511 of record JBJENY010000124.1, on the reverse strand, counting down.
TTATTTTAACATCTTTTTTACCTCTGTCAAGTATCCTTTTGACAAGAGATAATTAATTACCGCCCCAATAAACAGAGAATACATACAAAAGTACAACCAAAGCATAGCAATCACGATTCCGGCTAAAGAACCGTACATAACTGAAAAATTCGGAAAATACTTTATATATATAACAAGAAGCTGTGAAATCACTAACCATGCAATAGAACAAAATGCTGCTCCTGACATCTGGGATTTCACTCTTTTTCTAAACTGTACTTTCTCCTCATCATCTTTGGGTAATCCAAATCCTCCCGGCAATACTACATACATCATAAGAATAAATACATAAAACAAAATCCATCCAAAGACATACCTGATAAACAAAAACAATTTTCTCGCCGCTGTCCCAACTTCAAAATTAGCATGTATATATATCTTATAATAATGACTCACATAAAAATATATACTCATAACAACTGCAAATATCATAATTAAAATCACAGTATAAGCAACTGACACAGCTCTGGATTTTAGTGGAGGATTTTGTTCTCTTATTTGGTACATACTGTTAAATCCAATCATCAAAGCATAAATCCCTTTAGAAGCCGACCAAATCATTGCAATCACTGATACAGAAATAACGGCACCACCTGAAGATAAATACCATTCATTTAATAGCCGGTCCACAAGCTCCCTAAAATTACCTGGTACAATCTGCATAATTAAACCGGTTACATCCTGTGTCGAAAAAGGTAAATAAGATGCAACCGCCAACAATAATGATACCATTGGAACAACAGACAACAACAGAAAAAATGCTGCCTGAGCTGCACAGGCTGCCGTATAATTATCTGTTAACATATCTCCAAATTTCAGGATGTAACTGATTATCATTTTCCCTTTTTCAATTCTAATCTGCCTTTTATTCATATTCACTATTTTCCCATTAATTCATACATATCCTTTAATTCAACAGCCGTATAATAATGTTCAATAATATCATTTGCGGTATACCCTAATGCTGCCATATCATTTGCACCATTCTGACTCATACCAACTCCATGACCAAAACCGCCACCAAACAGGCTAAAGCCCATACCATTATTGACAACATAAAAATATGCACTTGGTAAAGAAGTCCATCCTGCAACAGTAGAACCATCCTGTTTATAAATGGTTGTTTCTTCCGGACTTAATAAAATACGAATATTATTCTGTCCTTTCACCAGCACCGTTTCTTCTGAACCTACAATTTCCAATTCTTCAATAATACCACTTTTACCTCTTTTGGTTACAAGTATATCCTGCACTTCTCCTACTGATTTGATGGCCTTCTTTTCATAAACACCAGCTGCATTTTTTGCAAGTATGTTTTCCGGCATTGCCTGAACTCTTTCATATAAATGCCCATTAATTGCATTTTCTATTTGTGTTTTACTAAACATAATTTTCCAACGATAAAAAGGCTCATTTTCTTCAAAAAATCCTGTTCCTAACTTTCCATCAATAAAAGACTGAAAGCTTTGCTCGTTAGATAAATTAGCAATATCATTTAATTCATTTTCCATTGTATCTAATAGGTATGGACGTTGTATTCCTCCCCATACTACACTATTGCTGCTGGTTGTTCCACAAGAAGTAGAAAAGAAGAATGCTTCAATCACTTCATCCCCATAGCAAGGTACTACACCATAAGTATCATCTACTGCATATATTGCCTTATCATCTTCTGCCACATTATTATAAACCTGACTTGCAACACTATCATCTAAATGTGCACCATACTCAGCATACACATCACTTTCCATCTGACGATATGCATAGGCTCTGGCACATATTGCCTGTGCTTTTAAAGCTTCCATATTATAGGAGACAGGCATTTCACTTGGAACCACACCATATAAATACTCTTCTACCGGTAACTCATTAATAACAACTACACCTTCGTCCCTTTTAGAAAGCTCAATGGTTCCTCTATACGCCGGTGACCCACACTGACGTTCAATACCGGACAAAATAATTTTACCGTCTGGATTTTTTGAGCGAATCTTGGCAGAGCCATTTGCTAACTCCTTACTACCATTTCTAAACTCAACACGTTCACCGGCTTCATATTCATCAACAGTTTCTCCATAGGAAATAGTAAATGGTGTTTCCGAACTTACAAAAATCTTGTCATGATAATATCCTGTGTAATCCGTTGTCCCGATTAAGACCCGGATATTCTTGGAATAAATATCCTCTGTTAAAACAGCTGCCTGAACAACATTATCCTTCATGTAAAGAGATACTTTTTCATAACCAATTAATGTTCCGGGAGACTGTGAAACCTTAAAGCCACCCTTAACACGATACACATAAAAATTCTCAGAAAGTAACACAGGATTTTCCTTACCTTCTAATGTCAAAATCCCATTTCCACAGGAGGTAACCTTTGTTTCCTCTAATTTTGTTGTCAAATCAGTAAGACTTTCAACGCCTTTATTACTATAAACAATATCACACAGACAGACTTGTAACTGATTTGTTATTTCCGATTTATTATAAACAGGTAATTCCTTCATGGTGCCACCTGCATATATGTATAACGTATCATTAGAAACCTTTGTTGCGTATCCATTATAAATCGTTACCGCTTTTTCACTTTCTCCCAGACATAGGATGATTTCATTATTAGATACATAAACCTGAACGACTTTATTTTCATAGGAATAGTCCATTCCATATTCCTTTTCCATATAAAAATCACCTTCGTTGGTATGAATCATCTCATAAACAACACCATCGATTTCTTCATTATTTGTATTATCAATACTGTAAACATACAAATCCCGGCAACTTAGTCGTTCCAATTCCAACAATGTAATCAAATCGTTATAAAGTGTTTCAAATTCTTTTTTTGATAATGAAAAAAATCCGGGCTTATACTGTAATGAAATATGTACCTGATCATAGGTTATATTTGCAGCTTCCAATAGCTTTCGTGCATCCTCTACTGAAAAAGAAGAACCCATTCGATCGGAATACTCATATTCGGACAGATTCAAATACCGAATCAATCGATTCGCTTCTCCATTGGGCATCATTTCCTCTTTCGAATTTGGGAAGAAAAATAGTTTTACTAAAACACCACCTATAATCCCCAAAAAAACGAATACAAGCAATATCATCCAAACAATGTTATGTTTCTTTTTTCCAGTATTTTTCTTTTTCATAATGCACTCCTTATTTATTCTCCATAAAGAAAGCAGCAATCAGACATAAGTCATACTTAGTCATAGAATGCTGCTTTTTCTTCTTTCGTACCTTAAAGCCAATGCTCTTTATCTAACAAGTGAAACAACCGGTAGTGCCGTTCCCTGTATTTTGAGTCCTAGCCAAGCTAGGTGGGTTGCCTCACAGATCTCTCTGTCTTCCTATCAATGCAGGCTTGACATCCTTATCATAAATATTGGTATCCCATAAAAACAAATGTAGGTTCAAAATGACAGGCGTTTTCGTACACACCAGAAGTTTCACAAATTAACTTTACATAACTTTTTTGTTGAGTTAATTATACAATAGCAATGAAAAAAATACAAGAAAATATTTCTATCTTTTCCTTGAAATTTTACATAGATTTTCGTATCATAATTTTATAATTATCATTTACAAAGGAGACTACTATGTCAAAGAAAAATGTAATTGTAGCACAGTCCGGAGGTCCAACGGTTGCAATCAATGCTTCCCTTGCAGGAGTATTGTCTGCTGCAATAAAAAGTGATGCATATGATACTGTTTATGGTTCCTTAAACGGAATTTTAGGCATTATCAATGACAAAATTCTTGATTTAACGCAAAAAGCAAAAAAATCATCGGATTTTATTGATACATTAAAGATTACTCCGGCTATGTATCTTGGTTCTTGCCGGTACAAATTACCGGATTTTGAAGACGATGATGCCACATATACCTTTATTTTTAACCAATTCAAAAAATATGATATCGGTGTTTTTTTCTACATTGGCGGTAATGATTCCATGGATACGGTTTCAAAACTCAGTCGATATGGAGAAAAAATCAAAAGTGATGTTCGTATTATTGGTATTCCAAAAACAATTGACAATGATTTATTAATAACAGACCATACACCAGGCTTTGGTTCTGCAGCAAAATATGTTGCATCCTCCATTTTGGAAATCGCCCATGACACTTACATTTATGCTGTAAAAAGTGTAACCATTGTGGAAATCATGGGGCGTGATGCCGGTTGGTTAACTGCTGCATCTGCATTAGCCCGTAATTCCTATAACAGTGCACCACATTTAATATATTTTCCAGAGGTTCCATTTGATAAGGAGCAGTTTTTATCAGATGTAAAAGACCAGCTCAAATTCCGCAACAATGTAATTATTGCAGTATCAGAAGGTATTCGTGACAAAGACGGTAATTACTTCAGCGCCTCAAAACCAACAGAGGATCAATTTGGTCATGCACAACTTAGCGGAACAGGCAAATGTCTGGAATATTTTATTAAAGAATCCATTAATGTGAAATGCCGTTCTATTGAATTAAACGTGTTACAAAGATGTGCATCTCACATTGCTTCCTTAACAGATATTGAAGAAGCTTTCCAGCTTGGTACACATGCCATAGAATGTGCAATAGAGGGAAAAACAGGGTGCATGTTAACCCTTAACAGGTTTTCTAACAATCCGTATCGAATTGAAATTGGAAGTGCTGATATTACAGGAATTGCAAATGAAGCAAAATCCATTCCACGAAAATGGATTAATAAAGCAGGAAATGATATTGAACCGGAATTATTTGAATATTTATCACCTTTAATTATGGGTGAACCAAAAATTCAATATGAAAAAGGAATTCCGGTTTATCTTCCGGTTACTCACTTAAAGCCCGAATTTTAACAAACGTAAAAAAGATGTGGTTTCATATCAAACCACATCTTTTTCTATGTTTTCATATTATTCTACTGAGTAGTTAGGTGCTTCTTTTGTAATCTGAATGTCATGAGGATGACTTTCCTTTAATGACGCAGCAGAAATCTCTACAAACTGTGCTTTTTCATGTAATTCCTCAATAGTAGCAGCACCGCAATATCCCATTCCGGAACGAAGACCACCAAGCAACTGGAATACCGTATCTTCTACACTTCCCTTGTATGCTACTCGTCCTTCTACACCTTCCGGTACTAACTTCTTAGCATTTGCCTGGAAGTAACGGTCTTTACTACCATTCTCCATAGCCGCAATAGAACCCATACCACGGTATACTTTATACTTACGTCCCTGATATAATTCAAAATCTCCGGGAGATTCATCAGTTCCGGCAAACAAGCTACCCATCATACATACATTACCGCCGGCAGCAAGTGCTTTTGTAATATCTCCTGAATACTTAATACCACCATCTGCAATAACAGGAATTCCATATTCCTTTGCAATATCGTAAGCATCCATAATCGCTGTAATCTGAGGAACACCAATACCTGCAACAACACGGGTTGTACAAATAGAACCAGGTCCAATACCAATCTTAACGGCATCTACACCCATTTTAATCATAGCCTCTGTACCACTTCTTGTAGCAACATTTCCTGCAATTACCTGTAAATCAGGATATTTTTCTTTGATTAAACCAAAGGTCTTTAATACATTCGCAGAATGACCGTGTGCTGTATCAATTACAATAGCATCTACTTTTGATTTTACTAACTCATCAACACGGTCTGTAATATCCGGAGTAACACCTACTGCTGCAGCACATAATAATCTTCCCTGTGAATCCTTAGCAGCATTCGGATATTTGATTGTTTTCTCAATATCCTTAATTGTAATTAATCCTTTTAAATTAAAGTCATCATCCACAATTGGAAGCTTCTCCTTACGGGCAGCTGCTAACATTTTCTTTGCTTCCTCTAAAGTAATGCCTTCCTTTGCAGTAATTAATCCTTCAGAAGTCATAGATTCTTTAATCTTTTTTGTATAATCTGTTTCAAACTTCAAATCACGATTTGTAATAATACCGACTAACTTCGTACCTTCACAAATAGGAACACCTGAAATTCTAAACTTCGCCATTAACTTATCAGCATCATCTAATGTATGCTCCGGTGTTAATGAAAATGGATCTGTTATGACACCATTCTCTGATCTTTTTACTTTATCTACTTCTTCTGCCTGAGCCTGAATTGACATATTCTTATGAATAACACCAATACCACCCTGTCTGGCCATGGCAATTGCCATTCTATGTTCTGTTACAGTATCCATACCTGCACTCATAAGTGGAATCTGTAATTGAATTTTCTTTGTTAGTTGTGTTTTTAAGTCGACATCATTTGGAATCACTTCTGAATATGCTGGAACTAATAATACATCATCAAAAGTAATACCTTTTCCAATAATTTTACTCATGATTTTCCTTACCTTTCTTTTTATTTGTAAAATTAATAAGCCAATAAACTTTCGTTAATTGACTTATCATACATCTAGCCTTATAAAAGGTCAACACATTTTAAAAAATTTAGCAAATAAAATGTATTACATCTATTCTTCATATACACAAATATACAATTCCATATATTTTTCTCCATCTAACAATAATGGAACACAAATAGGGTCAATATCCGTCTGTACTTTTAAATTGGTTCCTAACATAGAAATCGGTGGCGTAATGTCAATTAATTTTCCCTGGGTAGAAAACATGGTGGCTGTATTACCCATAATCATGTTACTTAACTCATTCAAAGCAGAACACGCCATCTCGTCAAGCTCTGCTACCGGCATACCAAACATCATTTTACTGGCAATATCCTTCGCATGATTAATATCCATTGCCAAAACCGCCTGTCCCTTCATCTGTCCCACAACACCTACTGTAATCGTGTAGGTAGGCATATCAAAGGAAAACTTTGCCAAGGATGGTTTGCCAACCGTTAGTTTTAATTGTGTTACAGTTTCAAAGACACTAATGGTTGATTGTAAGAACGGATTTATATTATTCACATCTAGTGCTTTTTTCATGGTTATCCTCTTTTCATATCATCTTCCGAATCGCATTCATATTCTCATTATACATGAAACTATCCGTATTCGCAAACATAAAATCAACTTTTCACAGGATATTTTTTTATCCATAAAACAAAAACGGATTTTCTTATCAAAAACATGGGATACAAAAGAATTTCGCTATCACTTTTTTCTTTTATAAATATATGATATACTAAGAAAATCTGAATAAAGCAATTACAAATGGAGATTATTATGAAAACAAATTTTGAAGATTTATTACCAAGCATTGTAAAAGATATTGCCAACAACTACCAAACCTCAGATATACTATTTGGACACACAGAAAAACCATTACCTGCCAGAAAAATAATCATTGATATTATTGATGGTATCCAAACAGTATTATTTCCGGGTTATTTTAATACGGAATTAGTCAACAGCAGTAATGCCAATTATTATATTGGACAAAAGCTGTCTACTCTCCATACGCTTATGAAAGAGCAGATTGCCCTTGCCATTGCATATAATGAACCGGGAAATGTAATAGCTACCTGCGAAGAGATTCAAAAGAAATCAGAAGAAATATGCTGCCATTTTTTTTCAACTTTTCCTAAAATTCAGGAATTATTACTACTGGATGCAAAAGCCGGATACGATGGGGACCCTGCTGCACTTAACAAAGAGCAAATTATTTTCTCTTATCCGGGATTTTATGCAACCTATGTATATCGTGTTGCCCATGAGCTGTATAAAGAGGGTGTTCCATTTATTCCAAGAATCATGACAGAACACGCACATAGTAAAACAGGTATTGATATTAATGCCGGTGCTACCATCGGGAAATATTTCTTTATGGACCACGGAACCGGTATTGTTATTGGTGAAACAACTGTGATTGGGGACTATGTAAAATTATATCAGGGTGTAACCTTAGGAGCCCTTAGTACAAGAGGCGGCCAGCATCTTGCAGGAGTAAGACGACATCCTACCATTGGAGACCGTGTCACCATTTACTCTAATGCCTCTGTTTTAGGTGGTGAAACCAAGATTGGAAACGACTGTGTCATTGGCGGTGGTGCCTTTATTACCAGCTCAATTCCTGCAAATACAAAAGTATCTGTTACACCTCCGGAACAGGCAATTAAAAATACGACAAACCAGTCAGAAGTATCTGCTACGGAATATATTTATGAAATATAATTAGATTTCCTCTGGCAACAAAGTCATTCATATGAATGAAATAATATGTTAGAAACGAACAAAAAATATACATAAAATAAGATATGTCAGAAATAAACCTAAAATATGCATAAGATAAGATATGTCAGAAATAAACCTAAAATATGCATAAGATAAGATATGTCAGAAATAAACTTAAAATATGCATAAGATACGCCAGAAAAATCTGGAATATAAACAAGAAAAATGCACATAGGATAGGAATAAACAAATGGTACTTGCTTGTCAGAATATTTCAAAAGCTTACGGTGGCGATGAAATACTAAACAACATAAATTTTCATATAGAAGCAAAAGAAAAATTAGCAATTGTGGGTATCAATGGTGCCGGCAAATCTACCTTACTCAAAATTATTATGGGAGGAGAAGAGGCGGATGAAGGTCAGGTAATTATAGGAAAAGATATTTCTGTTGGTTACCTTGCTCAGCATCAGGATACATACTATGACAAAACCATATATGAAGAATTATTAAGTGTGAAGGAAAATGTCATTAAACTACAAGAGCAAATCAGACAACTAGAGCTTGATATGAAGCATTTAGAAGGTAGGGAATTGGAAGATGCCTTAGAACGATACAGCAGAATGAATCATACCTTTGAACAGCAGGATGGATATGCTTTTGAAAGTATGATTACAGGTATCTTAAAGGGTCTTGGTTTTTCAGAAGAAGATTTTAACCGTCCCGTATCGGAATTATCGGGAGGACAGAAAACAAGAGTTTCTTTAGGACGTCTGCTACTCTCCCGTCCGGATATCATTTTATTAGACGAACCGACAAACCACTTAGATTTAAATAATATCCGTTGGTTAGAGAGCTATCTTGCAAACTACGACGGTGCCGTAATTATTGTATCCCACGACCGATATTTTCTTGACAAAATCGTAACAAAGGTTGTGGAAATCGAGAATACAAAAGGAACCATATATCACGGAAACTACAGCTACTATGCTACCAAACGGGAGGAAGTACGTCTTTCCAAATACCGTGCTTATATGAATCAGCAGGCAGAAATCAAGCATCAGGAAGAAGTCATAGCAAAGCTAAAACAATTTAACAGGGAAAAATCAATCAAACGGGCAGAAAGCCGGGAGAAAATGTTAGACCGTATAGAACGGATAGAAAAGCCCCGGGAGATAAACGATGAAATGCGATTGACACTGACTCCTGATATCGAAAGTGGTAATGATGTATTACTTGTGGACGGTCTTACAAAGTCTTATGGAGAGCATACCATCTTTACCAATGTCCATATGGATATCAAACGGGGTGAACGGGTTGCTCTCATTGGAAATAATGGTACAGGTAAAACTACCATACTAAAAATAATTAACCAGCTGCTTCCCAAAGACGCAGGAAAAGTAATATTAGGTGCTCAGGTTCATATCGGATATTATGACCAGGAGCATCAGGTATTACATCCGGAAAAAACCATCTTCGATGAGCTGCAGGATGCCTACCCTACTATGACCAATACAAAGGTCCGTAATGTTTTAGCAGCATTTTTATTTACCGGAGATGATGTATTTAAGCAGATTAAGGATTTAAGTGGTGGTGAACGGGGCCGTGTCAGTTTAGCAAAGCTGATGTTATCCAATGCCAATTTTTTAATTCTTGACGAGCCTACCAACCATTTGGATATTACCTCCAAAGAAATTCTTGAAAATGCTTTAAAAAACTATTCCGGAACCTTGCTTTATGTTTCTCACGACCGTTATTTTATAAACCAGACGGCTACCAGAATTTTGGATTTAACTCCTGCAGGCATTACCTCCTACATTGGAAACTATGATTATTATATTGAACAGCAATTAGTTTCTACTGCAAAGCAGGAGGAAAAAACTGCCGAAGCAAAAATCGAAACAGAATCCAAAAAGGACTGGAAACAGGCAAAAGAGGAACAGGCAAAAGAACGAAAAAAACAAAATGATATTAAAAAATGCGAAACCAGAATTGAAGAATTAGAAGAACGAATTCAAGTTCTTAATGATGAAATGTCAAAACCTGAAGTTGCTACTAATGTTGCAAAGCTTACAGAACTCACAAAAGAACAGGAAATCGCAAATGCCGAGTTAGAGAATTTATATCAGCTTTGGGAAGAACTGTCAGAATAAAATAGGATAACGATTCTAAATTGCAAAATTATATTTTTCTCGTATCGTGTTACACAAGCTTCTATATCATACACGTCAAAAAACCTGTAGTAATTGAATTGAATCAATCACTACAGGTTTTATTTATAAATGCAAACCTATGTTATTCTGTTTTCAAGGCTCCACAAGAATCACATTCATTGCCATGGGCTTCACTGCCACAATAGGGACAAATCCAGGCAGGTCCTAAAGATGCGGTTCCACTTGCACCTGCTACATATCCATCCTCCGGATGCAACACTGTAAATACAATAGAACGTTTCGGAATCTTAAATTCATTGCAAACAGCTTCTATCTCTGTATTAGTCTTCTGTGTAATAGAAATTGCATGTTTAGAAAATACATTTTCCGGAGCAGTATGTTTTTGAGAAATCTCATTCAATGCAACCTGCAAACCTGAAAATACAGCCTCAGAAAGCATATATGCAATGTCGTCATTTCCTTCGTATTTACCACTTAACTCTGTTTGATAAGTCATAGCACCAATTGCAATCATATTTACAAAGGTATCTATATTCTTTGCTTCATCAATATAGTGATATTTTACTTTCGTTTTAGAACCAAACTTCAATATCTCACTACCATCAGAATTTGGAACAATGTCCGGCAATTTTTGTTTATCTGCTTCCTCAATTATTTTCTCGCGCATTTCAACCTTTTTATCTTCTACCTTTGTCTTAGCTGCTTCGGTGTAATCATTCACTACAGAAGAAACTTTCCCGGAAATTGCCTGTGATGCACTTCTTTCCACTTGTCTTACAGCATCTCCTAATACGTCATTGGCTACATTTCTAATCATTCGGTCAAGTAATCCCATTCTTTTGTACCCCCATTTTGGCAATTATTCATTATAGCATCCCTACAGGATACCCATATGTATATTATAGCCATCTGCCATACCATTGTCAAAATGAAACACGTATTATAATTTAATGATACTTCCGATATGTTAACCGATAGGAGGGAGAATAAACAACCTTATTATTCAAAATGAACCTGTGTATGATAAGCACATTTTTCTAACAACAGTTCTTTAAAGGCTTTTATCTCATCCGGATTGGTAAGACCATTTTCAGTCTTCCACCATTCACCCTTTAGATCATTCAGCCACAAATTCTCTTCAATTAATAATACATCTACTGTGGATACATCACTTTCATTAATAGCAACGGTATTCACACTTCCACCATCTCCATAACTCATCAAACGACCATCTGCGTCCAGCAATACAGGGAAATATTCACCCATATCTTCCGGCATAGTATTTAATCCATATACAGTAATTTCAAACCGGTCTTTTGTAATTTTAGAAAATCCAATGCCATTTTCCGCTTTATCAGACAAATCCACAACCTGTGTATCTGTATCATTGATTGTAACATCGAATGAAAACGTCCAAGGACCATTATAGATTGCATCCCCACTGTCTTCAAAATCCGGATGTTCATTATACCAATTTGTCATAAAGGTATTCCACTCCTCATCGGACATCTGCTCTAATTCTTCATCTGTTTTACCATAATCAGGAACCGGAGGATTCTTTAACATTCCTCTGATTTGGTCTATGGTCAAATCCAGTGTAAAGGTATCAGGAATTTCCACAACCTGAATATGTTCTGCAAAGTTTGGGTCATCCGCATCATAGTTCCAATCCTCTCCCTTTTCCTTTGCCTCAATGGCAGCCTTTTCAACTTCAGATGTATCTACATTCTTATCATTTAAATCAAACCGAACTAATCCTGCATAGGTATTTGCATCTACCAAATCTCCATTTAATACCACAGCATCACCAAGCATAGTAGGATTAAAACTGTATTGCTCGGAAGTAAACAACTGGGGTTCGTACATATCCGGAAAGGCTTCCTCTGAATGTATCTCCAAAGTAAGATACAATGCCTGCTTATTACAATAAACCTCAGACAAGGTTACTGTCACACCATCTACGGTCTGGGTATATTTTGCAGTCTGTTCCCCTGTTTCCTCTCCTGTTTCCATACTAACAGCTTCACTGTTATCTTCTAATGCTTCTCCAATTCCGTTATAATCTCCACCATAGGAAAATTTATCCTGCATGGTTTCAAAAATATGTCCCACTAATGGTAAATTTGTAGCAAAGCTTGGATTTGCCACCCCTACCATAATTCCACAGGCAAGAACTGCCGCCATGCCACAGCCTCTGGCAATCCAGGTCTTTTTCCGTTTTTCTTTTTGTTCTTCCTGTACTTTTTTTAAGCTTTCTTCTACCACCATATTTAACTTATCCGGTACTGCAATATCTTTAAATTCCATACTCATATATATCAACCTCCGTTAACAAATGTTTTAAATCCTCCTTGGCTCTATGTAAATATGCCTTAACAGAGCCTTCAGGAATATCCATTACATAAGCGATATCCTGAATTTTTAACCCATCAAAATATTTTAAAATGATGACCTTTCTGTATTTTTCCGATAGCAAATCAATGGCCTGATACAAATCCAGCTTTTCTTCATTGGTTACTACATCTTCCGGTTTTGGAATCTGTATTTGATCAAGGTCTTCATTATAATGTTCACTACGATAATAATCGGATATAACATTAAATAAAATTCGGGTTATCCAGGTTTTAAAAAATTCCGGTTGTTTCAATGTATTAATGTTACGAAATCCATTTAGAATACACTCCCCAACCATGTCAAGAGCAACCTCTTCATTTTTTACAGATAACATTGCTGTTTTATATAGATATTCCTTATAATATTCGATTAACCGGCCATAAGCATCTGCATTTCCCCGCTTTGCTTTTACAGCCAATTTTTTTACCATATCATGTTCCAAAAACTCACCTCATTTCTATCTGTCTCCGGAGTACTTTTTTATTGTACACTAATTAGACGAAGGAATGTCTAAAAAGGTTACAAAAAAACGCAGAAATTTATAATAAATTTCTGCGTTCATTGTTTCATATTATATATGTTCTTTCGATTATGAAATCAAAATCAATACCTATTACTCGTCATATATCTATTTTATAAGTTTCATTACTCATATATTTCTTTTATGACATTTCATTTTCTTACACATTATCCTTAATGTCTCAGACATTCTATTTTGCAATTACAAACTAGCCTCTAATGTCTTACGAATCTCCTTAATGAAGTTCTCTGAATTAAGAACTGTAGGATTCTCAATGGTAGTAATCAAAGCTAAGTCCTTTGTCATTCTTCCCGATTCAATGGTACCAAGGGTTGCTGCCTCTAACTTATCTGCAAATGTCATAAGCTCAGGAATATGATCTAACTCACCACGCTTACGAAGAGCACCTGTCCATGCAAAGATTGTTGCAACAGAGTTTGTAGATGTTTCTTCACCCTTTAAATGCTTGTAATAATGTCTTTGCACCGTACCATGAGCTGCTTCATACTCATATACACCGGAAGGTGATACTAATACAGATGTCATCATGGCAAGGGAACCAAATGCACTTGAAACCATATCTGACATCACATCACCATCATAGTTCTTACAAGCCCAGATGAATCCACCCTCAGCTTTCATAACACGGGCAACAGCATCATCAATTAATGTATAGAAATACTCAATACCGGCTGCATCAAATTTCTCTTTATATTCAGCATCAAAGATTTCCTGGAAAATATCTTTAAATCTGTGGTCATACTTTTTAGAAATCGTATCCTTAGTTGCAAACCATACCGACTGCTTTGTATCCAATGCATAGTTAAAGCATGCTCTTGCAAAGCTTTCAATGGAATCATCTAAGTTGTGCATACCCTGAATTACACCGGGACCCTTAAATTCATGGATTGTTTCACGAATCTGCGTTCCGTCCTCACCGGTAAATACAAGCTCAGCCTTGCCTGCACCGGGAACACGAATCTCTGAATTCTTATATACATCACCATAAGCATGTCTTGCAAGGGTAATTGGTTTTACCCAGTTCTTAACACATGGCTCAATTCCCTTTACAACGATTGGTGCACGGAATACAGTTCCGTCTAATGCAGCTCGAATGGTTCCGTTAGGGGACTTCCACATTTCTTTCAAGTTATACTCTGTCATACGGGCAGCATTTGGTGTAATGGTTGCACACTTAACAGCGACACCATATTTTTTTGTCGCCTCAGCAGAATCAATAGTTACCTGGTCATTTGTCTCATTACGGTACTCAAGACCTAAGTCATAATACTCTGTCTTTAAATCAATAAATGGAAGTAATAACTCATCCTTAATCATCTTCCAAAGGATTCTGGTCATTTCATCTCCATCCATTTCAACTAATGGGGTTGTCATTTTAATCTTATCCATTTTTTTATCCTCCATATCTTATGCGTAATATACGCAATTATTTCATTACATGAGGTAAGTAATCCAGTCTGCCAACACAAGGCAATATCCCACAAAAATTGTCAGCTTACCTAAAAAAAGAGTCATAGGCAAAATACTTATGACTCCCTTGTCTTTATAAGAATAACAGAAAAATTACATTCTGGCAACTTAACTTTCCAATTTTAGTATGATTCTGTTATATTAGGCAGACTTACATTTAAGTCCTTAGCAGCCTTTTTAACCTCCCGGTCTAGTTCGTCATCTGTAATGGAAGTAACGCGTCCCTCATCATACTCATTATCTACCCATTCTTTCACCTTCAGTACAATCGGGTCGTTTTTATCAATTTTGTTTTCTACCCGTAAATGATAATATGCGTTCATCCAATGGGCAATTCCGGCTAATCCGGAAGTATTGGAAACTGCCACACGAACCGGACGATTCAGGAATTTCTCTGTATCAAAGATATTATAAATTTCCTCATTCTTTAATAATCCATCTGCATGAATTCCCGCTCTTGTCACATTAAAATTCTTACCAACAAATGGTGTCTGTTCCGGAATCACATAATGGAATTCCTTCTGATAATAATCTGCCAATTCTGTAATAACAGTTGTATCTGCACCATTTAAGGTTCCCTTTAACTGTGCATATTCAAAAATCATTGCTTCAAGAGGTGTATTACCGGTACGTTCGCCAATACCAAATAAAGAACAGTTTACGCCACAGGCACCATAAATCCATGCAGTAGTAGAATTGGTAACTGCCTTATAAAAATCATTATGACCATGCCACTCTAACAACTCACTTGGAACACCTGCATGTTTAATCAATCCATAAATAATACCTTGAACAGATCTTGGAATGACTGCACCGGAAAAATTAACACCATAACCCATAGTATCACAGGCACGGATACGGATTGGAATTTTATACTCGTCCATCAGCTTCATAAGCTCGACACAAAACGGAACAACAAAGCCATAGAAATCTGCTCTTGTAATATCCTCCAGATGACATCTTGGACTGATACCAAATTCCAAACACTCTCTCACAACTGACAGATATTGATCTAATGCCTGTTTTCTTGTTTTTTTCATTTTATAGAAAATATGATAATCGGAACAGCTTACTAAAATACCGGTTTCCTTTAACCCAATATCCTTAACTAATTCAAAATCCTTTTTTGTGGCACGAATCCAGCTGGTAACCTCCGGGAACCGATATCCACGTTCCATACATTTATAAACTGCATCTCTGTCCTTCTTGCTATATAAGAAAAACTCACTTTGACGAATCAATCCATTTGGTCCACCTAAACGATGTAAATAATCATAAATTGTAACAATCTGCTCAGTTGTATATGGCTCACGGGATTGCTGACCATCTCTAAAGGTCGTATCCGTAATCCAAATATCCTTTGGCATATTGTGTGGTACAATACGGTCGTTAAAGGCAATTTTAGGAACCTCATCATAAGGGAACAGGTTACGAAATACATTTGGTTTATCTACATCCACCAAATGATATAAATGTTCTTCTAACTCAAGTAAATTTGTATTTTCATTATTAATTACCGGTCTGTTATCCATATATAATCTCCATTTCTTATTTCTTCTTTAAACATATTAGTAGATAATACTCCTTCTGTCAAAAGTTTTTTCATAAAAAAATGAAGTTTCGATATATCAAAACTTCATTTTTTTAAATATAATCAATTAATTATTAATATTTTAAACCAAGTATTCCCAATCCCTAACAATAATTAGTCAAAGTTTTCCTTTTCTTAATATATTTTAGAATTTAATCCATACTCATAATGATTTCCCTTGCAACAGATTCATCAATAGGTATTGCAAATACGCCATCTGAATACTCTACAATATCACCAATGCCTTTTTGTACAACAAAACGTAACTGACCGTTTTTCACTTTTTTATCTGTATACAATTTTTTTACAAGCATTTCTCTATCAATATACGCGGGAATCTTTGTCGGAAGCTTTGCCCGTTCTAATAAACGAACCACCGAATCAACTTCCTCCAATGTCATATATCCCAAACGATTGGCAAGCTTTGCCTGTGCAACCATACCAATTGCCACTGCTTGCCCATGTAGTAATTGATAGTCACTCACAGTTTCAATTGCACGTCCAACGGTGTGCCCAAGATTCAAAATCTCACGAAGCCCACTTTCTCTTTCATCCTTCATAACCACCTGATATTTTACTTTACAGTTTTCATTTGCAATATAGGTACAGCATGCTTCGTCAATAGATAGAATTTCTTCCATATGCTCCTCTAAATAAGAAAAGAATTCCTTATTAGCAAGGCAGGCATGTTTGATAGTTTCTGCCATACCACTTGAAATCTGATTATCCGGAAGGGTTTTCCATGTTGCAATATCAATATAAACCTTTTCCGGCTGATTAAACAGACCAATTAAGTTAGTAGCAAGAGGAGTATCCACAGCAGTTTTTCCTCCTACAGATGCATCTGCTGCTGCAAGCAATGTCGTTGCATAATTAATAAATGGAACACCTCTTCCAAAGGTACCTGCAACAAAGCCTGCAAGATCAGTTACGACACCTCCGCCTACTGCAATAATACAGCAATCTCTTCGATATCCGCGTTCTAACATAGCATCTTCCACCATCTCTTTCGTTTGGCGTGTTTTGGACTTTTCTCCTGCTTCAAAAACAATTAAATCTGCCTTATAACCAGCGGATTTTAATTGCTCATAAATATCATTTGCGTACAAATCCTTAACAGTACTATCTGTTACTACTGCAAACTTATTGATATTGCCAACCAATCCATTTTTAATATCTGTAAGCAGTTGATTTTGCAAATGATATCCTATTTCAATTTCATAACTATCATCTACTACTTTTTTTAATTCAACCTGAAATTTACTCATGTTTTTTCCTTTCCACGTACTCATATATTAAGATAAATTTTACATTAACATATATTTGTCCATTCATCCCATGACTAAAAGCACAGATGTTCTTGACATATCCATAATTATTGAATTCAACTTTTATACAAGCTCGTTATACAATCCTGTTTATACTTTTATATTGTTCTATTCTTTTTAACAATCCAATTTCACAATCCTGTCTGCACAATCTCATATATCATACATTCATTTCATGTTTTCCAAAACAAAATAATCTCACTATTTTTCAATTAGATGATACCATTACTTTTTAGTATGAAAATAATAGCCGTCAGCGTAACAGAAGACAATAACGTTGTCATAACAACAATTCCTGATGCTAACACACTATCATTATCCATGTTCTTTGCCATAATATAGGAACTTACCGTAGTGGGTGCTCCTGTTAATATTAGTAATGCCACCATTTCTTCATTTCTAAATCCCATGGCCACTGCTATCGGAAGAAAAATGCCGGGAATAATAATTAATTTTATGATACTGGCAATCACAGTTGGCTTCCATTTACTAATTGCAGCTCCGGTGGAAAAACTGCCACCAATGGCAATTAATGCAAGAGGAGTAGAAAGACTTCCAATACTGCTAATTGTTTTTTCAATCATTGGGGGAAATGTAATATGTAACAAGGCAAAAGGAATACCTGCAAAAATTCCGATAATAATTGGATTTGTAACAATTCCTTTCATTGTCTTTTTTATAACCATTTTTGTATTTTTTTCTCCTGCGTTGGCACTTCTTATTAACACAATAACGGAAAAAATATTAAACAATGGAATGGATGCCACTATCATCATTGGCACCAGCCCGGAATTTCCATATATATTTTGTGCAAAAGCCATTCCAAGAATTGCTGCACTGCCTCGAAAACTTCCCTGTACGAAACTTCCAATCATGGTTTTATCCTTTATGAAAATTTCTGCAAATATCCATGTCATTCCAAAAAATAAACAGGTTCCAAAAAAGCAGAATAAAACAAAACTCCAATCAAAGTCTCCCGACAAATCTGCCGAAGCAATATCCTTAAAAACCAAAACCGGAAGGGCTACCTTAAATACAACCTTATCCGCAACCGAAACAAAATCATCTGATATAAAATTTATTTTTTTTAACCACCAGCCCAGTAACATAACAATAAAAACAGGCATGGTAGCATTTAAACTATAAATAAAATTATCCATTTGACACCTTTATCAGAATAAACTTTCATCCTCGTCATCATCCTCATCATCCTGGGATTTCTGACTCAAAATAAATAATCCTACCACCACAACAATGGATACAATCATACAAATGGCTACTAACCATGGTTTACCCGAATCCCCTGTATCCGCCATTCCAATGGATGCCAGTTCTATCAAGCTCTTTAACATAACAATCCTCCGTTATCTATTATTTCTGTGTGAACCACCCATTGTCTAATGGGCTTTTGTTTTTTAATTTCCATATTCCATACCGATAGTGTAACACAAAAATCTACTTTTGGCGACCTTAACCCACCATCTAACGCCAGTGGGATAAGGTCGAACGATTTCAAAGATATTGCAATAGAGTCATTCATATCAGGAAAATGAAAGCTTACTGATATAGTTTTCTGCACTTCCTGCCGCATTTGCCCCATCAGAAGCTGCTGTAATAACCTGACGAAGTGTTTTTGTCCTCACATCTCCGGCGACAAAAAATCCTTCCTTTGATGTAATTCCGGTTTCATTAGCAACGATATATCCATTCTCATCTAAATCAACTACATTTTTTAAATGTTCTGTCATAGGCTGCATACCAACAGCAACAAAAACACCATCTAACTCAACAGTACGATTTTCTTTTGTAATGGTATTCTCTAATATAAGTTCTGACACGCTCATTTGTCCCTTTATTTCAACCGGCTGTTGATTTAACATAATTTCAACATTTTCTTTTTTCATCAGCTCATGAAGTGTATTTGAAAAGCCTCTAAAGGAATCCCTTCTATGAATCAAATAAACCTTCTTTGCTATTTCTGATAAATAAAGAGCTTCTCCAAGTGCTGTATTCCCGCCGCCTATTACTGCAACTTTTTTATCCTTAAAAAAAGCGCCATCGCAGGTAGCACAATAAGATACCCCACTACCAATCAATTCATTTTCCCCCGGAATATCCAGATGTCTATGAGTAGCACCACCACAATAGATTACTGTTTTTGCTTCCTCTACTATTCCATTTGTATATGTGACTTTCCATATTTTTGTTTCTTTGTTCTGTTCAAAAGAAATTGCTTCCCCTTCAACAAATGGAACACCAAGTTTTTCCGCATGGGAACGAAATTTCATACCAAGGTCATATCCATTGATTTCCGGCAATCCAAGATAATTATCAACCAGATCACTTGTAACAATTTGACCACAGCCAAAAAACACTTTTTCAACTACTTTAACGATAAGATTTGATCTTTTCGCATATATTGCCGCAGAAAGTCCCGCAGGACCACTACCAATTATCAATACGTCTGTCATATTATATTCTCCTTTTTCATATGTATATTTCCCTGTTTTTCTCTGAATAATACAGCAAAAGATTCCATATATAAACGGAATCTTTTACCAAAATCATATAATCTTAACAAGTGTAACTCATACATAAATCATCACTTTGAAACATCACTATAAAAATCACGCTACTCTTCCGGATGATAATTTTCAATAACAGTTTGATCAGGAATCACTTTCTTTGTTGAATTCTTAAAGTCACGCACTTCCTTAATTGCTTTACTAATTGGAATATTGGTTCCCGCTCCCGCTACACAGCCACCGGGACAAGCCATTCCTTCAATCAGACAGCCGTTTTTCTTTCCTGCCTTTGCAAGCATTAACATTTTACGACATTCATCTAAGCCTTCCGCATGTTCAATATGAACCTCTGTACCGGGATAGTATTCATTAATGCAGGCTTCTATGGCATTTGCAACACCTCCTGCCACAGCATATCCACGACCTGCACCACTGGCATCATTCATAGGTTCTCCACTACGGAAATCATCAAATTCTATGTCCTGTGAAATAAAGATTGCATCTAATTCTTCAAAAGTAATAACAAACTCTACATCACTTCTTACCGTTCTTCTCATGGCCTCTAATTTTTTTGCAGCACAAGGTCCAATAAATACAACACAGGAATCCGGATGTTCTTTCTTAATCATTCTGGCAGTTGCCACCATCGGAGTTAAAGCATTAGAAATCTTATCAATTGTCTCCGGAAAATGCTTCTTAGAAAGCATTGCCCAGGATGGACAACAGGATGTTAATAAAAATGGCACCTCACCGGTTGCAACCTCTTTCACATAATGCTCCGCTTCTTCAATACATCCCATATCTGCTCCTATTGCAACCTCATACACCCCTTTAAATCCAAGCTTAAGTAAAGCAGCTTTAATTTTATCAGGAGTTGCATATTCACCAAACTGACCAACAAAAGCAGGCGCTATCTCAGCATAGATTTCTTTACCATTACGAAGGGCACGAATTAACTGGAATATCTGGGATTTATCTGCAATGGCACCGAATGGACAGTTAACCATACATTGTCCACAAGATACACATTTTTTTTCATCAATGGCAGCGCGTCCTAATTCATCACTTCCAATTGCATTGGCTCCACAGGCATCTGCACAGGGACGACGTTTGTGGGAAATGGCATCATAAGGACAATGTGCCTTACACTTACCACATTTAATACATATATTCTTATCAATTACGGACCTTCCATTCTCCATACGAATGGCATGTACCGGACAAACCTCCATACAAGGATGAGCTACACAGCCTTTACACTGATTACTTACCTCATATACATTATGCTCACAGGCATTACATGCCGCAGGAATTACCTGCATAAGAGGTGGTTCATAATACTTTTCGTCAATATTGCTTTCCTCCACTCCTTGTGTCAAGTGTACAGGCTTGTCTTCCGGACGAAGGGAAAGACCCATGGCCAAACGAATACGTTCACGGGTAATAGCCCGTTCACGGTATATACTTTCACAATACTGGGGTGTATCACCAGGTGTTATTTTATATGGAATTGCTTCGATATCATCATTAATATTCTCGGAATTGTATGCTACATTTGCAACCTCTGTAAACACCTGTTTACGAAGTCGTTTTACATTTGTCTCTATATTACGCATAAATGTTCCTCCACATTGTCATAATTACACATAGAATATCATAAAAACACATTTTTTTCTACCAAAACATATTTTGTTTTTATAGTTTATCATATACAAATTCAAAAAAAAATTATATAATAACAGATAGCTCGATGAGAAAGGAACGTGAATATGAGACAATTTGAGAAATCCCATAAATTAGATAATGTGTGTTACGATGTTCGTGGTCCTGTTGTGGATGAAGCAAACCGCATGATTGAAAATAATATTGATATTTTAAAATTAAACATTGGAAATCCTGCTCCATTTGGATTTAACGCACCAAATGAAATCATTCAGGATATTCGCTATAACCTGTTAGACTCTCAGGGATATTCAGATTCAAAAGGTATTTTTTCTGCAAGAAAAGCAATTATGCAGTATTGCCAGTTAAAAAATATTCCAAACGTTGGCATTAATGATATTTATACAGGAAATGGTGCTTCCGAATTAATTACCATGAGTATGCAGGGACTACTTGATGATGGAGATGAAATTTTAGTACCTGCCCCTGATTACCCGTTATGGACTGCTGCTGCAAACTTAGCAGGAGGCAAACCGGTTCACTACATATGTGATGAGCAGGCAAACTGGTATCCGGATATTAAGGATATGGAAAGTAAAATTACAGATCGTACAAAGGGCATTGTTATTATTAACCCAAACAATCCTACCGGTGTTTTATATCCAAAGGAAGTATTATTAGAAATCGTTGAACTTGCAAGAAAGCATGAATTGATTATTTTCTCAGATGAGATTTATGACAGACTTGTTATGGATGGAAAGAAGCATATTTCGATTGCATCTCTTTGTCCGGACTTAATGTGTGTCACCTTTAATGGGTTATCAAAATCTCACCGTATCGCAGGCTATCGAAGCGGTTGGATGAGCTTAAGTGGCGATAAATCATACTGCAAGGGTTACATCGAAGGTCTTAATATGTTATCTTCTATGCGTCTTTGTTCTAATGTACCGGCTCAGTCTATTATCCAGACTGCTCTTGGTGGTATTCAAAGCGCAGATGAACTTTTACTACCCGGGGGAAGAATTTATGAGCAAAGAGAATATATATATAAGGCATTAAATGATATTCCGGGTATTAGTGCCGTAAAACCGGATGCCGCCTTTTATATTTTTCCTAAGTTAGATACAAAGAAATTTAACATTACAAATGATGAACAATTTGCTCTTGATTTCTTACGTCAAAAGCATGTATTGATTGTACAAGGCAGCGGCTTTAACTGGAAGGAACCGGACCATTTCCGTATTGTATATCTTCCACAGTTAGATGACTTGAAGGTTGCAACCCATCGATTAAGAGATTTTTTATCAACTTATCATCAATAAAATAAAAGACCCGCTGAATTATATTTTCAGCGGGCTTTTAGTTTCAAATCATCCTATCATCAGTTCATGATTATTTACCATACCACAAACAACCGACCACAATACGCCGGCAAATCCATATAACATCTTCCATTTTGAATAATAATATTTTGGGATCCCTCTAAACAACCACCATAAATCATCCAATCGCTACAAATCAATTCTTCTAATTTATGATTACCGGATAACTTCACCTCATAATTATCATGAGGAGCATCACAAAAATTAAATATAGCTAAAATTCTTTCTCCACCGGCACTTCGTTCATATGCATATACCAAATCCTCAGGCTTATCATCTACAATGTAATGAAAACAATTACTGTTATATTCTCCCTCATATAATGCGGGATGACTAATATAGATACGACTTAAATCTCTGAAAAAACGCTGAAACATTTGATGCATCGGATATTCTAACAAAACATCAAAATCCTGAGGTCTATTCTCATCCCATTCCCGAAACTGACCAATTTCATTTCCCATAAAATTAAGCTTTTTGCCGGGATGACTCATCATATATAAGTACAACGCTCTGCACTGGGCAAATTTTTCCTCGTACGAGCCATACATTTTATCTAATACCGTCTTTTTTCCATGTACATTTTCGTCATGGGAAAATGCTAACATATACAGCTCATTATAAAAGTAGTGCATAGAAAATAATAAATCCGAATAATGATTTCTTCGTTCCACAGGACTTTTCTTAAAATATTCAAAGGTATCATGCATAAAGCCTAAATCCCATTTGTAATCAAAACCAAGACCACCGAACTGTACCGGAGCTGTTACCTTCAAATAGCTTGATGAATCCTCTGCAATTAACAGCACCCCCGGATGAAAGTTATGTAAACCTTCATTAAAGCTTTGTACAAAGGAAAGAGAAGCCTGATTCACTCCTCTGCCTGCATCTCCACCCCAATAAATAATATTAGAAACGGCATCTATTCTTAATCCGTCAAAATGAAATTCTGAAAGCCAGTAATTGGCACAGGATTTTAAAAAACTTGCAACCTCACCTTTTCCATGGGCAAAATTATGAGTACCCCATTCACTTTGCTCTACATCTCCAAAAGGCAGTTCATATAAAGGCGCTCCATCAAAGTAGGATAAACCATAATCATCTACTGCAAAATGCACCATTACAAAATCAAGAATCACCCCAATCCCTGACCGGTGACAGTCATTCACAAATTGTTTTAATTGTTTTGGTGTTCCATAACGGGAAGTTGGTGCAAAAAAACCGGTACTCTGGTATCCCCAGGAGCCGTCAAAGGGATGCTCATTTAAAGGCATTATTTCAACATGGGTAAAACCCATTTCCTTTAAATAGAGAATTAATACCTCCCCTAGTTCATCATAACGATACCAACGGTCTCCTTTCGCCTTCCATGTACCAAAATGAATCTCGTAGATATTAATTGGACGATGATAGCCTTTATCCCTATTGCACATCCATTCCTGATCCTGAAAATAATAATCATTCTTGTCCACAATAATAGAAGCACTAGCAGGTCGAAGCTCCATCAGAAAACCGTAAGGGTCTGCCTTATCTACAACTCCACCATCTCTATGATAAATGCGATACTTATACATCTGTCCGGCCTTTGCATTCGCAACCTTCAAAAAATAAATACCACCTCTACCCTGTAATTCCATTTCCTGCTCATGCCATGTATTAAATTCACCAATTAATGTTACCTTGGCAGCAAAGGGTGCATAGGTACGAAATTCTACCCCATCATTTTTAATATGGGCACCAAAATACTCCCAGGCAAACCATTCATTTCCATTATAAAAATCCTGTAAATTCATTTTTCTTTCCTGATTCTTTTTCTAAAATATAAGCGTTTGCAAAACGCATAAAAATTCACAACTTATAAAAAATTCAAATGCGTTTCGCAAACGCCTATTACTAAAAAAAGTATATCATTTTCTTTTCATACTCGTCAACTTAGTGCATATACTAAATAGAAAAGAGTTTAGGTAAAACAATGGAGCAACGAAATCAACATCCCTTAGACTGTATAACCTGCAAAAGCGGTCTTTCTATGCTTGAATGTCTTATTCCTTTTGTAGACTATCCATTAAAGCTGCCTTTAGCTCTTTTTATTAAATTTAATGAAATCCGGTTAATTATGGAGGCGTTCCAATCGTTAGATGCCATCACAGCACTAGGTTTACATAATTCCACAAATTCTCCAACAGATATGCTATGCGCTTTAACCGGAATGAATAAAGATATGCTAAATTTAATTATGACAATGACATCACAGGATTTATCAAAAACCCAGTCAGATTTATTTTCCACCTTTGCCGGCATGGGGCAGGATTTTACAAAAACAAATGCATCCCCATTTGAAAACACAGGAAACAATCACCAAACAAACGATTTTAATAATAATATCGCCAATATTTTTTCCCAATATGATATGGAACAAGCAGCCCTTTATGAACAGGAAACTAGAATGGATGACACTTTACAACAAATGGAAACAATACAAAAGGAAAGAAATAACAATGATATATCAGATATGTAAATATATTTTTATAAAAGCATGGATATTTTTTTAAGGAGGCTTATATGAACTTTCAATCCTTTATTTCCACACCGGAATTCAATCAACTTCATCCTGTAAAGCAACAAATCATAAAAGAATTAGCAAATAATCGTAACATGTCCTCTCCGGAAGCCATGTTACCCCAGCTAATGAGTATTAATAAAGAATTAAAGAAACGAAACTTAAGTTTTACAAAACAGGAAACAACATTACTGATTAATCTGATGAAATCGGATATGTCCCCTGCTGAACAGAAAAAAGTGGATGTATTACTAGGGTTATTCCAGATTTAAAAAATGCATCTTTAACGTAGATACAAAAAAGGGGCGGCACTTGCGTGCCGCCCACATTAAATTATGATAATTAATTATTTTGCAACTTTTACAATAGAAAGACCTGAAATTTCAACTGTTGAAGGATCACATGCTCCCTCAAAGAATCCCAAATTAATCTGGAATGACATAGATTCTGTAGTTGCGGTAGCTGTAAATGGTACTTCAACTATTGTTGTTTCCGCTGTAATATCTAAGTCCTCACCTGTATACCACTTATATCCATCTGCCGGGTCTAATAATGACCAGGAAATCTTTCTTGCCACGTCAGACTTCACATTGAAGCTAACTACATAATCTGCACCTTCTTCAAATGTTAAATCATTCTGTGCTAACTGTACACCATAATTTACTGTTCCCGGATTTGCTACTGTAATGGTCGCTACGCCGTCTGCGAATGTTACTTCTGCTTCGCCACCTTCATTTTGTGAAAATACCCATGGTTCCTTTGTATCAGTAAAGCTTGGATTTACCAATAACTCTGTATCACCTGATACAACCGGTGCTGCTTTCTTCTTAATTGAAAGTTCTGAAATTTCAACTGTTGAAGGATCACATGCTCCCTCAAAGAATCCCATATTAATCTGGAATGACATGGTTTCTGTTGTTGCTGTAGCTGTAAATGGTACTTCAACTACTGTTGTTTCTGCTGTAATATCTAAGTCTTCACCTGTATACCACTTATATCCATCTGCCGGGTCTAATAATGACCAGGAAATCTTTCTTGCCACGTCAGACTTCACATTGAAGCTAACTACATAATCTGCACCTTCTTCAAATGTTAAATCATTCTGTGCTAACTGTACACCATAATTTACTGTTCCCGGATTTGCTACTGTAATGGTAGCTACGCCGTCTGCGAATGTTGCTTCTGCTTCGCCACCTTCATTTTGTGAAAATACCCATGGATCCTTTGTATCAGTAAAGCTTGGATTTACCAATAGCTCTGTATCTTCTTCGGAAGGATTGCCTGGAGTTTCCGGAGCATCCACCATATCTAAAGAAATGTTGTCAATACAAATTCTATGAGGTGTAGTAATATGAACCCCGTTTACAGCTCCCATAGAGAAGCTAAGAATGGCTTTTGCATCTGACGAATTCTTCATTTTAAATACTTTTTCAACTGTTGTATAATTTCCATCCCCTGCTAAGTCAATCACATTGTCACCTGCATATGGAACCCAATTATCATCAGCCGAACCATCTCTTTGGATTGTATACTTAAATGCTCTGGCATAATCTGATTTTACATCAAAGGAAAGCTTATACCACTGATCCTTAATTAACTCTACATTATTCTGCTTAAGCTGAATTTCCCAGTCTAAGGAACCGGTATCTTTAATCGTAATATCAAATGCATTATCCTCTGTAAGACTGTCAACTACAGCAGTAGCATCTGTACCACTATTCTTATAAACCTCGTATCCGGCAAGTCCTGCATTGAACGAACCATTTACAATTAATGAATCCTCAACAATTGTTACATTATCAAGATAAACATCCTGATTTACACCAAGATCAATCTTGAAATCATCAGATACAACATTCTCACCTGTTTCAAACTTAAGTGTATAGGTATCCATCTCATTTGAAATTTCAACAGGGTAAGACGATCCATTTAACCAAACATTAATAGTTGCTGTTCCTGTAGCACACTTTGCATCTACCATAAATTTGTACTTTGCATTTGTTAAGTAAGGAACCTTTGTCTGTTTTAGTGATACTGCATCTGCAGCTTCACAATCCTTTGTAATAATATGGAATTTACGGTTGTCAGAAAGTGGTGTTACTTCATATTTTTCAATATTAACATCATTTCCAACAATTTCCCAATCACCAAGTCTGTTAGTTCCTTCCTGGAATTTACCGTTATAGATATAGTTTCCATCAGCTCTTGGTGTTCTTGTATCATCAATTTCGATATCATCAATTACCTTTACAACAACATTGTCAATATGAACAGTTGCAGTAGAACCCGCCTTACCAAGATTGAATTCCATTCTTGCATGAGCATCTGTTGCCTTTGTCATATCAAATGTATATGTATACTTCTGTGGTCTGGTTGTAAGCTCAACCTTCTCGTCACCAAAATATCTCATGTAATTAAGCTTTGGTGCTGAAATACCGGTTGTTATTGTTCTTTCCTCATCAGCATAGGCATCAAAGGATACTTCATATTTTTTACCCTGAATAAGAGGAAGCTCTGCCTGTACTACCTGTACGCTATAGGTTTCCGTTCCCTGCTCTTCAGATTTTACTTCTAATGTGTTTCCAACTACAGCAGCAGAACCTTTTCCACCCTGGGCTGTAAGGAACTGCCATGCACCTGTACCATCTAATTTATCAGGGTCACTGAAGTCACCATTAATAATATAGTTTCCATTTGCATCCGGATCTCTAATTACAACATCTTCTACCGGTCTTTCAACGTTTTCATCATACTCATCCTTCTGATAAACTCTTACATAATCAACCCTGTAATCTTCATCATAGCTTGTAGTATCATCCGGATATCCAACCCAAGATCCACCAACTGCAAGATTTAAAATAATATAAAATTCCTGATCAAATGGTGCAGGATATGTAATTGGTGTTTCACCATCCTGTGCACTATACCAGTCATTTACTTCATGTACTAACTGTCCATCCACATAGAATTTAATAGAACCCGGTTCCCAATCACAGCCATATGTATGATAACCATCCGCAAATGAGCCTTCCGGTAATACATATCCAACCTGACTTTGTCCATGAGGATTTCCATAATGGATTGTGCTATAGGTCTTGTTTGTTTCATGTCCCATTACTTCCATGATATCAATCTCGCCACATCTTGGCCACTGTCCATATACAGACTCATCTGCCGCCATTAACCAGAATGCAGGAAGATATCCTTTTCCTGTTGGAACCTTTGCACGAGCTTCAAAATAACCATATTTGAAGTTTGCTTTTCCTAAAGTATTAATTCTTCCTGAAGTAATATTACCATCAGCATCCTTTTCAGGATTAATTACAAGCTTACCATCTTCTACATATGTGTTATCAGTACCTGCAACATATTCCTGTAACTCAGCATTTACCCAGCCCGGAGCATGCACTTCATAATTCCACTTTGATTCATCTAAAGCATCCCCACTGAAGTTATCCTCAAATACCAGATTATATCCTTCTTTTTCAGGTGCACGGTCTACAACAGTAACATTACAAATTTTTAAAATATTACTATTATCCATAGAATATACTTTAATTTTTGCTGTTCCTTCTTCTACTGCTGTAACAACACCATTCTTATCTACTGTTGCAATATCTGTATTACAACTCTTATATCCCAATACGCCATATACTGCATTAGCATTTGTTTTTGCATCTAATGAGATTGTCTGTCCTAAAGAAACACTTACTTCTTCCGGTAAGGTAATTTCACTTACAGGATTTCCAACATATACTTTTATTTTTTTCAGTTTAGATGGGTCTACTTTACTTTTCACTGTTATAAGCGCAGAACCATTCTTTAATGCCTTAATTTTACCTGTTGCATCTACTGTAGCAACAGTAGCATCAGAGGTTTTATATACGAATTCCTTTGAAGTGCCATCTACAACAGATATACTTGATTTCAATGTAAATGTTTCACCTTTTTTGATTGCTACTTTATTAAATTTAACATTTAATACATCTACTGATTTTACCGGTGATTTCACAGTAATCATACAGCCTGCTTTCACACCACTGTTATCCTTTGCTGTAGCAATTATTTTTACAGTTCCCGGCTTTCTTACATAAACATTACCCTCTTTATCAACATAGGCAACGGACTTATCGGATGATGAAAAAGCTACATTCTTAAATGCAGCATCTCCATTCACTGATGCTTTTAATGAAAATTTCTGTCCCAAATATACGGAAGCTGTTTTCTTATCCAAAGTAACCTTTGTCACCGGCTTTCCAACGTATACTTTAATTACTGCTTTTTTTGTTTTGTCCGCTTTACTGGTCACAGTAATGGCTGCACAACCATTTGATTTCGCTGTAATTGTACCAAACATACTTACAGTTGCAACAGCTTTGTTTGATGATGAATAAGTAACACCTTTGCTTGTATTTCCGGTAACTTTAACAACCGGCTCAAGCTTAAAGGTTTTTCCTTTGTTAATTGTCACTACACCATAAGTTACATTTCCAACAGAAACAGAAACAACCGCTTTTTGCGTTGCAGCAGAAGCATTCATTGATAAGGAACCAACTGCCATTACCATAGCAAGTAGTACAATTAATAATTTTCTTACCTTGTTCATTTGTCTCTTCCTTTCTTTATTTTTTCGAACTTATCCACAATTGGATTATGTATATCATAATATTTTTTTCATATATTTATATCAAAATCATTGGGTTTTTTTCGTTTTCATGTTATTATTATCATAATTAATAAAAATTATGATTTCAAATAAAATACATTGTTACAAATCAACAATATCCTTAATTGGACATTTACAAAACTTGTCACAATAATGTTTATGATGTGAAGTTCAAAGGGTTTTTACAAAGCCTGACTGCTTCATTTTATACAGGAGGTATGCTATGGCATTTGAACAGGATTTACTATACAGAGAATATATCCAGAGAGAAGAAGAATTTCTTAGAGCACCATTTAATCCGGAAATAGAGTTTTATACCTGTATCCAGACAGGAGATATAAAAAAAGTGGAACAAATGTGTATCGACCAACCCTTTTCTGATAAACCGGGACTTGGTACACTATCTTTAAACCGATTAAGAAATATGAAATATCATTTTGTAATTACCACTGCCTTAGTAGCCAGATTTTGTATTAACGGCGGCATGGAATATCAAGAAGCATATACCATTAGTGATATGTATATACAAAAGGCCGACAATTGCTCTACTATAGATGAACTATCGAAACTGCACCCCATTATGTGTCTTGATTATGCAAAAAGAATGAACAAACTAATCAAAAAAACGAATCACTCACAGCATATCACAAAAGCCATTGATTATATTTATAATCACCTGCATACACGTATCAAAATCGAAACATTAGCTGAATATGTTGGATTAAACCCAAGCTATCTGTCAAAGTTATTTGCAGAAGAAATGGGTTGTTCCGTCAGCTACTATATTACAGAGAAAAAAATAGATACTGCAAAACGAATGTTGGCATACTCTGACTATTCAACATCCCAAATTTCCTCTACTCTTGCTTTTTCAAGCCAAAGTTATTTTACAGAAGTGTTTAAGAAAAAAACAGGAAAAACCCCGAAAGAATATCGGCGAACTGCAATTTTGGATATCTCCATTGATTTACAAAAAAAGCCTTCAGACAATGAGTAAATTCCGTAAAATTTATCACAGTGTCTGAAGGCTTCAAAAAATTATCTTCTATTATAGTTAATCAAACATCCCTTAAGAATAATCTCACGTTCATCATCTGTAAGATCTCCAAGATGGAACGTCAATTCCTTCATGCCCTTGTTAACTACATATGCCTTTATATCATCATTCTTTTCCTTAATTGCCTTAACAATATCCGGAACAAAAATATAATCTCCATTTTCAAATGCGTAGTCTTCCGGCATTAGGAATGGAAGCATACCCCAGTTAATTAAGTTAGAACGATAACGCTTTGTAGCATACTCTTTTGCAATATTTGCCCAGCCGCCTAGTACCTTCTGGCATGAAGCAGCCTGCTCTCTGGCAGAACCATCACCAGGTTTTACAGCAAAAATAGTGGAACCAACACCTGTATTTTCATGTGTAATGTCAGGATACTGTGCCTTAATGGTTTTCATAATTTCTTTCCACTCACCATCATATTCACACATACACTTTCCGGCTTCTCTTTCTTTTTCAACAACTTGAACAGCCTTTGCACGTCCTACATACTCCGGATCTTTACGAGATAATGTAAACTCAGCAAGACCTAATGGATTAGAACGATATGAAGATGTTTCACCGGATGGAATTAACTCATCTGTTGTTGTAACAGGGTCATTAATAACCGAAGCAACCTTTAACAACAAATTATCTGTAAGCGCAACCATAGAAGGCCAATCCTTAATATTGGGTCCAAACTTAACTTCAACACTAGGATCTGCTTTACCAACGCCATCATATACACGCTTCTCATAAATGGACTTTTCAAAATAATACTTTGGATTACTGAAATTAACATCCATGTCTGTTGCCGCTGTTAAGTATCCCTTATTTGCTGCGGTAGCTGCAATGGAACGGGCATCCATAAGTGCAACAGAAGAAATCTGTCCATTCTGAACCTTTGAACCTTCACGGTTAGGGAAGTTTCTTGTTGAATGACGAATAGAAAATGCATTGTTAGCCGGTGTATCACCTGCACCAAAGCAAGGTCCACAAAATGCTGTCTTCACAATGGCACCTGTTGCAATTAAGTCAGCTAATGTACCATTTTTAGCAAGTTCCATATAAATAGGAGTAGAAGCAGGATAAACACTTAATGTAAATTCATCTGCACCAATATCAGAACCTCTTAAAATATCAGCTGCAGCACAAATATTTTCAAATCCACCACCTGCACATCCGGCAATAATACCCTGATCTACATATAGCTTTCCGTTACGAACCTTATCCTTTAATGTAAAGTCGACTTTACCATCTAAGCTTACCAAAGCTCTCTTTTCACAATCATCTAAAATATCTAACAGATTCCCATTTAACTCATCAATTGTATAAGTGTTACTCGGATGGAATGGCATAGCAATCATTGGCTTAACCTTTGACAAATCTACATAAACAATACCATCATAGTATGCAACACATCCAGGATTCAACTCTTTGAAATCTCCGCTTCTGCCATGAATATCATAGAACTCTTTTACCTTACTGTCTGTTTTCCAAATAGATGAAAGACAGGTTGTCTCTGTTGTCATTACATCAATACCAATACGATAATCAGCAGATAAATTATCAACACCTGGTCCAACGAACTCCATCACTTTATTCTTAACATATCCATTGTCAAATACGGCTCCAATAATAGCTAATGCAACGTCCTGTGGACCAACACCCGGTTCCGGCTTACCATCTAAGTAAATACCAACAACTCCCGGCATTTTTACATCATAGGTCTGGCATAACAACTGCTTAACAAGCTCACCACCACCTTCACCAATTGCCATAGTACCAAGGGCACCATAACGGGTGTGTGAGTCTGAACCTAAAATCATTGCACCACATTCAGCAAGCATTTCTCTTGCATATTGATGAATAACTGCCTGATGGGGTGGAACGTAAACACCACCGTATTTCTTTGCACAGGAAAGACCAAACATGTGGTCATCCTCATTAATTGTTCCACCTACTGCACAAAGAGAATTGTGACAGTTGGTAAGAACATAAGGAATAGGGAACTTCTCAAGTCCCGATGCTCTTGCTGTCTGGATAATACCAACAAAAGTAATATCATGAGAAGTTAATTTATCAAATTTAATCTGGAGCTTATCCATATTGTCAGAAGTATTATGAGCCTCTAAAATGTTGTATGCAATTGTATTCTTTGCAGCATCCTCTTTTGCAATAACACTTCCTGTCTTACTTTTTAAAATCGCGTCACAGTCTGCTCCATCCGGAATCAGCTCTGTACCATTTAAAAGATAAGCGCCACCTTCATATAACTGAATCATCTATATGTCCTCCTTTTCTTAAGTTGCAGTGAATGAATTATCAATCACTGACTTTAACTATTAGTCGACAAACATTGTAGCATATCAAACAATACATTTCAAATCCTTTAGCAGATTTATTGACAGATTACTACTACATTTTAGATACTTTTATTATGCAGTTCGGGACAAAAGAAAAAGGGGGTAGCAAAATATGAACACATACAATGCAGGAACAATATTAAGAGATTATCGAATAAAAAACCGACTTTCTGTTTGTCAGGTTGTAAATATTTTACAAAAAAAATATAAAATCAAAATATCGGACAAAACCTTATACGCATGGGAAAGAAATCAAAACGAACCTTCCACATCATGTTTTTTAGCCCTATGTGAGATATATAATATAACAAATGTGCTAAAAGACTTTGGATATAACGAAAAAAATGAACCGGTACCTTTATTTCTTAATTCCGAAGAACGGGAAATTATTATCAGGTACCGGTCCAGAAAATTTTCAAACTCCTCCATTAGAAAATTACTTGATATCGAATGAAATCAAGTAGCAAATGGAGCATTTAATATTTCACATCCATCTAAAACAAAACGACCATTACTTATAATGCTTACTTTTGTTCCGTCTGCATGAATACTTGTTATTTCTGCTATTTCATCATATGGAATTGTAATATCTGTATGACAGTTAAAATATGCCTTACTTTCATCCTTGTCTCTTAACAAGGAGCATTCATTATCCTTTGCAACAATCTCTTTTCCATCCGGATTATACAGCAATAC
Organism: Lachnospiraceae bacterium; assembly: GCA_051880435.1. Taxonomy (GTDB): domain Bacteria; phylum Bacillota; class Clostridia; order Lachnospirales; family Lachnospiraceae; genus CAG-590. Next base: position 41,926 of record JBJENY010000124.1, on the reverse strand, counting down.
ATCTTCACTATGACTATAACAGGTGTCTCCAACTGCAAAATGAGGACCCATTTTTTCAACAATTAAAATTGGCAATTGGTACACAATATCGTATGCATTTGCCATAACATAAGCTGTCGTATTGGTACCAATGGCAAACTCTCCAATAGGCAGGGTATCCCGGTTAAACAATACATTTTCTTTAATATACGCTTTATTTTCTTCTGATTTTTCAAAATTATCACAGTCATAATGAACAATCATTCCGTCTTCAAAGGTTAACATAATATTTTCATACCGTAATCCATTTAAGTATACTTCCGATACATGCAATGTTCCCTTTGTTCCTGTTAATTTCGGTGAGGTGAACACTTCTCCCACCGGAATATTAACATCTGCAGTACAATTTTCAAAATTTGTTTCTTTATCAGGGTTATTTAAATGGTGCATTTGCACCCACATATCCGTTTTATTATCCCCCTTGCCAAGAACATGAATTGTTACAGCCTTGTCTAATTCATTAATAATGACCTGCTGTACCTTTTTGTACATTTCATTATCCAACGTATTTACTTTCACAATTTCTGAAAAAATCTCTTTAAAATTCTTTCCAATATCCGGAATCGGGTATGCAATAATTGTAAAGCTATAATCACTTTGAGGAATATATTCATTTACGATTTTACCACATTCGGTGGTTGCCAATACAGCGTATTCCTGTTGTTCTTTTGACAACGCCAGATTTTCAGGTTTGTTCTTCGGCTCAAATTTCTTTTCACCAAATACTTCAACAACTGCAGGACCGGCATATTCCTTTGCAAGTTGCTTTCGCTCTTCATAGCTTTTGCGAAGGCAGGCAGCTTTTCGATCTACAAATGCCCTATCCAAAAATAATGCTTCATCTAAACGGTGATCATACTCAAACTGTTTATTAGGTGAAGTTCCATAATATCCGGTTTTGATTGTCAACCTGCGATTGATTCTTGCAACTCCACTTCGATAAATAACCGGCTCAAGTCCCATTTTTCTAAATTGAATAATTGCTGCACGAATCATTCGTTCCTGTCCAATAAAATATCGAATATTAACCGTTTTCTTCTTAGACAAATCAATTCCGGCAATTCGAAATCCTTCTTCATAACCATGGGTATAAGTATATGCCATGGACTCAATATCTTCTTTTGTCATTTCATTTAAGAATTTAGCCAGCTCTATTTCATTTTCCGTTATATATTCCCCATATTGAAACAAATACCGGACGTCCTGTAAATCAGAATTCATGATAATGTCTGTGGCAAAAGAAAGACCTGGGTCTAACAGTTCTCCGGTCCGATAATCAATTGTATAATCCGCATAATCAGAAACAAAATAATAGATTACCTGTTCCACATCTTTCTTATTTGGAATACCATCCTCAAACATACACAACAGTTCAACAAACAACTCCAAAAGAATGGTCTGATCAAACAAACGATTTTCTACACAATATATAATCATTCCTCTTATTTCTGTATATACAAAACATAAAAGCTGACCTAATTCCATTCCAAGCATTTTTACTGCGTAGGAAGGATTCCCGTAACTTTTTTCATAGTTTTCCGGCAATATATCTTCATATAATTTATGATTGTAGCTATACATGGCATCAAATGATGCATTCTTCATATCCTGAGAATCCACTTGTTCTTTTAAATGATGCATTAATTGAATAAAGGAAGCTACTTTTCTAAAATAATCAAGAAAAGGCTCTGAAATATTGGTATCCCCTTTTTCAAATACACAGATTCTTTCCATTGCCAAATGATATCGATTTTCTACACTTGCATTAATTTCTTTAAATAATTCACTATATTTCAAAACTACATACCTTTCTCATTCTATTCAGTCAATAACGATGATGATAACAATTTGTTTCATACCATAATAGAATTATGATACCCATCCCATAATGTAAAAAATAATTGCTGTAATGAATGGGATCATATTTCCAATCAACGCAATTCTTTTCATTAATATGCCTCCATCTGCGGATTTCCATGCGGCGAAACCAAAAGAAATTCCACATAATGAAAAAATCAAACCGGCAATTCCTAAAAGTCCCACAACTGCCGGTCCATTTCCATCATATTTGTATGAAGCCACAACTGCCAAAACCATAGCTATAATAGAAATCACGCCCAAAATACAGGATATTACTGCATCTTTGCTCACTTCATTAACACTGTATTCACTTTCTTTTATCATCTTTTCTCCTCCTATGATCAATTGACCTTAGAAAATAATAGATCCAAAAACCAACCAAACCACCAAAAGTATTGAGAATTAAATCATCTATATCAAACACGCCAACTTTTGCTATTAACTGTAATATTTCTACACTTAAGCTTAACAAAAAAGTATAACCCACTACCTGATACCATTTCACACTACGATTAATAACCCAGCGTATTAATGCTCCAAAGGGAATAAATGCTAACACGTTGCCAAATAAGTTCATTACAACCAAAAAAATATTATCAATCGCTTTCCAATAAAGAATAAACCTCTTTATTTCACGAAAAGGAATCAGATTATAATGATATTCTTCATAAACACTTAATCTCCCAAATCCGTCACTTAACAACAGAAAATATACGAGAGCCAGCATATAAAAATAAAACAATATTACAGAAACAACATGAATTCTTTTATGCATTTTCATCATTCTTTCACTCTTCCTCAACTTCCTGCGTTAATTCCTCTGTTGTGATTTCGGGTATCACTATAATTTCATCCAAATTAACATCCACCGAATCAGTTACAGAAAGAACAACGTGATCGTCTCCTTCTTGAGCAACATATAAAACAGAACCATTATTCACATCCTCTAATTTCACCCGTAGCTTAGATGCATTGATATATTTTGTTTTTATTGCTTTTCCATCAATATAAACTACGGAAAACTCATTAAAGTTCTCACCCAGAATATATAAATAATCACCCTGTATTTGAAATTCATTTACCATGATATCCCGCAGTCCCAATTTCATTTTAGTCTGCGGAAAAGGATTATAGCCATCAAACGCATAATCTTCTCCATATAATGTATCATAGGCTAACATTTCAAACATACCCATATAGGCTTCCTGATTATCACTATTCATATACTTTTTATGAAATTGCTGCATCAAGCCCCCATCTATTCCTAAACGTTCAAAAAGATAAGTACTGGCATGATATGAGATAATATTTTGATCCTTCTTTGTAAGACCAATGTTATCCCACATTGCCCACTCAGTTTCGTATAATGTAATACCATCTAAATCTGTTTCTTCCAAATTCAAACTTGGTAAGTGGTCACCATACATAAATACCACTGTTGGCTCTCCCATTTTTTCGATTTCATATAACAGGCTGTGAAGCATATTATCAGTTTCACGAATCATATTAATATAATATGTCCATGCAACTCTCTTTTCCTCATCATCTTTGTACTTTCCACCAAATTCACAGGTCAAATCTGTTAATGTATGGGTATATTGTTTTGGATATCTTCCATGTCCCTGAACAGTAATTGTAGTAATATAGTCCCTTCCCTCAGTAGCCTTCATCCGTTCAATCATAACATCATCTAATACATCGTCTTTTGCCCATCCACGAGGCGTATAATTAAGATGATACATATGTTCCATTGCAGTAAAACTATCAAAGCCCAGATTAGAATAATCCACATATCGTTCATAAAATGTGGCATCGTTATTATGAAATCCGGCTGTAGCATAGCCTACACGTTTCAAATCATAACCCATACTGTCACAAGTAACAGATTTCATTATCGTCTTAAATGGGTATTCACCTGCTCCAAAAAATTGTGTACTGATACCTGTTTGCACTTCAAATTCTGTGTTAGCAGTACCGGCACCTACTGCAGGTACCGTAAATAAACCGGAAGAAAAATTGTTCTTAATCCATGTAAACGTAGGCATTGGATCCTCTGACGGATAAAAATCCTTCATATACTTTACATCAAATACCGACTCTAACTGAATCACAATAATATTAGGATACTCTTCCGTTGCCTTTTCATTTACAAAAAATTTCATTTCCTGTTCTACGGAATCATCTTTTTTTTCCTCTGAAAAATCGTCCTGTTCCAAAGTATTTCCTTCCGAAACAGTTTCATCTTCTGATGCAATATTTCCTTCTCCCGGAATTCCATCGGCAACATTCACTGCTGCAGGATTCGTATATTCTGTTGTAGCAGTCTCTCCCCCGGTCTGGTCAATTACATCTGTATCCTCTCCATCCTCAAAATCTTCTTCCTCTCTTCTTGGAACCTGGTCAGATTCCCATGTCTGGGAGTCTTGTTCTGTTGTGATTTGCTGTGTAGTCAGAGGTTCATTTGTCTGTCCTGCATTTTCCTCGTCTGCGTTTAACTGCTCTTCATATTCTTCTCTTGTAACAAGAATCACTTCACTTTTATCATAGTCTAAGTCTTTTACGATTTCTTCGATTGCTTCTTTACTATAATCTTTTGGTTTACTGATTCCTACATCAATAATACTGTTAGAAAAACAATATGCAAATCCATAGTCATTATATGCATAGGCAAGATTACCAAAATTGTCCGAAACAGTCTGGGTTTCTACTGCAACCTTAGTCAGCGTATAAATAAAAAACAAACTCATACAAACATAAGCAGAAGCTCTAAAGGGACGTCTTTTGCTTTTGGACTTTGGCAAATGAACATATAAATATACCAATAAGCAGATAACCAGCACAATTCCTACACCACTTAACAGCATTTGCCATTTTGTCAAATATTTATCAAGCATTGTCATAACATTTCGAATCATCAAAATATCAACTGCCGAAAATGGTGTTGTTCTAAAACATAAAACAATAAAATTAGCAAATGCTGAAGCAATCCATACTGCACAAACAAATATGGTAGCAAAAATCTTTCGCTTAGCAAACAATACTAAGGATAATGTTACAAAAATAATAGATACATTATACAAATATACAAAAGGAGAATGAAAAATAAATACAACTGCCTTTATAAGAGAATGTCTGCTTAATGTTTCCAAAAAAAGATTCAGCAAACACGCCAGCAAAAAATAGCTGACAAATGGCAGGCGTAAAAAACCTATTACTTTCTTTCCAACCTTTGTATTCTCTATTTTTGCAATTGGATTCTTTATTCTGTCAAAGCTTCTATTTATCTTTTCTTTTACAGGCTTTAATTTTCCCTTAAAGGCTTTCACTTTCTGATTTAAAGTATTAAAAAAATTCTTCATAACAGTTTCCTATTCAAATTTCACAAAAAAAGTTTCATTATTTCATATGTCACATTATAGTAAGTTTATCTAAAAAGCAAGTAACTTCATAAAACTTTAAGATTATTTTACGACAATTTGTACTGGGAATTATACAACTTAGCATAGAATCCATTTTGTGCAAGTAATCCATCATGGGTTCCCTGTTCAATAATATCTCCATCCTTCATTACAAGAATCACGTCAGATTCTTTAATTGTAGACAATCGGTGAGCAACAACAAAGCTTGTTCTACCTTTCATTAGCTTTGCAAATGCATTCTGCACACGAATTTCCGTTCTCGTATCAATAGAAGATGTTGCCTCATCTAAAATAAGCATCGGGGGAATTTCCAACATAACCCTTGCTATACAAAGAAGCTGTTTTTGTCCCTGAGATAAATTTCCCCCATCCTCTCCAATAACCGTGTCATAACCATTTGGCATTCTTTTAATAAAACTGTGGGCATGACAGGCCTTTGCAGCTGCAATAATTTCATCTCTGGAGGCATCAGGTTTTCCATAGGCGATATTTTCTGCAATGGTACCGGACTTTAACCAGGTTTCCTGGAGTACCATTCCATAATTATCTCTTAAACTATTTCTTGAAATATTGTAAATGCTCGTTCCATTAATAGAAATATCACCACTGTTAATATCATAAAAACGCATCAATAAATTAATTAAAGTTGACTTACCACAACCTGTTGGACCTACAATTGCAACCCTCTGTCCCTTTTGTACACGGAGATTTAAGTCCTTAATCAATGGCTTTTCAGGGTCATAAGAAAAAGCGACGTGATTAAGTGTAATATCACTTCTATCTTCTACTTCTTCTTTTGAAAGAACCTTACAATCCTTTGCATCCGGGGTTTCAGGTTCTTCATCTAACAATTCAAATACTCTGGCAGCACATGCAATCGCATTTTGCAGCTCTGTCACAACCCCTGAAATTTCATTAAAAGGTTTTGTATATTGATTTGCATAGCTTAAAAAACAGGACAACTGTCCAACGGAAATTCCTCCTCGTACTGCTGACAATGCACCAACAATACCAACACCTGCATAAACCAAACTATTGACAAAGCGGGTACAAGGATTCGTTAAAGAAGAGAAAAATGTAGCATCTAAACTATAAGCTGACAATTCTTCATTTATTGCATCAAACCTGATAATCGCATCATCCTCATAGCAAAAAGCCTGAACAATTTTTTGATTTCCAACCATTTCATCAATCAGGGACGTCAGCTTCCCTCTGCTTTCAGATTGAAGTTTAAACATATTATAGGTACGTTTTGCAATAAATCCTGCTACAAACAGCGAAACAGGAGTAATACAAACTACAACTAATGATATTTTCCAATTGACACGAAACATAAACAGTAATGTACCTAAAATAGTAATTACACCTGTAAATAACTGTGTAAATCCCATTAATAATCCTTCTGAAAACTGATCTACATCATTTACCACACGAGAAACTACTTCGCCATACTGTTTTCCATCAATATATTTTAATGGCAACTGATTTAAACGATCAAATACCCGAACACGAATATCCATTACCACTTTGTAGGTTATTTTATTATTACATAAACTCATAAGCCACTGGGCAAGGGCTGTTACAACGATTACAATAGCAAGCAGAAAAAGTAATGGTTTCAGTCTGACAAAATCAACATTTCCCTCTTCAATGATTAAATCAATGGCATCACCAATTACAATGGGGGCATACAACGTAGTTGCTACCGTAATTAACGCAAATAATAAAGCAAACCACAAAAGAATCCTATAAGGTTTAATAAACTGTAATACTCTTTTAACTGTTGTCTTTTGTACATCCTTTGTCACATTATTTGCCACTATGATCACCTCCCTGTCCATCTTCCTGACTGTGGACAATTTCCTGGTATACTTCACATACATTCATTAACTCATCATGGGTTCCAATTCCTACCATTTCTCCATCGTCTAATACAATAATCTGATCTGCCTGTTTAATTGTAGAAGCTCTTTGGGACACAATAAATACTGTCATCCCCTTCGTCTCATTTTTTATCGCACTTCTTAAATTCGCATCTGTTGCAAAATCTAAGGCAGAGGCAGAATCGTCTAATATTAAAAGATTGGGAGCGCCAACTAATGCTCTTGCAATTGTAAGACGCTGTCTTTGACCACCTGATAAATTTTTACCGCCTTGTAACAACATCTCATCCAAGCCGTCTTTTTTACTGTCAATTACATCCTTTGCCTGGGCAATGGATAGTGCCCGGTTCATTTCTTCTATAGATGCATTTTTCTTTTTCCAGCGAAGGTTATCCGCTATCGTTCCATTAAATAAAACTGCCTTTTGTGGAACGACACCTATTTGTTCTCTTAAATCAAGGAAAGCATAATCCCTGACATTCACACCATCTACTAAAACCTCTCCTTTTGTAGCATCATAAAATCTCGGAATCAAATTTACCAAGGTCGTCTTACCACAACCGGTTCCACCAATAATACCAATGGTCTGTCCCTTTTTTACCGCAAAAGAAATATGCTGCAAAGCAGGCTCCTTTGCCCCTGCATAAGTGAATGTCACATCTTTAAACTCTACTTTGTATTGTGCTTCTTTTATTTCATCTTTCTTCACTGTACCTTCAACAATACTTGGTTCTAAGGCAAAAACTTCACCAACACGTTTAGAACAGGCCATAGCTTTTGTTAACAAAATAATAAGGTTTGCAAGTTTCACAAGCTCGACCAAGATCTGGGACATATAATTTACTAATGCAATTACCTGACCCTGTTCTAATCTTCCTGTATCAACCTGTATCCCACCAATCCAAATAATCGCTATAATTGCAGCATTAACAATAACATAGGTTACAGGATTCATAATTGCAGATATTTTTCCTACAAACATCTGAATATGATAAAGGGCATCGCTGCCTTCTTCAAAATCTTTTTTCTCATCCTCCTGACGATTAAAGGCACGAATGACCCTTGCTCCTGATAGATTTTCTCTTGTCATAAGAAGCACCTTATCCACTGCTTTTTGAACCTTTTGATAAAGTGGAATGGAATACAGCATAATGCCAAATACAACAATTGATAACAGAGGAATTGCAACTACAAATACAAATGCAGCCTTCACATCAACAATAAAAGCCATTATCATTGCTCCAAACACGATAAAAGGCGAACGAAGAAATAAACGCAAAAACATATTAACACCGGACTGCATTTGATTAATATCATTTGTCATTCTTGCAATTAATGTAGATGTACCTGCCTGATCTAACTCCCGGTATGACAATTTGTTAATATGGGAAAATAAATCCTTTCTCACATTTTTACCAAATCCAATGGCAGCCTTTGCAGCAAAAAACTGGGCAATAATGGAACATGTCAATCCTACAAGGGCAAGTAAAACCAATACGCCACCCATTTTTAATATATAGCTGTTATCGGCCTTTTTAATACCTGTTTCTACAATAGCAGCCATTACAAGAGGCACTAGTAACTCGAAACTAGCCTCTAACATTTTAAATAATGGTGCAATAATACTTTCTTTTTTATATTCCTTCAAATAATTAGTAATTTTAAACATCCTGCCAATCCCTCTTTATATACCTTAAATATTTACCAACTTCTATCCACGCATTTTTTGATTCAGGATAATACAATAACCCCATTTGAAAATCATGGAACATTCCTTCATATACATGTAATTTTACCAAGCATCCGGCCTGTTTTGCTTTATCGGCTACAGATTGGGAATCACTTAATAACATTTCCAATGAACCAACTTGCATCAACATAGGCGGAAAATCAGTAAAATCTCCATACAATGGCGATACATATGGATTTGTAGGAGAATCCAATCTATAATACTCATTTTGAAAAACAAGGCTTTCCTTCGTTCCTCCAAAGATTGGGTCAATATCAAAATTGTCCACATAGCTGTCACCTGTTGTTGCCAAGTCCGTCCAGGGCGACATGGTTATAAAACCTCCGGGCATAGGCATATCATGGTCTTTTAGAAAATGACCTAATGCCAAAGCCAAACCTCCCCCTGCGGAATCTCCAGCCACAATTATTTTTGAAGCATCATATCCCCGTTCTAATATAAAACCATAAGCAGCGACTGCATCATTTAAGGCTGCAGGATAGGGACATTCCGGTGCCACACGGTAATCCACACTTAATACCGGCATTCCCTCACTGACTTCAACATAAAGTGCTGCCATATCTCTATATACATTATGGATTGGACCATAATATCCTCCACCGTGTAATTGCATAATAATTCCATCATTGATATCTGCTAATTTTAATGTTGAAGTCAAAAGCTCCATTTTAAAATCCGGCATCATAATTTCTTCAAACGCCAAATGTTCCGGACAAACCCATGCTTTTTCTTTTTCATATACTTTTACGCGAGCTTCCCCATTTGTTACTTTATCTCTAATCAAAGGGAAATTATGCGCCACTTCTACAAGGTGTCTTGCAGTTCTTCCCCTAAAGCTTATTTTCTCCATTTTATCTCCTTATATCATTATTTTCCAAATCTTTATTATATAAAATACCAGATAAAATAGCAATCATTTAACTATGAATTCATATAAGAAAACAGGAATTAAAATCAATAATTCCTGTTTGACTTATGCATATTCTATTTTCCATTTATTTTTGCACGTTTACGAAGTGTTGGATCAAGAATTTTCTTACGAATACGTATATTTTCCGGTGTAATTTCCAACAATTCATCTGTATCTATAAATTCAAGTGCCTGCTCCAAACTTAAGATTTTAGGAGGTGTCAGCTTTAACGCTTCATCAGCACCTGAAGAACGGGTATTTGTTAAATGTTTTGCCTTACATACATTGATTTCAATATCTTCTGCTTTCCCTGTTTGTCCAATAACCATACCGGCATAAACAGATTCTCCCGGACCAATAAATAAGGTTCCTCTATCCTGGGCATTATACAAACCATACGTAATAGAAGTTCCTGTTTCAAATGCAATCAAAGAACCCTGGCTTCGATACATCATATCCCCCTTATAAGGACCATAGGAATCAAAAATTGTATTAATGATTCCTGTTCCCTTTGTGGAAGTCATAAAATCACCTCTGAAGCCAATTAAGCCTCTTGCAGGAATTACGAACTCAAGATGTACTGTTCCGTCATGGGCAGGTGCCATGGCTTGCAGTTCACCTTTTCGCTCATTTAACATACTAATTACAGTTCCCGAAAACTCCTCAGGTACATCAACATATGCAATTTCCATGGGTTCTAAACGTTTTCCATTTTCATCCTGTTTATAAATAACCTCCGCTTTACTAACAGCAAATTCATATCCCTCACGCCGCATATTTTCAATTAAAACAGATAAATGAAGTTCACCTCTTCCGGATACCTTATAAGTATCTGTTCCCTCTGTTTCTTCCACTCTTAAGGAAACATCTGTATTTAATTCCTTAAACAAACGATCTCTTAAATGTCTGGAAGTAACAAACTTTCCTTCCTTACCGGCTAATGGTGAATCATTTACCATAAAGTTCATAGAAATAGTTGGCTCAGAAATTTTTTGGAAAGGAATGGGCTTTGGATTATCTACATCACATAAAGTATCTCCAATATGAATATCAGCAATACCGGAAATGGCTACGATGGCACCTATACCGGCTTCCTTAACCTCAACCTTATCTAATCCTTCAAATTCATACAGTTTACTAATCTTAACCTTTTTATTCTTCGATTCATCATTATAGTTGACTAATAGAACTTCCTGATTCAGTTTTAAACTACCGTTATCAATTTTACCAACACCAATACGTCCCACATATTCATTATAATCAATGGTAGAAATTAATACCTGTGTTTCTGCATCCGGATCTCCTACCGGTGCCGGAATATGAGAAAGAATTGTTTCAAACAATGGAGACATATCCTTTGCTTCATCATCCATACTAAGCTTTGCAACACCATCTCTGGCTGAGGCATATACAAAAGGACAATCTAACTGCTCATCACTTGCTTCTAAATCAAGCAAAAGCTCTAACACTTCCTCTTCCACTTCCTCAACGCGGGCCTCCGGCCGGTCAATTTTATTTACACAAACAATAACCGATAAATCTAATTCTAATGCTTTTTTTAAGACAAACTTTGTCTGGGGCATAGCACCTTCGAAAGCATCTACCACAAGAATAACACCATTTACCATTTTTAGCACTCGTTCAACTTCTCCACCAAAATCAGCATGCCCCGGTGTATCAATAATATTAATTTTTGTGTTCTTATAATGTACAGCAGTATTTTTAGAAAGAATCGTAATGCCACGCTCTCTTTCAATATCATTAGAATCCATTACACGTTCTGCAACTTCCTGATTTTCTCTAAATACACCGCTTTGTTTCAATAATTCATCTACTAACGTTGTTTTGCCATGATCTACATGGGCAATAATCGCTACGTTACGAACATCTTCTCTTGTTATTTGCATTTAAAAAACCTCATTCCTATCAATAACAATCCCACATTTAACAAAATGCTTCTATTATTAACTATATCAATATATTTGACATAATTACACAACGTTAACAAGTTTAGCATACTAAAATTATGCTTTCAAGGATTTTTAAAGAAAACTAAAAAGAAAAAATGACGATATTTCAATATTATTTTACCTAATTATAGTAATAAATAACAAAGAAGCCATACCCTAATTCCTGGTACAGCTTCTTTTCATAAATCTACAAACTAACATTCCAATCATTTAGTTGTCCTGCTTTTTTGTTGTTTTTCTTGTTGTTTTTGTTGTGTTAGCAGTAGTCTTCTTTGTTGTACTAGCAGTTGCCTTTTTTGTTGTACTAGCAGTAGTCTTCTTTGTTGTCTTCTTAGGCAATGCCTTCACTTCATTAGGATCCTTGTAATCATACTTAAATACACATACGGAAAGAGGTGGCAGATGTAAAGAGAAAGAGTAATCCTTTCCGTTCCATGGCTCCTTAACTGCCTTAATTGGCGTTTCATTCAATCTTCCCTTTCCACCAAATTCTACTGCATCTGAATTAAGAATCTCTGTGTATTTGCCGGGACATGGAGCACCAACAATAAATCCATCTCTGTCTACCGGAGTAAAGTTACATACAAACAATAACTGATCCTTTGCCGTGGAACCACGACGGATAAAGGATACAATAGAGCTTTGTGGGTCGTCACAGCTAATCCAGTCAAATCCCATTGGATCCTGGTCATTATAAAACATTGCGTCATACTTGTTATACAAATTATTTAATGCTTTTACATAATTTTGCATACCCTTATGACTTGCCCCGTCTTCTCCGTCCATTAAGAACCAGTCAAGACTTCTAGCCTCACTCCACTCACGAAGCTGTGCAAATTCCTGACCCATAAACAATAATTTTTTACCGGGATGTCCATACATAAATCCATATGCTGTACGAAGATTAGCAAACTTATCATCATGTAAACCAGGCATTTTGTTAAGCATAGAACACTTCAAATGAACTACCTCATCATGAGAGAATACAAGAACAAAATTTTCTGAATATGCATACATCAAACTAAAGGTCAATCGATTATGATTAAACTGTCTGAAATATGGGTCTAACTTCATATATTCAATAAAATCATTCATCCATCCCATATTCCATTTAAACAGGAATCCAAGTCCATCCATAGATACCGGTGCAGTAACACCTGCCCATGCAGTAGATTCCTCGGCAATAACAAATACACCCGGCACCTGTTCTTCAACCGTTTTATTTAACTTCATTAAAAACTTGATTGCATCATAATTTTCATTGCCACCATCTTCATTTGGCAACCAATTACCATCCTGCTTACCATAATCCAAATATAACATAGATGCCACAGCATCTACTCGAAGTGCATCAATATGGTATTCTTTCGCCCAGAATAACGCATTGGCAATTAAGAAGTTTGACACTTCATTTCTGCCATAGTCAAAAATATAGGTACCCCAATCAGGATGTTCCCCTCTTCTTGGATCCGGATGTTCAAATAACGGCATTCCATCAAATCGTCCCAGTCCATGAGCATCTCTTGGAAAATGTGCAGGAACCCAGTCTAAAATGACGCTAATGCCCTTTTTATGCATATAATCCACAAAATACATAAAGTCCTCCGGGTCACCATAACGACGGGTTGGTGCATAATAATTTGTAACCTGATAGCCCCAGGAACCATCAAATGGATACTCTGCGATACCCATTAACTCAATGTGGGTATATCCCATTTCATTAATATAATCAGCAACCATTGGTGCTAATTCCCGATATGTATAAAAACCATTTTCATCATTTTCATTCTTTTTCTTCCATGAACCCAAATGCATTTCGTAAATCGCCATTGGTTTACGCATGGCATCTGTACGACTGACTTTTTTACGATTCTCCATCCATACAGAATCTTTCCAGCGATACTTTGTAATATCCTTAACAACATTGGCATTAGCAGGTCTAAACTGTGCACAATTTGCAAAAGGATCTGCTTTAAAGATTTCTTCTCCGAAACGCGTCAAAATATTAAATTTGTAAACGGCATTTTCTGATACATCCGGAATAAATAACTCAAAAAAGCCGGTAGTACCAATCATATTCATAGGATGTAACGCTCCATCCCACATATTAAAATCACCAACTACTGATACTCGTCTTGCATGAGGTGCCCATACTGAAAAATAGGTACCGGAAACTCCGTCTAGCTTCATAGGATGTGCACCTAACTTTTTGTAGATATCCCAATGATTACCTTCCGAAAATAAAAATACATCAAACTCACCAATTTGATTTTCAAAGCTGTATGGGTCAGCAGAAATTACGGTAGAGCCATCCTGATAATTAGTTACAATACGATACTTACTACCAACAAATTTCTTTTTGGGTAGATAGAGTGCATAAAATCCACGCTCATCGATTTTTTCCATTTCATATTCAGTTTTTCCGGATGGTGCAATTACCTTACAACTAACTGAATGAGGCTTGTAAGCAGTAATCATCTGACCTTCTCCATAGTCATGATTACCTAATATTTGCTTTGGTGCATTGATTTTTCCATCCATCAATTCATCAAATAAAATCCAATTCATCCACTGTTCAATCTTTACGTTCATAGTAACCTCCCGCGCCTATTTTAATCACATGTCAAATATTTGTTTTATTGTACTTGTTATGAAATTCCCGAAAAAGGATTAACAAATTACACTACAAACAACTGCTATGATTTTACCATTTTTTTTATTTGCTGTAAATAAAATCAACTGTTTTTCCCTTATTTAAAAAGATTTTTTACAAAAACAAAAAAGAAAAACCACAAATCAGGATTTTTTGTCCAGCATTTGTGGTTTTATATTTTAACATTATGATAATACAAGATTATTGATTTTTATTTATAATTCTTGATTCATATGTACCTGTTTCAATATCAATATAGCGAACAAACAAAGAAACCTTATTTTCTTCATTTAAACTACTCCATACCATATTAGTAAAGCTGTCAATATCTCCTTTTATATCAACCCACTTTGGTTCCCCTTCAAAACTTGGAAGCGGTTCTTCATTTCGAGCATAGGTATGAATAAAACGTCCCTGTCCGGCTTTTGGATTATCATAACAAAATGTATAACGGTTATTAGAATCCGGATCTCCATTGTTACTCTTTAAAATAGACATTGCAAAATCAAAAGTTCCATTCACTATATGCATGACACCGGAAATACGAGGTGTGAAATTAGGCCCATCCGGCTCATATTGTCTGGTACGTAGGGATTGTTCAAAAGTAAGTTCATCATCTAATCCATCATAAATTGTATCTGTCTGATCGCCATTTGTTACGATAGTTTTATTGCCAAGTACACGAACCGGTGCATAAATAATTAAACTTGGGTCTTCTAACTTTGCCGGGTCAAATGCCTGTGTACGGATTCCCTGTCCATCCTCTACAAATACACGATTACGGCTATTTTCACTTCTACCCATAATAAAATATGCTGTTACTGCTTTTTTTCCATCCTCTGAAACACCAATTACAATGCCACGTCCCGGATATGTATTGGATTTTAATTCTTCTTCTAACGAAATTTGTTTCATGAAATTTCCTCCCTGTGCATAATATTTTTTTCTTCACAATAAATGAAGTAAATACTATTTAGTATGTTATCTAAAAAAAAAGGAATGTGCAAGAGATTTCTTGCACATTCTATCATATCATTATAAAAACATTACTGCTTATCTTCTTCTAAACTTTTTCTTTGCATATATCCTGTCAGGATTTTGGTAAAAACATTCAACGTTTCGATCTTTTCCATTGACCACCTGTCATCCTTTGCATAACTAATATATCCAATAAATCCTATGGTGATATCTTCCCGTTTGAATTTACTTTGGATAAACTCTTCTGCATCAGAAAATGGTCCTTTTGAAAAATTACTCAGCTTAATGGAACCAACATTGGAAGAATGAAATGTTCCGTTAATGGTTAAGGAATCCACTTCTTCCCAGGCAACAGCATTGTTACTACAAAAATTGCCGTCAATACCATCATAGGCAGATGATTTCCATTCCATTGATTTTTCTAAAAAATTGCAATCTTTACTATATTCCCATATCACAATTTTATGAATATCTAAAGCCGTTCCTACATACTGTAATGCCTGATTAATACAAGCTGATACATTAATATTTTCACATAATATATCCAATGCATTACTGATCACAAGACTATTAAAATTATTACCGTTTTTCCGGTCATTATGATAGTCTCCCCGTTCTAATGACTCATCATAAAGTACATAGCGCGCTTTTCCATTAATCTTAGCCTGATAAACTGCAGCATCAGCCTTTTCCATTAATGCTTTATATGGTACTGCAATATCCGTAGTAGCAATACCAATACTTAACGTTACTTTCGGTTTTCCATTTCCACCGGGATATTTACTTAAAACAGATTTGGCAACCTTTTCAGCCTTCTCACATGCAAAAGTAGGGTCTAACACATTTTTCATATAGACAATAAATTCATCTCCACCAATTCTGCCTACCACACCATCATTGAAGGTAAATCTCATTAAAGACTTGGCAATTTCCATAATAACCTCATCCCCAAGCAGATGACCATAGGAATCATTTACATCTTTAAAGTCATCGATATCAACAACCATTAGAACATCCTTTGTTCCTGATTGTACTTCCTTCATATGCTCATTAATATATGCCTCAACCGTTGCTTTATTCAACAGTCCGGTCATGGAATCCGTTTGTGCCTTTGCACGTAAAGCCTCCTGTTCTTTTTTCATATAATGAATATTACGAACAACACCAATTGCCCTAAAAGGGTTTCCATTTTCATCTTTAATCAGGGAAAAAGTGGAATAATGCCATTCATATTCCCCTTTAATATTCATCAATTTATATTCCGTATTATGTACCGGCTCTCCATTTTTTGCCGCTTCAAAAATGCCAAGGAAGGAATCCATGGTATCCTTTGACACAAAATTATTTTCCACAAAAGATTGTTGTGGATGCCGGTATATACTCTTTCTTCCAAATATATTTTCATATTTTTTTGCATAAGTTAAGATATCCGTACGCACTTCATATTCAAAAGGAATTTCTTCTGAAATATCAGCAATAATTTCATATTTTTGTGCTTCTAACTGGGCCTGCATCTCAGCATATTTTAGATTTGTAATATCATTAATCACAAAATTAGCCACAGGAAAATCATCCTTATCATCGTTTTCTACACTGGCTGCAACTAAATTCACCCAACGGAATTTTTTTAGTTTATGTCGTATACGAAATGTAATATCAATCTCATGGTCTTCCAGTAAATTTGTAATACTATTTACCACTAAAGATAAATCTTCCGGATAAATCAATGGAATCAATTCATTATGAAACTTGCTTTCATATTCTTCCTTTGTGTATCCAAACAAAGTATAGAAATAATCATTTGCCCAAACTAAAGACAAAGAATTATTACAAATATGTTTGCTTAGTCCACAACGAACCGATTGGGAAAAAACTTCCAAATCAGAATAAGCCTGTTCTGTCACTAAGGTTGCTGTTTCTATTGTAGAAACATTGAGGCAGGTACATTTTAGTACTTCTCGACCATCTTTTATGGTAAATGCCTGACCTTTCACAAGCATCTGAAGACAATTTCCTTTTCCATTTATCAAAAAGATTCTGTCACTTGTATAATTTGACCGATCCAGCTGATATTCCAATGATGCCACAAAATCCTCATAATCATTTTGTTCCACAAGATTTTTCAGAATATGTACCTTCTTTTTCAAATCATCCACGGAATAATTCATCATTTGAAGGAAATCAGTGTCACATTCCAACACTTTATAGGGTTTTGCTAATTCAATTATAAATACACCTTTATTTTTCTTCTGTCCCAAGCAATTTCTCCTAATCTAATGCTATGTTATCAAACCTTGTTAATCATTCTTCTTATTCATTCCACAATCTGCCAGGCCGAATCCTACTTGACGTGCAAACAACGTCATCTCGCCTATCAGCTCTATGAGCATTGTCCATCATATAGAAATTAGTGCAAGCACAATTTCTGCATGACGGCTTATTGCACAAATAAAGCCACGACCTGAATCGCAGCTTTATTATACCATATGATACTTCTTTTCGCATCAATAACTTCATATTTAGATTGGAAAAATTATTATGCAGTTTCTTCAAACTGGGAGTTATACAAATCTGCATAAAATCCATTTTGTTCCATTAACGCCTCATGATTACCCTGCTCAATAATATCTCCGTCTTTCATTACAAGAATCAAATCCGCATCACGAATTGTTGATAAACGGTGGGCAATGATAAAGCTGGTTCTACCCTTCATAAGATTATCCATGGCTTTTTGAATACGTACCTCTGTACGAGTGTCAACAGAGGATGTTGCTTCGTCTAAAATTAAAAGCTTTTTATTTGCCAAAATCGCTCTTGCAATCGTAAGAAGCTGTTTCTGCCCCTGAGATACATTACTGGCTTCTTCATTAAGCTCCATATCATATCCTCCCGGAAGCGTTTGAATGAATCGATGGGCATGTGCAGCCTTAGCAGCTTCTATTACTTCTTCATCCGTAGCATCCAAACGTCCATAACGAATATTTTCCATAATGGAGCCCTTAAACAACCAGGTATCCTGCAATACCATACCAAAGCAGCTTCTTACCTCATCTTTATCAAAGTCCTTAACATTAATACCATCCAAATAAATGTCACCGCCATTTAAATCATAAAACCGCATTAACAGCTTTACCAAAGTTGTTTTACCTGCACCGGTAGGTCCTACAATTGCAATCTTCTGACCTTCTTTTACCTTTGCAGAAAAATCCTTTAAAATGATTTTATCCGGATAATATCCAAAGCAAACATGCTTAAACTCTACTTCACCCTTAATATCTGTAATGGCTTTTTGAGTATGGTTTTCGGCCTTCATTACTTCCTCCTCTTCTTCTAGGAAAGTAAATACCCGCTCTGCCGCTGCCATAGTAGATTGAAGCATATTTGAAACCTGGGCTACCTGTTGAACCGGTTGGGTAAACTGCTTAACATACTGTATAAAGGACTGAATGTCTCCAACCTCAATTGTTCCTTTTATACTTAAATATCCACCTAGAATAACAACGCCCACATAACCAAGATTACCAACAAACACCATAATCGGTTGTGCCAATCCGGAAATAAACTGAGATTTCCATGCGGAATGATACAATGCATCATTGGTTTTATCAAACTCATTTCGAACAATTTCTTCTCTGGTAAATAATTTTACCACATTATGCCCCGAAAAATTTTCTTCAATCTGCCCATTTACATCACCTAATAAATTCTGCTGTCTGACAAAGAATTTTTGAGAGTTCTTCACAATCAACATAATTCCCACTGCAGAAACAGGTAGTAACAGCAATACCACTAACGTCATAAAAGGGGAAATGCTGAGCATCATAACAAGAACACCGATTAGTGTTGCCACAGAAGAAATCAACTGTGTCATAGACTGATTTAATCCTGTAGTTAAAGTATCTACATCATTTGTAATTCTTGATAATACATCTCCAAAGCTATTTTTATCATAATAATTCATTGGCAATTTATTTATTTTTTGAGATATTTCTTTTCTTAACCGGTAGGCAATTTTTTGGACAACACTGCTCATTAAAAAGCCCTGAACATATCCCATAAGCATGGATAACCCATAAATACCTACCATAATCAGAACAATATGACCAATTTTTGTAAAGTCTATCCCGCTTCCACCCTGAAGCTTACTCATTAAGCCATTGAAAATCTCAGTTGTAGCCTGACCTAATACCTTAGGTCCAATAATATTAAATACAGTTGAACCAACTGTAAAAATAGCAACCACAACTAACATGACATGATACTTTGATATATAATCAATCAGTGTTTTCATGGTCCTTTTAAAATCCTTTGGCTTTTCAGTGGCAACCATACCACCTCCCGGACCATGACCGGGACCTCTTCTTCTTTTTGGTGGCGTTATTTTCATTTGTTCTTCTGCCATACTTAACACCCCATTCCTTCCAAATCTTTTGCAGACAACTGAGACTGGGCAATTTGCTGATATACTTCATTGCACCCCATTAATTCTTCATGGGTTCCCTGACCAACAATTTCTCCATCCTCTAATACAATAATATGATCTGCATGAAGAATTGTACTAATACGCTGTGCAACAATAATCACAGTTGCAGCTCCTACCTTTTCCCTTAAGGCACGACGCAAGGCAACATCCGTCTTATAGTCTAATGCTGAAAAGCTATCATCAAACACGTAAATTTGGGGATTCTTTGCAATAGCTCTTGCTATGGCCAATCGTTGTTTTTGTCCACCGGATACATTATTACCACCTTGTGCAATATCTGCATCATATCTCTTTGGTTTCTCATCAATAAATTCTGTTGCCTGGGCAATGGCAGCAGCTTCCTGTACCACGGTATCATCAGCATCCACATTACCAAATCGGATATTGGATGCAACGGTTCCGGAAAACAACGTTCCCTTTTGTGGAACAAATCCAATCATTTGACGCAGTTCCTTCAACTTCACGTCACGAATATCAATGCCGTCCAGGGTTATGGATCCCTGTGTAACATCCAGTAGTCTTGGAATCAAATGAACCAAAGTTGATTTTCCGCATCCCGTACTACCAATAATAGCTGTAGTTTTGCCGGCCTTTGCTTCAAATGTAATGTTATTTAACGCATTCTCCTTTGCATTTGGATAACGGAAAGAAACATTATTAAATGCTATATTTCCTTTTATGTTTTCAGATAATTCTACAGGCTTGTCTTTTTCAATAATTTCATTTTCGCAGGTAAGCACCTCCTCAATACGGTCTGCTGCCACTGCGGCTCTTGGCATCATAATCGATACCATAGAAATCATCAAAAAGCTGATTACAATATGCATTGCATAGGTTAAAAATGCAATCATATCACCAACCTGAATTGTGCCATTTTCTATATTATAAGCACCTGCCCAAATAATTAAAATACTCACACCGTTCATAATGAACATCATAGTGGGCATCATTAATGACATAGTTCTGGAGGTAAATAACTGGGTCTTCATTAACCTTGTACTTGCCTCATCAAAACGTTCTTCTTCTTTTTCTTCCCGCCCAAAAGCTCTGATAACAGAAAGACCCGTAAGGATTTCTCTTGATACCAGGTTAAGACCATCTACTAACTTTTGCATCATTTTAAACTTTGGCATAGCAACTACCATCAAAACCATGATTAATATCATGATTACTACCACCGCTAAAATAATGACCCATACCATTTTCGTTGTTGTTTTCATCACCTTAAGAATGGATCCAACTCCCATTAAGGGTGCGAATAACACGATTCTAAAAAGCATCGTCAACAGCATTTGTATTTGCTGTACGTCATTGGTACATCTCGTAATAAGAGAGGATGTTGAAAACTGATTCATCTCTGCATTTGAAAAGTTCATTACTTTATTAAAAACCTGACTTCTCACATCTCTACCAACACTGGCCGCCAACCGGGATGACAAAAATCCAATCACCATACTTACCAGCATAATTAAAACTGCTAAACCTAACATTTTGATTCCCATATGTTTCAAATAATCCATCTGAAAATCATTCATATCAATTCCCAGTTTTTCATATTCCATACTGACAAACTGTATACCCATAGCATCTAACATATAATCAGGATAGGCTGCTATCTCCTCTCCCCTATTATTTAACATTTCCTGTACTTGTTCTTTTGGAAGGATTTTAATGATATCCAAAAGCTCCATGCCGTTTACATCAGGTAAATTCCCCGGAGTTTCAGATAAACCAGGCTGTTGTTTTACATTATCAGAAAGTGCCTTTGTCAAGCTCTCCTTTAGTTGACCTTGAACTTTTTTTGCATCCTCTTGATCAGATGTGAAAAAATAAAGGGTCAGCTCCGGTATTATCATCGCATCCTTTAATCTTTCATATTCATTATTCTTCAATTCGGATATATTTACCCTATACTCATTGTTTTTCTCAAAATAAAATTCATCTACAACATTCCATTCCTTTTCATCCATGAATAATTTTAAATTATCCATCGTTTCTTTGGATATCCGTTCCGGAATGGGATATTCCACACCATTATTTTGAATTCCTACATCAACAATATCTGATGTAAATTCCGGTAAAGTAAGTTCCCCATATACCTGCACAATTAACAGCAGGAATATCAGTACTACAATATACCATAATCCTTTTGCATACTTTAAAACCTTAAACATTTTTACTCCTTTCAGCTTTACCCGTTGCTGTCTTAGCTATCTTTAGCAATCCAGGCTTTCCATTATTTCAAAGGCACGATTTGATAATGCCAACAGCTGACTCACATCCTCGTCCCCCATTTTTTCAATTAATGCTTCAATAAAACGACGTTTATTTTCTTTTTCTTTTTCACAAACTTCCCTTCCTTTGCCGGTTAAAGTAATGTATATATTACGGCGATCTGTTTGAGATGGTCGTCTATTTACATATCCTTTATTTTCTAAAATACTGATTTTTTTTGATGCTGCAGAAACTGACATACCGCTAACTTTCATTATTTCTCCTAACGTTACACCTTCTTCTTTTTCATTACTCTCTTTTTGTTCTAACAACATAGATAACCCAATCAGCATAAAAAACTCTACATTTGCCAGATCTCCATTTCCTTTAAACTTTGGTTTACAATTATGAAACCGTTGTAAAGTACGATAAAATTCATCTGCAATTTTATTATTCTCTCCCATATAATCCCTCTTTCCCCTAAATGTATTCCTATTTATCAAAGCCATATATAACAATAAACAGCTTCTAAAAGCCACCACAAATACTTTCCCTAGGCAACTATTTATTATAAGAGAATTGAAAAAAAAGTCAATACTCCATTTATGTATATTTTATGAATTCTCATTTACCTGCATATCGTATTCATTTCATTATAATAATCAGACAGGCTACCGGATTCTGATATTTATATACAAAAAAATTCAGGACCAAAGTCCTGAATTTCTCTAAATATCATATTTTTTCTTTATATACTACCTTTATTTTACTCTTTTTCTCTTTGTAAAGTTCTTCGTCTGCATAACCTAATATGGCATCCAAATCACTAAATTCATCAATTACAAACTCGCAGGTTCCAATACTCATATTCACATAATACGGTTTGTCATTCACATTCTTCTCCATTAAGATACTTCGAATTCGTTTCTTAACTTTTTCAGAAAAATGATCAGACTGGACAAAAGAAAATGCTGCAAATTCATCTCCTCCCATACGGGCAACAACTGCATTACTTTGTAAGGATTCTCTTAATGTATCAGCAATGGTTTTTAATGAGAAATCTCCCTCATCATGTCCAAATTCATCATTGACAATCTTTAGACAATCCATATCGGCATATAAAGCAATCGCACGTTTGCCATAATTATCCGGATCCGTTAATATAGATTTCACTTTATCCTCATAACCTCTACGATTACAAATTCCGGTTAACGAATCTGTATGGCTCATAGCATCCAGCACTTTATTATTCTCTTCCATCAGGGCAAGATTTCTTTCTAATGCATTCTTAATTTCATTCTGTCTGTCAATAATATTAAGTACATCCATTGATACACCTACCTGACAGATAATCTGGGATGCATATCTAAAATATTCCAGGCTTGACTCTGTAAAAATCAATCCATACTGTTCCGAGCTGGAAAACAATGGCATCACCAGCATATTGACCTGACGGTCTTTAGGTAAAATATCAGATACAAACAAGGTATCTGTTGCAATTGCTTTTGTATTTCTTGGGAAAAATTCCACCTGATCATCATTATAATAAGCACTGACATATACTTGCGGTTTCCGTACCCAAACATCCTCTCTATGATGAGTAACAGGCTCATCAAACAAATAGATATAGCTGGAAAGAAATCCCATCACCTTCAGTTTTTCCAAAACCGTTGCATATTTTTCTTCATCAGAATCAGCATTCTGCAACATATCTCGTGTAATATTGGTTAGGGAAACTTCAAAAAGCTTGGTTTTTTCCTCATTTGCCAGCTGTTGTTTCGTAATATTAGAAATAAACAACTGGTTCATATTAGAAATTTCTTCAACCAAAGCCAGTCTATCCCTTTCTGATGAAATCTTATGACTAATACAATGGTACAACATATAAATAATTGAGATAAAATCATCCATACCTACATAACCTTTTTCGTAGGTTATCTCAAATTCCTGATATGCACGCATAAATGGCTTATGCTCCAGACATAATTGACCGTCAGCATCTACTAACCCAAAGAAGAAATCAAAAAATCGGTTAACAATGTCTTTCATACGGGCAGATTCTTTACTTTCAAAGAAATTATAGAAATATTTCTTATAAGTTTCATCAGCAAAATTCTGAATATAATTCTCGTCATCTTGTACCTTATGATATTCTTCAAGCACAATATCTTCCGACATGTCTCCTGCAACAGACTCCCGAACAATCATTTTGGTAGAAATAGCACTATGAACCACTTCCCCCTTAACAACTCTTTCACACTCTTTCACTGCAAGATATCCCAATTCTTTTGTATCTGCCTTCACACTGGTTAAGTGCGGTTCTAACAACATACAAACAGAACTGTCATCAAAACCGGTTACGTAAATATCAGTTCCCGGCTTTAACTGATGTTTTTTCAATGTATTATAACATCCTGATGCCATTTGATCATTGGCACATACAATTGCCTCAATATCCGGATGACGCTCTAATAATTCCTCTACTAC
The DNA here is from genome assembly GCA_051880435.1 of Lachnospiraceae bacterium. Classification (GTDB taxonomy): domain Bacteria; phylum Bacillota; class Clostridia; order Lachnospirales; family Lachnospiraceae; genus CAG-590. The sequence goes on along the minus strand of JBJENY010000124.1, from coordinate 17,280 downwards.
ACCTTCTGAAAATTCCGAAAAATTACCATAAACAATCCAGTCTTCTCCCAACGGTAACTGATATTTTTCAACCATACTTCTGTAAACATCAAGTCTCTCAATGGCATCCTGACTGGTTTTAGGACCACTTACAAATCCAATTTTGGTACAATGCTTTTCTTCATATAAATGGGTAATAATTTCGCACAAACCGGTTCGATTATCTACACAAACACTGGAATAATTACCATAATCTCCGGCTACTAACACCACCGGAATATCCCCAAACTGACTTAAAAACTCACTTTTTTCTGCTTCACTTAAAAAAGATGTCACAGTTCCGTACTCCAAAACCACCACATCTATGGATTTTTCGTCAATTAACGAACACAATGTATTATACTGGTAACGATAAAAATTTGCACCACAATTATCGTATTGTGCATTTACAATACCTACCGGTAAAATATATAAATTAGCATCAATATCTTTTGCGCCTATCATAGCACCATCAATAATAGAATATGTAAACGCATTTTCAATCATAGCGACGCACAGTGCAATATTCATTCGTTTCTTCATGTAATAATCCCCACGCTTTTAATACAATATATGTAAACCCTAAACTATTATATAACAATTTAATAATAAAATCCAGCAATTATATGTTTTTTTGTTCACTTTATTATATGTTTTTTGTTTACTTCATCCGTTCTTTTGATATATTCCTATAATCCGTAGCATTTCATAAAACTAATACATAAAAAAAGAGTATTATTTCTTTCACCTCATTAAGCAAAAGAAATAATACTTTTTTTATCATTTATCTTCCAAAGAAATATTCAAATTCGTCCATAAAATCTTCCGGAATACCTTGTTCCATAGAATCCTCATTGAAATTGTCCTGTTCCTCAGTGTTATCGGAATTATCATTATTGTTGCTGTTTGGCATATCTTTTTTGGCACCAAGAGTTACTTTTAATGTTACCTCTTCGTACTCTCCTTTTTCGTTATTACGCTGAATAACCATTTCAATTTCTTCACCGGCCTTTTTCTTAGATAAAATACTTTGCAGGTTTTCCATGCTGGTTATATCCCTGCCTGCAAATTTAGTAATAATATCACCAGCCTTCAAGCCACAATCATTTGCAGGAGAATCGTCTAAAATCTTAACAACATAAACACCCTTTGGCATGCTAAAGCCACTGGCATATTCATCTGTTATGTCATTTCCCTGAATACCTAAATAACCCTGTTCATCTTCTGCAATTACCTCCTGCTTCATCAGGTCATTAATAATTGGAATTGCATCTGAAATCGGAATCGCATATCCCATTCCTTCTACGGTGCTGTCAACATACTTCGCCGAATTAATACCGATTACCTCACCATTTTCATTTAACAAGGCTCCACCACTATTACCGGGATTAATTGCCGCATCTGTTTGTAGCATTTCGATTGTAGATGCATCATCAGCTTCAACCTCACGGCTTAATGCACTAATATATCCTACAGTTACTGATTGTCCATATCCTAAAGCATTACCAATGGCAATTGCAGATTCACCAACCCGTAAATCGGTAGAGGAACCTAATGCAGCAACTTTAATTTTATTTACGGTTTCTTCCTCCATATCCTTTGTCTTAACAGCTAAAACGGCCAAATCAGAAATAGAATCGGAACCCTTAACAGTAGCAGCAACTGATGTTTCATCGCAAAATGTAATTGTAATTTCATTTGCTCCATTGATTACATGATTATTGGTAACAATTAAAATTTCATCATTGGTTTGTCCGATGATGATACCGGAACCGGCTCCCTTCACTTCCTGTTCATAGGATTGGAACCATGATCTCACATGCTGTACAGAAGTATTTGTTACAGAAACAATGGATGGCATTACATTTTCCACAACATCTGCAACTGCGGTAGTAGCTGTTCCACTTGAATCCTTTGTAGTAGTAGTTACCGGCGCAATTTCAGTTGTTGAAATCGATTTATTTTCACCAACTATCTTATTGCCCAACATATTCACACCAAACATAACAGCACCTGCTATGCAGCCAAATACAACTGCACTTCCTACAAGAGCCACTATTTTTCGTCCTACACCACCAGATTCTTTTCTCTCATGCTTATGATGCTTCTTTTTATCCTCAGTAATGGTAGCTGTCTGATAATATTCATAGGTTGTGCTGCTATCAAAATCCGATTTTCCATTTGTATTATCATTCGTACCATAATGATAAGTAGGTCCACTGTTTTTTGTGTTATACAGGTTATTATTCTCATCCATAATAAAACCACCCTTCCATTTATAATAAGGACAATACATTGTCCTCTTTTCATTTTATATACTATCAATGGAATGTGACAAAAATGTGAAAATAATGTTGTGATTTTGTGACATTAGTAATCTTCTTCTATTACCTGAAATTCCAAATAATCAAAGTCAATTGTTTCAATAAAACTATCCTGGCTAAATCTTGTTTTGGACACCCTGATAAAATCTTTTTTATTGGATTCTAACCAAATTGGTGTTGCCAAATCGAATTCCCTACAAATGATATCCAATGCTTTATAGGTCTTTTTTGTCCGGCTTAACGCATAATCATCTACAATTGCCACAGTATCTTTTATCAGATGATTATCCTTTATGATTTTTCCCCATACTCTAAACATTGTTACTCCTTTATAAAGCAGAAGGATTCAATTCTAAAAAGAATTCAATCCTTCCACATTTCATTATTATATTACAAAAAAATCAGATTTTCGAACCCCAATCGTCATCGTACTCACCATTCATTAAGCTTTCCGGACTTGGTGGTGTAAAACCGGAAGGTGCAAAGGCTTCCGAAGTCTCTTCACTCTGGTCAAATTCCTCCGGTGCTTCCTCATAATCATTCGAAAACTCCTCCGGCCCATCCTTATATCCTGTTGAAAACTCCTCCGGCTCATCTTCATAATCCATTGCAAAGCCTTCCTCATCACCAAAGAATTCTTCCTCATCATCGAAGGATTCTTCCATTATATCTTCAGATGTATCATAAGGATTTCCCTCTGTTTGAGAATCAGTCAGTGAGTCAACACTTGGAGGAATAAAGCCTGTATGGGCAGGACCTTCCTCTGACATATCCATTGAAGCAGCCATATTGTCAGGCTGATCGGTTGAAGCCGCACATACATCCTCCATGCCTTCTATCTCTCTCAAGCTTCCAATGATTCTGGCAATCTCATCCAACTCTCCAATTACATTGGTAAGATCATCTAAATTACTTCTGCTTAATTCTGCAGAGGATTGTGCATTTGCCGCCATTTCTTCACTGGCAGCCTGCTGATTCATCAAACTGTCAATAATTACATTATTACTTTCACTTAAATTCGTACTTAAGCTGTCAAGACTGGACATATTGCCATGAAGTTCTTCCACCACACCTGCAATACTTTCAAAAGCATTGGTAACCTCGTCAATATACTCAGCCTGTGCCTCAGATGCCTGAACAGAGTTATTGACTAACTGATTAGTATGATTGGACAGTTCCGTAATACCCTGTAACAATTCCGTAATTTTATCAATCGACTGCTTTGTATTGTCTGCCAACTTACGGATTTCATCAGCTACAACTGAAAAACCTCTTCCCGCTTCACCCGCTCTTGCCGCCTCTATGGAAGCATTTAATGCAAGAAGATTTGTCTGTGATGATACCTGATAAATCAGCTGTGTAATCTCTTCAGCAGATTCAATTTTTGCCTGAAGCTCTAAGGCAACCTCTGTTACACTCTTATTGGCAACTGCAATATCATCGGATTTTTCTTTTAACTGTGCCACTAATTTACCACCGGTTTCTGTGGCTGAAACTGCATGATTTGCAGAAGATACCGTATGATCCTTAACATCGATAAGCTGATCAATAATCCCCTGAATTTTGGCAGTCATATCTGTCTGATTTTCAATACTTAACGCAGTTTCCGTAACACCATGGGAAATGGCATCTACACTTCTTGCAACCTCTTCTGTTGCATCATGGAAATTATCTAAGGTTGCCTGTAATGCCTCAATATGCTGATTACCATTATTTACAACTCCAACCATATTCTGGGTTACTTCTTCCTGATACATGAGATGATATTGAATCTCCTGCTGGTCAGTTTTTTGTACCCGGACAACATTTGATGCTGTCACATACAAAATATATGTCATTGCACCAAACAAAACCATAACTGCAAGCCATGTAAAACCTGTAGAGGCATCTACTTTTACAAACATAATAATTGTTTTAACAAGTATAAACAACTCACACAAACCCGCACACATTGCACTAAACATTTCATCCAAATAAGTCAGTGTTACAACAATCAAAGCACACAGTGGTATTACATTCTGGGCTCCGTTATTATTAAATAAAGATATTCCTGCCACAAGGACAAAAGCACCGCAGGCAATAAACTTTACAAGCTCACTATCTGACATCATTTTATACATAACAACGCAGCCGGCAATTAAAATAACACATAAAACAACCTGCACAGTCATCCACGCTGTACTAAAAAGCTCTTTTTTTGTAACCAGACTAAATATCATACGAATAACAGTCAGCACAATAATAAGCTGTAACGCAGTTTCATTATTTCTGCGTAAACGAACAGTATTGGTATTCATAGTATAACACCCCTTTCCAGTTTAACTACTCTTGCTCTTCTCTTGCAACAGAAAGCATTAATTTGATACGATTTTCCTGATTTACCTTAGTTGCACCAGGGTCATAATCAATGGGAACAATATTTGCATTTGGATAAATTTCCTTTATTTTACGTACCATACCCTTGCCAACAATATGATTTGGTAAGCATCCAAATGGTTGTGCACAAATAATATTGCCATATCCGGATTCAGAAAGCTCTAACATCTCTGCTGTTAATAACCATCCTTCACCCATTTTATTACCAAGACCAACAACACCGGTTACTAATTCCTTGATATGCTCATATTTTGCAGGCGGGTTAAATTCACTATATTTTGTAACGGACTCCACTATAATATTTTCTAACACCTTGCAATACTTCATTAATGCCTGACATACTTTTTTCTTGGCAGGATTTCCGCCATATAGATTAATATCCTCTATCCGGTTATCCACCTTAAACATCATAAAGCCCATAACACCGGGAACCATAACCTCACAATCCTGGCTTACAAGAAATTCTTCCAAATCATTATTTGCCATAGAGGAATATTTAACATAAATCTCACCTACAATACCAACCTTTGTTTTTTTCTCACCGGTAAGTGGTATTTTAGCAAAATCTTCCACAATAGCTTTCATATTCCGTTCTACACCCTTTGGTGTATATCCTTTTCTTTCACGGAATTGCTTTGAAAGAATTTTGCACCATTTATCTATGACGGCATCTGCATCCCCCTTATTCACCTCATAAGAACGGGTCTGATTTTTAAGCAGCATAAATAAATCACCATATGCCAGCCCAATAAACGCCTGATAAATCATTTCAATGGTTAATTTAAAACCGGGATTGCTTTCCAGTCCCGATACATTAAGTGAAATTACCGGAACCTGAGAAAGTCCTGCTTTCACTAACGCCTTACGTAGCAAATGAATATAATTGGAAGCTCTGCATCCGCCACCGGTCTGGGTAATAATCAGCGCTGTTTTATTTACATCATATTTACCACTTTGTAACGCACTAATCATCTGACCAATTACTAAAAGTGCAGGATAACAGGTATCATTATGCACATACTTTAATCCTGTATCCACAACCTTCCTTCCGGTATTTTTAAGAAGTGCAACCTTGTAACCATTTTGAGTAAAAATCGTACGAAGTAAACGAAAATGAACCGGTAACATATCCGGAATTAAGATTGTGTAATCCTTTTTCATTTCTTTCGTAAATAATACTCGTTCCGGAGATGCTGACAATCCGGTATTACATGCACTACCATTCAAGTTCTTCTCATTCAGATTGTCCATTTTACTTATCTCCTTTCTGCCCTGCAGCAGCAAATAAACTTCGCAATCGAATTTTTACTGCTCCAAGATTTGTAATTTCATCTATTTTAATCTGGGTATATATTTTTCCTTTTTCTTCCAGTATCCGTCGAACCTCATCTGTGGTAATGGCATCTACACCACAACCAAAAGAAACCAGTTGCACCAGATTCAAATCAGGGTCTCCGGCATCAGCCACATATTGAGCAGCCGCATACATTCTGGAATGATACATCCACTGATTTAATACCTTTGTATTTGCATGATGGGCAATATCTGAGATAGAATCCTCAGTAATCACTACAGCGCCCAAATCACAGATTAATTTGTTAATTCCATGATTAATCTCCGGGTCTAAATGATAAGGCCGTCCTGCAAGAATAATAACCGGTTTATTTTCCTCTTTTGCAAGGCGTAAATATTTTTTACCTTCCATACGTACCTGCTGCATATGCTTTTCATATTCTTCGTATGCACAGTTACATGCCTCAGAAACCTCAGAAAACTTGAAATTACCAAAATAACGGTTCATTAATTCATAAAACTTTTTTGTAAAATCCTTTTTTCTATGAATACCAAGATAATCATAGATAAATTTCACATCATGAAGAGCCTTCACATTGGCAGATAGTACTTCCGGATAATATGCAACAACCGGACAGTTATAATGATTATCTCCTAATCCTTCATCTAAATTATAGCTTAAACAAGGATAAAAAATTGCATCTACATTCTCTTTTAATAAGCTTTCAATATGACCATGCATTAATTTTGCAGGGAAACATACTGTATCGGAAGGAATGGTATGCTGTCCGCTTAAGTACAGATTTCTGCTTGAATTAGGGGATGTAACAACGTTATAACCTAATCTTGTAAATAAAGTAAACCAGAAAGGCAACAACTCGTACATATTAAGTCCCATAGGAATTCCAATCGTTCCCCTTGCCTGATCCTTTGGAATGTTTGATGTCCGATATTCCTCTAACAGCTGCAACTTGTATTCATACAAATCATAACGGTTTCCTTCAGCCTTTTTAGTAGTTGGTTTATCACAACGGTTACCACTGATAAATCTTCTGCCGTTGGCAAAGGTATTAACAGTAAGCTTACAATGGTTACTACAGCCGTTACAGGTTGTCATGGAAATATCATGCTTAAATTCTTTTAATTCCTGCTGATTAATAATTGTACTTTTTCCAGAAGAATTTTCCTTTGCATATAAAGCTGCACCAAAAGCTCCCATAATACCTGCCATCTCAGGACGAACCACATCATGGCCGATTTCCTGCTCAAAAGCACGAAGTACAGCATTGTTAAGGAAGGTTCCCCCCTGTACAACAATATGCTCACCAAGTTGACTGGCAGATGCTGCACGAATTACTTTGTAAAGTGCATTCTTCACAACAGAAATAGATAATCCTGCAGAAATATTCTCTATTGTTGCACCATCCTTTTGTGCCTGTTTTACAGAAGAATTCATAAATACTGTACATCTGGAGCCTAAATCCACAGGACGGTCAGCAAATAAACCTAAGTTTGCAAACTTTTCAATTGGATATCCTAAAGCCCCTGCAAAGGTTTGTAAAAAAGAACCACAGCCTGAAGAGCAGGCTTCATTTAGGAAAATATTATCAATTGCATTATTCCGAATCTGGAAACACTTAATATCCTGCCCACCAATATCAATAATAAAGTCTACATCCGGCTGGAATTTTTTTGCAGCAGTAAAATGTGCTACTGTCTCTACAATACCAAAATCCACGCCAAAGGCATTCATAATCATTTCTTCACCATAACCGGTTACTGCTGATGCTTCGATATGAATATCTGGATACTGTTGATACAGATTTTCCAAAAACTCCTTGATAATTGGAACAGGATTGCCACCATTTGGTAAATACTGTGAACAAAGAATATTGGCATCTTCATCCACAACCACAGCTTTAACAGTGGTTGAGCCCGCATCAATTCCTAAAAATGCAGAACCCTTAAGCGTATCTACATTTTTAATATGGTCAGAGTTCTTCTTATGTCTTTCAATAAACCCATTATATTCCTCTTCAGAAGTAAAAAGGGGTTTACAGCTTGCATATCCGCCACTGGCTGTATATGTATGAATCTTTTCCTTTAATTCTGTTAAAAGGAAAGATTTTGTATCTTTTTTCAGTGCCGCGCCCATGGCAACAAAATATAAGGAATTATCCGGTGCAATGCCAGTAAGCTTCAAGGTTTGATCAAAGGCTTTTCTCAGCTCTGACAAAAACGTAAGGGGACCACCTAAATATACTACCTTACCTTCAATTTCACGTCCCTGGGCAAGTCCTGCAATTGTCTGGTTTACAACAGCGTAAAAAATACTTGCTGCAATATCATTCTTTTGTGCTCCCTGATTTAAAAGTGGCTGCACATCTGATTTGGCAAATACACCACATCGACTGGCAATGGTATAAATCTTCTCATAATTTTTAGCAGCTTCATTCATAGCTCCCGCTTCCATATTCAGAAGGGTTGCCATCTGGTCAATAAATGCACCCGTACCACCGGCACAGGAACCATTCATACGCACCTCTAAGCCATCTGTTAAAAACAAAATCTTCGCATCCTCGCCGCCAAGCTCTATGACAACATCCGTACCTGGAATCATTTTATTAACAGCAACACGGGTAGCATACACTTCCTGTTCAAATGGAATTCCAAGAGAGTCTGCAATACCCATACCTGCTGAACCGGAAATGCAAAGACTCATTTCCTTTTCTTCCGGAAATTCTTTCATAATATCCTCAAGCATCCCTACCGTTTTCGTTGTAATCTGGGAGAAATGTCTTTGATAATCCTTATATACAATCACGTCATTATCGTCTAAAACAACACACTTTAATGTAGTGGAACCTACATCTAAACCAATCCTCATGTCACTACCTCTTTTTCTTCTGTTTTTTACTTTTTTATCAGTAAACATACACATCTATATTATCATATAACAAAAGGAAATGCCACCCTTTTATTCCCTAAGAATGTGCTTATTTTGTGAACTTTTAAGACGCAAAAAGCCATCCGGACATATCATTTTCTCCGAATGGCTTATATATTTCTTTTCTCTCAATTAAAAAATATTATTCTTATAAGGCCTCCGGTACATCTTCCTCTTCAATCTCCTTACGTGCACTCCTTTTATTAAATGCATCGTAAATACAAGGTACAACGAAGAGTGTCAGCAACGTTCCATAGGTCAGACCTCCAATAACTACCAATGCCATAGGCTGTGCCATATCGGCTCCCATACCTGCACCTATCGCCATAGGAAGCAAGCCTAAAATCGTAGTTAATGCAGTCATTATAATTGGACGCAGACGATTCTTACCGGTTGTTATAATTGCCGTCTGCAAATCCATTCCTTCTTCCCTTAACTGGTTAATGGAATCAACGAATACAATACCGTTATTAACAATAATACCTGCTAACATAACCATACCAATCATGGCAATAATACTGACATCATTTCCCGTTAAAAATAATGCTGCAAAGCCCCCGGTAAATGCCAGCGGCAAGGTGAACATAATGATAAACGGACTCTTTAAGGACTGGAACTGGGCAACCATAATTAAGTACATAAAGGCAATAGCAAGAATCATCATTAACATAACCTGTCCCATGGCTTCCATAACTGTTTCATTTTCACCATTGTACTCAATACGACAACCATCAGGTAATTTTATTTTGTCTACAGCCTTCTTCACCTCATTAGACACAGCTGTGGTTGTATAACCGTCTTTGATCTGACCACTAACGGTAATGTATCTTACCTGGTTAAATCTCATAATCGTAGACAAAGAATTTGCATCCTCTACATCAGCAATTTTACTAATCTTTACATCTACTGTTTCTTCCCCTTCTTTTCCCTGAATGGTAAGATTTTTCACATCATTCAAATCAAATTTTTCAACCTGCTCATCCTTTACATATACAGAATAATCTCTCTCAGATGTATTTAAGGTTGTTGCCGATGTTGCTTCCGCTAAAGTGCCCTGAATCTTTTGGAATACCTGTGCAACCGTCAAACCGTATTCTGCGGCCTTATCCTTATCTACTACAATACGATACTCCGGTGTTGCATCTTCTACACCATTATTTACTTCTTCTAATCCCTTAATCTTTTCAAGCTTCTTTCCTACATCTTCAGCGATTTCCTGTAACTTATCTAAATCCTTACCTTCAATTCGAATGGAAACCCCGGAAGTCATCATGGCACTCATATCCATGCTGGAAGCAGCTACGGATATTTCACAATCCATATCCTTTGTTTTTTCCATAATCAAATCTGCAATTTCCTGATTGGTATGTTCCTTATTCTCCTTACATTCAATATAGTAGCTTACGGTATCAAAGGAATCATCAGAACCAAGTCCTAACATCGACATGGAACTACCACCTACTAAGGCTCCAATGGTCTGAATATCATCAATTTCCAATACCTTTTCAATCACCTTGTCAGACATCTCGGCAGTCTCTTCAAGAGTCTCCGTATCCTCCGGCATGGTAAGTGTCATGGTCATCTGGGTAGAATCCATTTCCGGGATAAATGAAAATCCCTTAGAAAGTGCAAGTGCCGTACTAGCCACAAGTAATACAAGCACAAGGGCAAATAATATTCCTTTATGATTTAATACTGTTGGAAGGAAATCTCCATATTTATCACTTATCTTCTTAATTAGCTTATTTTCCTTTTCCGACACCTTATTAAAGGTTTTAGAAGCTACCATTGGAACAAAGGTAATTGCTACAATCAGACTGGCCAGTAAAGAATATGCAATGGTAAGACCCATATCCGTAAATAACTGCTTGGTAATACCTGTTGTAAATACAATTGGCAAAAATACACAAACAGTAGTAAGTGTGGATGCAGTGATGGCTCCCACCATTTGTCCTGCGCCCTTAATTGCTGCTTCCTTCACGGGATACCCTTCATTTCTTAACCGGTAAATATTTTCAATTACAACGATGGAGTTGTCCACTAACATACCAACGCCTAAGGCAAGTCCGGATAAAGAAATAACATTCAATGTAACATTGCTGAAATACATCATAACAATGGCAAATACCAGTGATACCGGAATGGATACTGCAATAATGCCTGTTGGACGGATATCCTTTAGGAAGAATAACAAAATAATAACCGCTAATACCGCACCAAGGAGCAGATTCTCCAAAACAGAGCTTGCAACAAAATCAATATACATACCCTGATTCATGAGGGCTGTAAAAGAAATATTCGTGTCGGCTTTAGAAATCTCATTAAACTTATCTGTCAAACGGTCTGCAACATCTTTTGTGGAATATTCATTCTGCTTTGCAATGGAAAGGATAACACCCGGATTACCATTTACTGAAGTATACATGGTATCCGAATTATCCTCGATAAACACATCTGCCACATCTGATAATTTAATCGGATCTAAACCATCCATATTCAGATCTAATAAAACAAAATCCGATAAATCTTCCACATCCTCAAACTTATTACCTACACGTACCAGATAATCTACATTATCCTCTGTTACATAGCCTGCAGGAAAATCAAAATTCTGGGCTGTGAGCATACCTTTAATTAAGTCAGTGGATATAATATCCTCCATGTCTGCACCATTATAGGCTGCCTCTTTTGTATCAGCAAAACTGTTTAACTGGTCTTCTAGTTCCTTTTCTCCCTGTTCTAACTGAACCTTTGATGCAGTTAACTGGCTTTGTGTTTGCTGTTGTTGAATTTTTAATTTCAGCTTACCCTCATCAATGGCTCTTTTTCCATCCGTAATTTGTGCAAGGGAAGCATTAATTGTATTTTTTCCTTCCTGGATTTTTGCCAGACCGGCTATTACTTCATTAAGCTGGCTGTTTAATGTAGTAATATAGGTACCAAGATTTGCAAAGGTTATGGCATTTCCGGCTTCATCCGTTAAATTCATTTCCCCAAGCTGCTGTTCCATTTGTGCAATCGCTGCATCTAATGCTGCAATTTGTGCTGCATAAGCAGCCTGTTCCTGTTCACTTGCAGTTGCCATTAAAGCTTCTAAGGCAGCTCTGTTACTTACAGCACTTTCGTATCCCTGTTGTAACTGTGTCAGACCGGCAATTGCTGTTTCTAAAGAGGTCTTTGCATCCGTTAAATCTGCTTCCTGTTTTAACAGCTCTTCATATGCTGCGTTTAATTCTTCTTCTGTTTTTAACAATTCCAGTTTTGAATTATCTATTTCAATTTCCGCACTGGCAAACTGGGAATATGCCTGTTTTTCACCGGCGGTTAATTGATTTTTTCCGTCTTTGATTTTTGACTCTGCCTCATCAAGAGCATCTTCCGCCTCTTTAAATTTTTTATCTAAGGCTTTTTTTACTTTTTTATTTACTTCCTTTACCTTATCTTCCCGAATGATTACCTGGACAGATTCTTCTACAACACCCATCGCAGTTACAGATGCCACACCGGAAACTCCTTCCAGTTCAGGACTTAAGGTATCTTCCACATAATGACTTAATTCAATTCGGTCTGCTCCCTTCATATCAACAGCAGCCACCATAACAGGCATCATGTTTGGGTTTAACTTCATAATAATAGGATTCCCTACACTGTCATCCAAAAAACCGCTAATCTGATCCAGATTCTCCCGCATATCAATGGTTGCCGCATCCATATTGGCATCAGATTCAAATTCAATCATGACCATAGAATAGTTATCTGCCGACATGGATTGAATATTTTTTACATTATCAATGGTAGCAATTGCCTGCTCCACCGGTTTTGTAACACCCATTTCCACTGCCTCCGGACTTGCTCCCGGATAGGTTGTTAATACAATTGCATAAGGCAGTTCCATGGATGGTAATAAATCCACTGTCATTTTTGTATATGCAACAATACCCAGTATTAAAACTAAGACAATGCCAACCACCACGGTATAGGCTTTTTTTACACTAAATTTTGAAATCATATGTTCCTCCTTTATTCAAACCATTAATATATGGCGAAAATCTCATCCTTTTTTTCAATTCCAATTCTTGCCGCTGTGGCTTCAACCAAAAGCTTTTCTATTCGGGAATATTCATCAAATGGTATTTCAATCTCTAACACAACATTTTCTCCATAGTCACTTTGAAGGGTTCTTATTGTTTCACTATTCAGAATATATTGAACTTTTCCCAAATCGTTATACTGTATTGACAGTCTGACAGGAACCACCAGATGTTTTTTCACAATCTCCGTTGCTGCAATACATGCCTTTGCCGCATCTGTATAGGCCCGTACTAAGCCTCCTGTACCTAATAATGTGCCACCAAAATATCTTGTTACCACAATACAGACATCACAAAGCTCCCCTCCGGTTATTACCTCTAATATCGGCTTTCCTGCCGTACCACCGGGTTCTCCATCATCAGAAAAACGTAATACGGACTGATTTTCTCCTAATACATATGCATAACAATTATGTCTTGCGTCATAATGCTTCTTTTTTATTTCCAATATAAACGCATTGGCTTCTTCCTCCGTTTCCACATGACGGACATAGCCAATAAAACGGGATTTTTTTTCAACAATTTCATCTGTTCCCGGCACAAAAATTGTCTTATAATCTTTTATCATGTATCTACCTCTATCTGATAATTTGTATACTTAACAACCAAACACTACAAGCACTTGTGTTTGCCCTTTGCTATCATAACAGATTATCCCTTATATTTCCATAATAAAGATTAAGTTTTTTCAACCCCTTCCTTTACTTTCCTACTTCAACACTTTCCCTAGGCAACTACTTTTTTCATTATGATTATACTAAGTTCCATTCATTTGTCAACGTATAATAACGAAATATTTTTACTATTGTATAAATTTCTAACCCATAGCCAATAATTTGATATAACCTGCAATTGAAATATTGCACATAACTTGTTAAAATATAGGTGATTTTACCCATTTACGGATTATTCAAATTTAGGAGGCATCCATGAATTTTTCAAAATATAACACAAAGAAAAAACAAAAAAAACTGATATCAAAGGGAACCAAAAGTAAAAACACCATTACTTATATTTTTTATAAATCCATGATTGTGATTTTTTTAATGGGAATATTAGCAGGTGTTGGTGGTGGCATCGGTATGTTTACAGCCATTATTGATAAAGCCCCGGACATTAGTGATATCAAAGAAAGTGTTCAGCTTCAAAACTTCCAGACCGTTATATATGATGCCAACGGAAAAGAATTAACAACACTTTCCACCGCAAATTCCAATCGTGTATATGTAGAGTATGACGAAATACCGGATACCATGATAAATGCATTTGTTGCAATTGAGGACGAACGTTTCTGGGAGCATAACGGAATAGACCCCAGGGGAATTCTTCGTGCTTTTGTAGTTGGTATCAAAAATCGTAATTTTTCAGAAGGAGCCTCTACCATTACACAGCAGTTAATCAAAAATCAGATTTTTAATGTTGGACTTAACGAAGCAACATTTATGGATTCCTTAAAAAGAAAAATTCAGGAACAATATCTTGCCATGGAATTGGAAAAACAGATTGACAAAAAAGATATTCTGGAATTATACCTGAATGCCATTTATTTAGGACAGGGTGCAAACGGAGTAAAAACCGCAGCAAAAACATACTTTGGAAAAGATAATCTTAACGAATTAACCCTTGCCGAATGTGCAGTAATTGCTGCTATTACACAAAGCCCTACTGAATTTGATCCTGTTTTAAATCCGGAAAATAATAAAACACGTAAAAATATCGTATTAAAAAAAATGTTAGAACAGGAATTAATTACGAAATCTGAATATGACGTCGCCATTGCCGATGACACATATGCCAGAATTTCCATTAATCATGAGGACGAACAAAACAAAGCATACAACTCCTATTATATTGATTCCGTAATTACTTCATTAACCAATCAATTAGTTGAAGAAATGGGATACACGGAAACCCAGGCATTTAACGCCATTTATTCCGGTGGTCTTAGTATTTATATTAACCAGGATGCCGAAATTCAGGAAATCTGCGATGCGGAAATTAATAATCCGGATAACTATCCAAAAACCACCAGTGTTGCACTTAACTATGCATTAACTCTGATAGACCCAAAGACCGAAGAATTATATAACTACTCCAGCAATCATTTATTAAATTACTATAAAGACAAAACACAAAATCCAAAATATAATTTAATTTATTCCAGCGAAGAAACTGCACGTGCAGCGGCAGATGAATACAAAGCTTATATTATCGGGAAAACCGGCTACAAGGAATATGCCGAATCATTTTCCACAACAATCCAGCCACAATCTTCCTTTGTGGTAATTGACCAGTCAAACGGTCAGGTAAAAGCCATTTGCGGTGGACGTGGTGATAAAATCGGAAATCTTACATTAAACCGTGCAACAGACTCAAAAAGACAGCCGGGTTCTACCTTTAAAGTATTAGCAGCCTATGTACCGGCTTTGGATACTGCAGGTATGACGCTGGCAACAAGTTTTGTAGACGAGCCTACCAAATACAGCAATGGCACACCTGTTAAAAACTGGTATGGCGGTTACAGAGGAGAACAAACCATTCGAACGGCAATTAAAGATTCCATGAACGTAATTACCGTAAAGTGTTTCCAGGAAGTAACCCCTCAGGTTGGTTATGATTACCTTTGTAATATGGGTATTACAACATTAAAAAATGGCGAAACCTCTATTAATGGTATTCCTGAAAATGATATTAACGAATCCATGTGTCTTGGTGGATTAACAGATGGTGTTACAAACTTAGAAATTACAGGTGCCTATGCAACAATCGCAAACCAGGGAGCCTATATCAAGCCTACCTTTTATTCAAAGGTTTTAGACCACGATGGAAATGTGTTAATTGATAACACTCCAAAGCCAAAACAGGTAATGAAAGAAACCACAGCCTGGCTTATTAACAGTGCCATGCAGGATGTTGTTACTTCCGGAACCGGTGGTGCGGCAAGACTTTCCAGCGGCATGGTAGTTGCAGGAAAAACAGGAACCACTTCCAGCAACTATGATTACTGGTTCTGCGGTTCCACCCCATATTATACAGCAAGTATCTGGATGGGCTATGATTCCAACACTGATTTTTCCAATAGCAACACACACAAAGTAATATGGAGAAAAATCATGGATCAAATTGTTTATGCAAAGGAACAGGATACATCTGCAACCTTTGCAAAGCCTGAAGATATTGTTACTGCAGCAGTCTGTATTAATTCAGGATTATTACCGGTTCCAGACCAGTGTCCGGCTACAAGAACAGAATACTTTGCCAAAGGCACTGTTCCAACAAAAACCTGTGAGCTTCATCAAACCATTAAAATTTGTGAAGACAGTCATTATCGGGCAACAGATTATTGTCCAAATGTAAGATTGTATCACTATACCTTTGATGAAGAAGGAAATCTTACATTAGTAGAAGGCTCCGCATCCAACTTCCCTGAAAACTATAATCGTACCAGTTGTCCAATTCATACCTCGCCTAATTCTACTGAAGCACCTTCTAGTACAGAAATAGGAGGTTATGCAACGCCTGTATTTAATATCAATGCCAGTGCCGAAGGTGGCGGTTATATCGTGGGGCCAACCCAGGGACAGCTTGGAGAAACCATTACACTATCCTTCTTTGCAAATGAAGGATATACCATTTCAAATGTAACAGTTGATGGTGTTGCAAAGGGTGCAATTTCATCCTATACCTTTACAAACCTAGGAAACCATCACACCGTAATTGTTACCTTTGTTCCAATTACATCAGAATAATATGAATGGGGTCAGAAACTGTGAAATAATTACAAACACAATCTATTCACAACATCTGACCCCAGATTTATTTACCCATTTTAGGTTGAAATACTAATGCAGCCAAATAAGAAAAAATAATTGCTGCCGAAGTTCCCACAGCAGCCATTTTAAAACCTCCCCGGAACAAACCTACAAATCCATCCGAATCTACCGCTTCTTTTATACCTTTCCACAAATTATATCCAAATCCCGTTAATGGAACGGAAGCACCACTTCCGGCAAATTCTAAAAAAGGCTCATATATTTGTAAAGCACCCAGTATCGCACCGGAACACACAAGAATCACCATAATTCTTCCCGGCATTAATTTTGTTTTCTCCATTAAAATCTGTGCTGCAACACAAATAAGTCCACCAATAACAAAAGCTTTCAAAAAATCCATATTATCTCTCTATACTTTCTTATTAATTTTGCACAAAAAAGCCTTTATTTTAGCCATT
>JBJENY010000123.1:0-31261 GCA_051880435.1 Lachnospiraceae bacterium | reverse complement strand
GTTTTTTATGGAAAATTAATTGCCGAAAATTATGGAAAAGTACTTGCCGTTTACAATAGTTTAATTTGCAAATAAATGATTCATCATTTTTTATATATTTTTTTTTGTTTTATATATTCATATACTTTTTTATTAAGAAAAGTATCTTGCAACAGCGTGTTGGTATCCGTGGGTTTCTCATAACTTTGACTTATGATTTCCCTTATTTTTGAAGAAGAACAGGGAAATTGTTTTGTTTTAATTGGGAAAAAAATAGTATCCTGATAAAAATGATTTAATTCCATGATTTTATTATTTATTTCTTTTTCACCCTTATCATTTCTGACAGCAACTAAAATTTTTGCATAACGAACAATGATTTCAGGATGTTTCCATTGTTCAAAATAAAACAATGAATCTGCCCCCATGATAAAATAGAAATCATTATGTGGATAATCTTTAGAAAGTAATAATAATGTTTCATAAGTATATGTCTTACCGGTACGATTCATTTCATAATCCGATAATGAAAAATATGGATAATCCTGTATAGCCAAACGAATCATTTCCATACGGATCTCTCCGGTTAACACTTCTTTTTCATTTTTATATGCAGGAAGATGATTTGGCATAAACCATACTTCATCTAAATGAAATTGTTGATATGCTGCATTGGCAATTCCAATATGTCCTAGGTGTATCGGATTAAATGTACCACCCATGATACCTATTTTTGACATAACCTATTCTCCATATATACTATAAAATAATTTTTTAATGGTATGTTTAGATTCTAATGTACTTGTAATAAATCTAATAATTATTTTTAATATTACGATTAATGGATGGCACAATCAATTAATAACTTTCACTATGCTATAATATTACATTTATAATTACATAAAAATCTAATACAAACAATTAGTTAACATAAAAATATTATTATAAACCACAAATGATAAACACATAATTTATTTCTTTGGTAATTCGATTTTAGGATTTTTCATATTCTTTTTATATAATACTATTTTTTTGCCGATTACCTGAACTACTTGAGATTTACTTCTTTCTGCAATCATAGTAGCAATTTCTTTTGGGTCATCCAAACAATTTTTTAAAATACTAATTTTTATTAATTCTCTTTTATTAATCGCTTCTTCAACTGATGCAATTAATTCCGGTGTAACACTACTCTTTCCCACATTAATAATGGGATCCAAATTCATTGCTAATCCTTTTAAATAGGAACGTTCTTTACTAGTCATTTTTTTCTCCTAATCATAATATTCAAACTCTAGATAATACATACGAACAACATCACCTTCTTCGATTCCTTTGTTCTTTAATTCATCTATGATACCATTTTCTTTCATAAATTTCTGGAAGAATTCAAATCCTTTTTCTGATTCTAAGTTCGTATATCCAAGCATTTTCTCGATTTTAGGTCCTTCCACAATAAATACACCCGGTTCCTTTGGATCTGTTTCAATGGTATATGGTTCATCATTGGTTTCAAAGACAGGAACATATTCTGGTTCAAACTCTATAATTCCTTCCGGTGCATTCTTTACTAAATCATAAACATACCACAATAATTCTTTTACACCCTCACCGGAAACTGCTGAAATAGGAAATACTTTAATGCCCTGAGGTTCAAATTCCTCTTTTAATAAATCCAATACCGTTTCTTTTTCCATTTCATTCATAGCATCCATTTTATTCGCTGCGATTACCATAGGGCGATTGGTAATTTCAACATTATATTTTTTTAATTCATCTAAAATGGCATAAATGTCATTAATTGGATCTCTTCCTTCTACTGATGCTGCATCTACGATATGAAGTAATACTTTGGTTCTTTCAATATGTCGCAAAAACTGAAGACCAAGACCAACTCCTTCACTGGCACCTTCTATAATACCTGGAATATCTGCAATGACAAATCCGGCACCATCACTTAAATCAACTACACCAAGATTTGGGTTTAAAGTAGTAAAATGATAATTAGCAATCTTTGGTTTGGCATTGGTTACTCTTGATAAAAATGTTGACTTACCAACATTGGGAAATCCTACAAGACCCACATCTGCAATTACCTTAAGCTCTAATGTAACATATAATTCCTGGGCAGGCTGTCCCGGCTGGGCATATTTTGGTGCCTGCATGGTAGATGTAGCATAATGCATATTACCATTACCACCATGACCACCTTTTAAAATAACAACAGGTTCGGTTTTATTTGACATATCCATAATGACTTTACCTGTTTCAAAATCTTTTATTACAGTTCCCGGTGGAACCTTACAAATCACATCTGCTCCATTGGCTCCATGACAACGGCGTTTGCCACCCTCTTCACCGTCTTTTGCACAGTATTTACGAACATTACGGAAATCATTTAAGGTATTTAAGCCTTCATCTACAACGAAAATAACATCTCCGCCATTACCACCATCACCACCATCAGGTCCACCGGCTGGTACATATAATTCACGACGAAAACTAACATGTCCATCTCCACCTTTACCGGAACGGATAAAAATCTTTGCTCTATCTGCAAACACAGTATCACCTCTTTTCAAAAACCAATCGATATGCAATCATCTCTTATCAGTTTATTATTGCTATCATTTTTTATTAACCGCAACTATATATTTATAAAATCAATATCGTCATATTATTTTAAACGATTACTCGTATTATATTCAATCCTTAATCATAAATTCAGTAAAAAAGCCTGGAGAGTTACTCCAGGCTAAAAGTTACATGTATCTTATTCGTTAACAGAAACTGGATAGATAGAAACCTGCTTCTTATCTCTACCCTTTCTCTCAAAGCGAACAACGCCATCAACTAATGCAAATAAAGTATCATCTTTACCTCTACCTACATTAAGTCCAGGATGAATCTTTGTACCACGCTGTTTGTAAAGAATATTACCAGCTTTAACGAACTGACCATCTGCTCTCTTCGCACCAAGTCTCTTAGATTCAGAGTCTCTACCGTTCTTAGTAGAACCCATACCTTTCTTATGAGCGAATAACTGAAGGTTAAGCTTTAACATGTTTTACACCTCCTGATTCAAAATCACAATGTACTTCTTACCATACTTTTCTTCAATTGTAGTGATACCAAGCATAAATGATTCAAATAGAAGCTGGGCTTCCTTACTTGGCATTGACTTTAAAATGACATTTTGGAAATTAATCTTGGTTGAACCATTCAATTCCTTTTCGTCATTTGTAAAGTTTTCAAGGGAATTAACCAAATTAATGTATAAAATGGATACCGCACTACAAACAATATCTTTCCCTTTTTTGCCGTATTCGGCATGTCCTTCCAGTTGGACACCAACTATCTTATCTTGTTTGTTAAAAACAGTTACAGTAATCATGGCACAAAATTAAGCGTTGATTGCTTTAATCTCAACCTTAGTAAATGGTTGTCTGTGACCATTCTTCTTGTGATAGCCGGTTTTTCTCTTATACTTGTAAACAACAACCTTCTTTGCCTTGCCATCACCAATTACATTTGCTGTAACACTGGAATTAGCAACTGCATCACCAACTAACATATCCTTGTCGTTGTTAATAGCAATAACATCAAACTTTACTTCAGAACCAGCTTCTGCATTAAGCTTTTCTACTTTAATGATATCACCTTCAGCTACCTTGTACTGCTTGCCACCTGTTGCAATAATTGCGTACATACGGTTACCTCCTATTATCATTACTCGCCAAGTGTGGTGGTACCAAAAGGGCACACTTTTACCTCCTTGTGCGGCATACTCGAATATATTAACAAATCATCCTTTAATTGTCAATGTTTTTCTTCCTGAATTTGTCTGATTTTAAAAATATCAAAAAAATGATACATATCAATCCTGTAATATTTTGAAATAATATACCAATTATAAATAATAATATTACAAAAAAAATTGAATATCAGATAATATTACATGATTACGTATTGATTACATATCAAGATAATATTGTATGATTAAATATTTTTGCATATTAGATTATAGTACAATATAAAGTAATGATTACTTATCAGATTTTATTACTTCATATATTGGTTTTCTAACCTTTTTTCTGGTAATCTCATATAGTTCCAATTTCGTTATATCCACAAAATGACTGGGAATCTTATCTTTTCGCAATTCTTTTTTAATTAATGCAATCAATGTATTTTTGGTTTCATCAGATTCCATATTAATAAAATCAACCATGATAATGCCTGATAAATTCCGTAATCGGATTTGTCTTGCAATCTCCACAGCAGCTTCCATGTTGATTTTTAATACATGCTTCTCTCTATCTATTTTTCCAATGGATTTTCCGGTATTAACATCAATAACAACCATTGCTTCTGTCGGTTCAATAATCAGGAAACCTCCGGATTTCAGCCACACTTTTTTTGTTAACAAACGCTCTAACATTGTTTCAAGACCATATAATTTGGAAAGGCTGTAATCATTTTCATATAATATTAGATTTGATGGATGATAGTTACTGATATTATGATATATTTCAGGGATATCCGTAATCATTTCATCAAAACGATTCCATCCATAGCCATCTAACAGGTCAATATAGCTTTCTTTTCCGGAATAGATACAACCTGTTTTTTTCTCATAGGTTGCTTTTTGTATGATAGCCTCCATTTCTCTAACAAGCATATGATATTCAGAAATAATGAGCTGATCCTCCGATTCCTCGCAAGCAGTACGAAATACATAACCATATTCTGTATCCTTTGGAATTAATTGTTTTAACGCTTCGCATCTGGCTTTGTCATTTATTTTTTTGGAAATGCCATTATGCCCTTTGTTGAAATCAATCGCAATATAATTGCCACCCAGACTAATATTTCCTGTAACCTTTGCCTGTTTCATTTTTTGTGGTTCACCGGTAACCTGTACAAGAACATAATCATTTTCAGCAATAGATGGTAATCCTTTGGGTAAGTTTCTGTTTAACACCATACAAGGTTTATCATCTAAAGGAAGATATCCAACATTTTCCTCATCTAATCGTATAAAGGCTGACTGAATATTTTTGACAACCTTTTCAACCCGTCCGATAAAGATATCACCAATTTTTATTCCGTTATTTCTTGTTAAGGGATGACATTCTACTACCTGTTCATCCTCAAAAATCCATAAAAATGTTATATCATTTGTTTTCGTAATAATTGCTTTATTCAATGTGTTCTCCAGTCTCAATTAAGGAAATCAATTCTCCCGAATCGTTTTTGGTATAAGTCTCAATACGATGTATCTGATAATCAAATTTGTTGTATGTGATATTTGCATCATTACATATAGCCTCTATAACAGAATCAGGCTTTAAATTATATTCACTGCCGGTTGCAAGAAGCATATATATTTTATCATTTTGCAGGGAAAGCTTTATAATCCCCGGTTTAATATCTTCTATTTTTTCCTGTTTTTTTGTTTTACGAAATACTTCAATTGTATTTTTTTTCATTAATTTTTCTGTTGCCTTAAGTAATTTATTTTTCTTTTGTATGAATGCATCTGACATACATTCTTTCTTTTGCATCTCTTCTTTCGGCAAATTATCTTTCTTTTGATTGTCTTCTATTGGCAAATTATCGTTCTTTTCCCTATCTTCAATTGACAAACATTCATTTTTTTGTATCAATTCATCTGAATCCTTATCAAGAATTGTAATCAAATAATCCGATGCACATACAATAGACATGGCTTTTTTGGAACCTTCCGGTAATAATACCACATCATTTACTCTCATACCATCTACCATTTGTTCATTAAAACGACGGATAAATTCTTTAGAAGATACAAGGCTGTTAAATTCTGCTTCAAAATATTCTCCTTCACTGGTAACGCCAAGGGCTAAAGGTGCTGCAAAGGACATTAACTGATGAGGACTAAATCCTTTTGAATAAGCAATATCAAAACCGGCACGTTTTACCGCTTTTTGAAAATAACGCATGACATCCAAATGGCCAATAAATTTCATGGTACCGGATTTTGTATATTTAATTCGTACAAGCATTTATGCCACCTTCTTTCTGATTACGTCCTTCAAAGCATACACCACCGCCAAATTTCGCAGCTCCACAGCCGGAGCATTTTTCGCGACAGTTAGGAGTAACAATGCCTTTTCTTGCGTTATCCCATTCTTTTGCCAAAAATGCTTTTGTTACGCCAATATCAATAAAATCCCAGGGAAGTATTTCATCAACACTTCGTTCTCTTGTAGTATAAAAATTCATATCAATATGATTTTTTTCAAAGGCATTGTCCCAACGTTCTTTCACAAAAAATTCTGTCCAGGCATCAAAAATACCACCTTGCATGTATACATCATAGATTACCTGACAAAGCTTACGGTCACCTCTTGCCAAAACGCCTTCTAAGGCTGACACATCTGTATCATGATATGCAAATTTCATAGACTTAAAGTTGGTTTGCTCTCTAAATACATCTTTTACATGATAAGCCCGTTCTCTATATTTTTCAGGTGCCAGCATTGGTGCCCACTGGAAGGGTGTAAATGGTTTCGGTACAAAATAGGAGGCGGAAGCTGTGATTGCTATTTTACCATTACGTTCCTCTTTTGGAATGGTATAATACTCTTCTGCAACCCGTTGACAAAGTTTTGGAATTCCTTCCCCATCCTCATCTGTTTCAAATGGTAAACCTAACATAAAGTAAAACTTCACTTTATTCCAGCCTGCTTTAAAAGCCTGCATGGCACCATTTAATATTATTTCCTCTGTCAAACCTTTGTTAATCACATCCCGCATACGCTGGGTTCCTGCTTCAGGAGCAAAGGTTAATGAGCTTTTTTTCACATCCTGAACCTTTTGCATGACATCAAGTGCAAAGGCATCAATTCGAAGGGACGGTAAAGAAATATTAACATCGTTATCAGATACTTCATCAATCAAAAAGTCGGTAATATCCTTTAAACATTCATAATCTGAAGAACTTAAGGAACTAAGTGTGATTTCCTCGTGACCACTGTTTTTTAACATATCTCGTCCATACTGTTTCATTAATTCAACATCTTTTTGTCTGGTTGGACGATAAATCATACCTGCCTGACAAAAACGGCAGCCTCTGATACAACCACGCATAATTTCAAGGGTTACACGGTCTTGTGTTACTTTCATATGTGGAACTAGTGGTTTTTCAGGATAAGGTGCTTTACTAAAATCCATTACAACCTGTTTTGTAATAGTACTTGGTACATCACGATACTTAGGTGAAAAAGACTTTATTGTACCATCTTCATTATATGAAACCTCGTACATAGAAGGTACATAAATGCCCGGTACCTTTGCCATTTCATGAAGCATTTCTTCTCTTTCCAAACCTTTATTTTTACAAGCTAAATATACTTGAAACAGTTCCTCATATACGGTTTCACCCTCGCCAATATAAAATAAATCACAAAAATCAGCAATTGGTTCCGGATTGTAACTACATGGCCCTCCTGCAATAACAATGGGATCATCAAGTGTTCTGTCCTTTGACCAAATAGGAATTTGAGATAAATCTAAAATTTGCAAAACGTTGGTATAGCACATTTCATACTGTAATGTAATACCAAGAAAATCAAATTCTTTAATTGGGGATTGTGTTTCTAAAGAAAATAAAGGAATGTTATTTTCCCGCATCACCCGGTCTAAATCAGGCCAGGGTGAATAAACACGTTCACAATATACGTTATCCATTTTATTAAACATATCATAAAGAATTTGAATTCCCAAATGGCTCATACCGATTTCATATACATCCGGAAAACACATACAAAAACGGATATCCATTTCATTAGGATTTTTTTTAACCATATTTACTTCATTTCCAATATAACGAGCAGGCTTTTCAATACTCATTAAAATTTCATCAGAAAGTGCTAAATTTGACATTGATAATCTCCTCTAATTTGTATCAGTTTGATTTTCTTCTATATAGTTTTTTGCAACTTCATTTACTTTGTGATAAGCCCTTCTAACATATACCATTGCTTCTTTCACTTTTGGTTCCTGTTCTTCTATCCGGCTTATTTCTGTTTTTAGTTCTGAAATAGCTTTTTTTGCACCCTGTTCCATGTCCTGTCCACCATAAATATAACAGGAAAAACTTAATACAGCAGCAAAAAATATGAATACCTTTAATTTTAGAAAAAATGTCCGGGAAGTAGTTTGTTCATTAGCCCCCCGAACATCATTTTTTCCACTGTATTGATATTGATAAACAAAATTATGCTCTCTTGCACATACTTCTCTTGTGTTCAAATCATGATTTTTTCTTAAATGCTCCCGAATTTCTATGTATTTGTCATCCATAATGATACCCTGCATATATTTAATTCAATATATGTATATACATAGAAAAACATGCATTTTATAATCATTTAATTCTTAAATGAATGAACCGGAGCAGGAATACGACCTCCACGATTGATAAATGCGTCACAACTATAAGTATTAACAGGCATAATTGGTGCATAACCTAATAATCCGCCAAACTGTAATGTCTCACCAGCCTTCTTACCTACAGCCGGGATAATACGTACAGCTGTTGTTTTTTGATTAATCATTCCGATTGCCATTTCATCTGCAATGATTCCGGAAATCGTTGTTGCCTTTGTATCACCCGGAATTGCAATCATATCAAGACCTACAGAGCAAACACAGGTCATTGCTTCCAGTTTTTCAATTGTAAGTGCACCACAGCTGGCAGCATCAATCATTCTCTGATCTTCTGAAACAGGAATAAATGCACCTGATAATCCACCAACATAAGAGGATGCCATAATACCACCCTTTTTCACCTGGTCATTTAATAATGCAAGGGCTGCTGTCGTACCGGGAGCACCGGCATATTCCAAACCTATCTCCTCTAGAATTTCACCAACACTATCACCAACAGCCGGAGTTGGTGCTAAAGATAAATCTATGATACCAAAAGGAACATCTAATCTCTTAGAAGCTTCTTTTGCAATTAACTGACCAACACGGGTAACCTTAAATGCTGTCTTTTTGATTGTTTCACAAAGAATTTCAAAGCTTTCGCCACGAACTGCTTCCAGGGCACGTTTTACAACACCGGGACCGGATACACCTACATTAATAATACGGTCTGCTTCTGTTACGCCATGGAATGCACCGGCCATAAATGGATTATCATCAGGCGCATTACAAAATACTACAAACTTAGCAGGACCAATACAATCACGATCTGCTGTAAGCTCTGCACTTTCTTTTACAATTTCGCCAATTAGCTTTACGGCATCCATGTTGATACCGGTCTTTGTGGAACCCACATTAACACTACTACATACAAAATCAGTTTCTGCTAATGCTTTTGGAATGGAACGAATTAACATTTCATCATATGGTGTCATTCCCTTGGATACTAAGGCTGAATATCCACCAATAAAGTTTACACCAAGTGCTTTTGCAGCCTGATCAATTGTTTTTGCGATTACTACATAATCATCACTGGATTTACAGCAGGAACTACCAATCATTGCAATTGGAGTTAAAGAAATACGCTTATTTACAATTGGAATTCCAAATTCCATTTCTAAATCTTTTCCTACTTTAACTAAATTCTTTGCAGAAGTAGTAATTTTTTCATATATGTTATCACAAGTTGTTTTTAAATCCTCTGAAATGCAATCTAATAACGAGATACCCATTGTAATTGTTCTTACATCAAGGTTTTCTTCGCGAATCATTGCATTGGTTTCCATTACATCATTAATATTAATCATATTAGTTTCCTCCGGTATTATAAATCATGCATCATATCAAAGATTTCTTCTTTTTGTAATGTGATGTTTACACCAATCTCATCACCAACCTGCTTTAATTCAGATGCCAGGGTTTTAAAATCCTTTGGAGAATCCTGAATATTAACAATCATCATCATATTAAACCAATCCTGTACAATTGTCTGGGCAATATCTAAAATATTAATTCCGTTGTTTGCAAGGTATTCACAAACCTTATATATAATACCAACTTTATCTTTTCCAACTACTGAAATTACTGTTTTCTTCATAATATTTTCTCCTTGTATAATAATAAATTCATCTATTGATACATAAAACACATCAATCATATATCAAAACCGAATAGATTACAACCTGATAATCAAAAATTGTATACTTTCATTATGAATGAAATATGATAAGCATGCTATCATTTTGATTAGCACTCTATCATTTTCGAACAAACACAACGTTCTGCCACAGAAATATTAAAATCTCTATAATCATTGCTGTAGGGATTACCTAACAATTCATTTTTTACCGCTTCAAATGCTAAATCAGGATAATTATTCTCTTTACTTAAATGTCCCAAAAAAATACCTTTAATATGGTCATTTAACAATTCTCGAACCAGTTGGCCCCCACGTTCATTGGATAAATGACCGTATTTACTTTTTATTCGTTGTTTTAGAACATATGGATATGGACCAACCTCTAACATACGAATATCATGGTTTGCTTCAATCAGCATTGCATCGGATCCTTTCAGAGAATCTACAATGTGAGAATCGAAATCTCCAAGATCGGTTGCGATGGATATTTTTTTCTCATTATCTGTAAATGTATAACAAACAGGATCTACGGCATCATGCCAGGTGCTAATTGCTTTTATATACATATCCTTGATACAAATGGATGTTTCAGGTGTGATACCATTTAGCAAACTGAAATCGATTTTTCCTAAATTCTTGTATTGGGTAACAGCTTCTAATGTTTTGTTTGTTCCATAAACCGGAATGTTATATTTACGTAAAAATACACCTAATCCACCAATATGGTCGCTGTGTTCATGGGTTATAAATATACCATCCAATTCTTCCGGTTTTACATCAATGGAATGTAGTGCTTCCACAATTTTTTTGGTACTTACTCCTACATCAATCAAAAAATTAGCTTTATCTGAACCTACATATATACAGTTTCCACTGCTACCGCTATATAAACTACATAGTCTCATTGGACACTCCTTATGTTTTTATCCTTAGTGTTCATTATAAAATTTCCATTGTGATTTATAATCAAATACACCAATCGTACAATATATTGCTCCCAGTAATAACAGCGTACCATTACCGGAAAAATTGCCTAATAAATTAATTAAACATAAAATCACCAATATGACTGCTGCAATTCTGCTTCTGCAAAACTGGATAAACAATGTGGGAATAATAATCTCAAATGCAGATACAATAATTGAAATCATCATTGCTTTTTTGTATATTTCAGGATCCATATCTGTTCCAAATGTCATCAGATTAGAGGTTGAATCCATAAAGGTTAATGATGAAAATAGTGAAATAATAATTAAAGCATAAATCATAATATAACCAAGCTGTATTTTATGCTTATATTTTCTATTATCAACACTGTTATAATATTCTTTTTCTGTCATTTTCGACTTTATATCAGTCAAGTATGGATCTTCAATGGCATAGGAAATTTCTCGTTCATCTTCTATATTACGATTCATTTCCTCATTTGAAGAATTTGAATTCAGTAAATCTTTATTATCACTATTATTCGTATCTGTAGTAATCTCTTCTGATAACTTAAGTCCTAATTTTGTTTTTTCTTTTGTTCCGCAAATTGGGCAAATACTTTCACTATCCTTGTATTCCCCTCCACACATATGGCATATTTTCATATGGTTCCCCCTCTATGGTAAATTAGTAAATACTCTTTGGATTTTTCTCAACCGGATTATAACCTTTTTCAGCCAATACCTGCATGATTTGTGCTTTATGCTCCGGTCCAAAGGCTTCTAATGTAATTACAAGCTCTACAGCTGCATTTCGATTTAAATTAACGAACTGATTATGTTCAAGCTTAATAATATTTCCCTGTAATTCAGCAATAATGGAACTAACTCTCATCAACTCACCCGGCTTATCCGGAAGTAATACAGAAACAGTAAAAATACGGCTTCTGGAAATTAAACCATGCTGCACAACTGATGCTAATGTAATCATATCCATATTACCACCTGATAATATGCATACAACCTTTTTATCCTTAAATGGAAGCTTCTTTACTGCAGCGGCTGTAAGTAATCCTGAATTTTCTACCAGCATTTTATGATTTTCCAGCATATCAAGGAAGGAAACAATTAATTCACTATCATCTACTGTTATGATTTCGTCAATATTTTCTTTAATATAAGGGAAAATATTGCTACCCGGTGTCTTAACTGCAGTACCATCTGCTATGGTGTCAACAACAGGTAAGGTTGTTACTTTTCCATTCTTTAAGGATTCCTTCATACATGCTGCACCACTTGGTTCAACACCAATTACTTTAATATGTGGATTTAACATTTTTGCCAATGTGGAAATCCCTGTTGCTAATCCGCCACCACCAATTGGAACTAAAATGTAATCTACTGTTGGAAGCTCTTTAATTACTTCCATAGCGATGGAACCCTGACCGCAGGCAACATCTAAGTCATCGAAAGGATGAATAAATGTTAAGCCTTTATCTTCTGCCATTTCTAATGCATACTGGCAGGATTCATCATATACATCACCATATAATATAACCTCTGCACCATAAGATTTTGTACGATTTACTTTAATTAATGGTGTTGTTGTAGGCATAACAATCGTAGCCTTTACACCGTATGCCTTTGCAGCAAAAGCCACACCCTGTGCATGATTACCTGCTGATGCAGTGATTAATCCTTTTTCTCTATCCTCTTCAGATAAAGTAGAAATCTTATAATATGCACCACGAATCTTATAAGCACCGGTTACCTGAAGGTTTTCCGGTTTAAAATATACCTTATTACCACTGATTTGACTGAAAAAGTCACTAAAAAGTAAGTTAGTAGGATTCACTACCTTTTGTACTGCATTATAGGCTTCTTCAAATTTTTCCATTGTTAACATATATGTGCCTCCTATAGAGAAATTTCTCGTTTGTAATTTGATTAAAATATTTGATATTAATGTTTCATTATAATAAATTCTTACAATTATTTGATTAAAATCAAAATTGAAATATTATAGTTTAAATATGCTCATGATACATTTTAACCATAATTATTTTATAATATTAGAATATTGGGAACCTCATATAAATTGTTTCGTATATTCTAAGTATTAAAAATATTAAATATCTTCATCTTCTGAAATTAATATCTCAATATCAGAGCGGGTATCCATATCTGCAAATAACGCATTCACATAGGTTTCCGGGTCAAATTTTTGTAAGTCTTCAATTTTTTCACCTACACCAATATATTTTACCGGTACATCAAGCTCTGCCTGAATGGCAATGGCAATACCACCTTTTGCTGTACCGTCAAGCTTTGTTAAAATGATTCCATCAATATTGGTAACGGTACTAAATTGTCTAGCCTGTTCTAGCGCATTCTGACCGGTAGAACCATCTAACACAATCAAGGTTTCTAAATGTGCTGCCGGATACTCTCTTTCGATAATTCGCTTCATTTTTGCAAGCTCGTCCATTAAGTTTTTCTTATTGTGAAGACGACCTGCTGTATCCACTAATAAGATATCAACACCTCTTGCCTGAGCAGCTTTTACAGCATCAAAGGTAACTGCTGTAGGATCAGAACCTTCGCTTTGGGCAATGATTTCAACTCCGGCACGATTTGACCAGGTTTTCAACTGATCAATTGCTGCAGCTCGGAAGGTATCTGCTGCACACATCATAACCTTTTTGCCACGTCCTTTGTACTGAGCAGCCAGTTTTCCAATAGATGTTGTTTTACCAACACCATTTACACCAATAATCAGCATAACAGTTTTTTGGTTTTCAAAATCATAAGCACTATCATCCACTGTCATTTGTTCTTTAATAATGTTAATGACTAATTCTCTACAGGCTTCTACTTCTTTAATATGATTTTTCTTAACCAATGATTTTAACTGCTCAATAATAGATTCCGTCGTATCAAGGCCTAAATCAGCCATAATCAAGGTTTCCTCTAATTCATCATAAAAATCATCATCAATAGATGAAAAACCGGAGAATAGACTATTAAAGCTTTCATTAATACTGTTACGGGTTTTCGTCAGACCGGAAACTAAACGTTGGAAGAAACCTTCCTTTTTTACTGCCTGATTATCAGCATTGATTTCCTCAATTGCTTCTTTAGTATTTGCATCTGATGAGTCTTCTAAAGCTTCCTCATTTTGTTCCTTATTCTGTTCTGCAAAAGCCTCATTATCGAAAGCATCAACACTTTCCATTACCTGTTCTTTATCAGCTTCTTCCTGACTTTTATCTGTTTTTTTCTTAAAAAAATCAAACATGCATTTACTCCTTTAAATAAATCAATTTACGAAATTCAGAATAAAATATTAATCATCTAATTCATTTTCAATTAAGTTGACAGAAACAAGTGTTGATACACCTTTCTCCTGCATGGTAATACCATAAAGAACATCTGCTGCTTCCATCGTTCCTTTTCTATGGGTAATAACAATAAACTGTGTATCTTTCGTTAGCTTTGATAAATACTTGGCATATCTGGTAACGTTAGAATCATCTAGTGCAGCCTCAATTTCATCTAACAAACAAAACGGAGATGGTTTTAAGCTTTGGATTGCAAATAATAAGGCAATTGCAGATAATGACTTCTCGCCACCGGATAACTGCATCATATTTTGAAGCTTCTTTCCCGGAGGTTGTGCAATGATACGAATACCTGCTTCTAGTATGTCCTCGCTGTCTACTAATTCCAAAGTAGCACGTCCACCACCAAATAATTCTCTAAATACCTTATCAAACATAACCTGAATTTCGTTAAATTTTTCTTCGAACTGCGTTCTCATAGCAGTATCTAATTCCTTAATAATTCCCAGTAAATTATTTTCTGCATTTACAATATCATCATGCTGGCCCTTTAAGAATTCATAACGCTTTGAAACTTCCTTATAATCTTCAATTGCATTTACATTAACATCACCTAGGGATTTGATTTTTGCTTTTATAGAAGTAATCTCACGCTTTAAAGCATCTAAATCATTAAGGGTATCATCCTTTAACTCGGATGCACTTTGATAAGTAAGCTCGTATTCTTCCCACATGTACTTACTAAGACTATCCATGCGCTCCGTAATTTTTTCAAGCTGAGCATTTAATTTGAATGCGGACTTATCCAGTTTAGTGATTTCTTCATTTAAAGATTCACGCTTTGCAAAAAATTCTTTGTTTTTAGCATTTAAGGCTTCTTTATCATTCATATCCTTTTTCAATACTTCTTCTAACTGCGTGATTTTTTTCTTATCCGTATCAATCAAAAGATTTAAATGATTAATTTTTGCTACCAATTCCTCTATCGCTTTACCGGAATCGCTCATTTGTGAACGATAAAGCTCTAACTCTTCCTTGAGCTTTTGTTCATCTAAGCGAATACGACGAAGATTTTCTACTAAGAAATCATTTTGCTGTTTAATCGTGTTAAATTCCAGCATTAAAGAAGATACTTTTTCATTCGCCTTCTTTAATTCCTCTTTTTTAAAGGAAATCTGAGACTCATATTCTTTAATCTGCTCTTCTAAAGCATTTTTTGCACTTTCAGATTGTTTATGATTATCATATAATTCATTTTTGTTACGATTAATCTCTTCTATCTGGGTTTCTAATTCTTTACTTTCTTTATTAACAGAAGCATATGCATTCGCTGTTTCCGCAAGATTCTTTGATACCTGTTCAAGATTCATACTGACTGTATTTTTTTGTAAGTATAACTCCTGTAATTTTAAATTAAAGTCTTCTTTTGATGCTTTTAACTCATCTCTTCTTGTACGCAAGGCAGTTTCTTCTTTTGATGCTTCTGTAATTTGTTCGTTCAAATCAGTTAACTGCTTTGATAATTCATCTAATTCTCGTTTTCTACCTAATAAATTAGATGAATTTTTGAACGCACCACCTGTCATGGCACCACCCGGAGTTAATAATTCGCCTTCAACAGTTACAATACGAAGGGATTGATGATACTTTTTATTAACGGCAATTGCATGGTCAATGGTGTCACAAACTAAAATTCGGCCTAATAAATGATTGGTAACAGCAATATATTTGTCATTCACACGAACCAAATCTTTTGCCAAACCAATGACACCGGGCTCTTTTAATGCATCTTTCTGATTAAAATCATTATTTCTTCCGCCTATGGTTGTTAATGGTAAAAATGTTGCTCTACCAAATCGATTATTTTTCAGGAAATTAATCAAACGCTTTGCTGTATTTTCGTTATCTGTAACAATATTTTGAATACTACCTCCAAGAGCAGTTTCCACAGCAATTTCATATTCCTGATTTACTTTAATAATATCTGCCACAACGCCAATTATTCCGGGATTATGGTCTTTTTGCTCCATTACACGTTTAATAGAATTACCGTATCCATCATAACGTTCCGTAATATTACGAAGTGCTTCTAATTTTGATTTAACACTGCTGTAGGCTTGGTTTGCATCAAATAAAACCTTTTTATTTTCTTGTGTAGCCAATGTATTATCGTCTAATTCACTATCAATTTTTTCTAATTTTGAAAGAATATCAGATACATTGTCTTCGATTTCATGTAAGGATGTATTTTGTTTTTCGTATTCTTCTTTATCCTTTAATTCATCTGATTTGAACTGTAGAAAACGTTGGTTTAACTGTGTCTTACGATAACTGATGTTTTCAAGCATAGTATCATAACGGCCAACCTTTGCCTGAAGATTTGCCCCATTATTTAAATACTCGATAATATCTGCTTTATTCTGTTCAATTTTACCTTCTAACTCTTCAATTTCCTGTTCAATTAAAAATGCTTCATCCTGTGCCTGTCCAAGTATATCATCAGAGTTGTCCATTTTTTCGTCTAATGCATCTTTTTTTGACTGAAATTCTTTCTTTTCTTTTTCAGACTCTGCTAACGATTGATTAATACGGTCAATTTGTTCACCCATATGAACATCCGTAGATTTTGCATTTGCAATTTGCTGATTTAATACATTCACTTCACCTTCGTTATGTTCATTTTGAAGTTTTAATTCATGTATTTTATTTCTGTTTTCGTCGATAGAAGCATTACACTGTTCAAGCACAACCTCGATACGTTCATATTCATTTTTGGTATCTTCATATTCCCGGCTTAAACGTGCACTATCTTCTGTGACGATACGGATTTTGTCTTCTGTTTCCTTTAATTCTTCTTCTGTTTTCTTGTTTTCCAAAAGGAATGCATTTACATCAAAGCGTTTTAATTCACCTTTATAAATAAGATATTTTTTTGCAACTTCAGATTGCTGTTCTAAAGGACCAACCTGTTTTTCCAATTCTGATAAAATATCATTCACCCGGGATAAATTCTCACGTTCTGCAGCTAATGATTTTTCAGTTGCAATCTTATTTTTTTTGTATTTAACAATACCTGCCGCTTCATCAAACAGTTCACGTCTCTCTTCCGGTTTACCTGAAAGAATTCGCTCTACCTGACCCTGTCCTATAATAGAATAACCTTCTTTACCGATACCGGTATCAAAGAATAATGACTGTACGTCTTTTAAACGGCTTACTGTTCCATTAATTAGATATTCACTTTCACCGGAACGGTAAACTCGTCTGGCAACCGTAACCTCCTCGTAATCGATGGGAAGAGAATGGTCACTGTTATCTAATGTAATGGCAACATAAGCAGAACCGTGTGGTTTACGAAGCTCGGTTCCTGCAAAAATAACATCTTCCATTTTCGCTCCACGAAGCTGTTTTGCACTTTGTTCACCTAATACCCAGCGAACTGCATCACCTACATTACTTTTTCCTGAACCGTTCGGTCCTACAATACCGGTAATTCCTTTGTTAAATTCAAAAACAATACGATTGGCAAATGATTTAAAACCATATACCTCAATACTTTTTAAATACATATATATTATTCCTTATCTTTTAATTTCAAAATCGCATGATACGCTGCCATTTTTTGTGCATCTTTTTTGGAGTTACCTTCACCTTTGGCAATGGGCTTTCCATCAATTACTACCTGAACAACAAAAAATTTCTGATGATCAGGACCTGATTCCTCTAATAGCTCATATGTAATATCACAATTGCCATCTTTTTGTACCATTTCCTGTAATGTTGTCTTTGAATCATAGTAAAGTGTTTTATTATCAATATCCTTTAGTAAAAATCCATATACATATGCCTTTGCACATTCCATACCACCATCCAGATAAATAGCTCCTAACACAGACTCAAACAAGTCACAAAGAATAGAACTACGGTTTTTGCCGCCTGTATGTTCTTCTCCTTTTCCTAACAAAACATAATCACCAAAATGTAGTTGCCTTGCAATATCTGATAATGTAAATTCACATACAATGGAAGCTCGTAGTTTTGTTAAATCACCTTCATGATATTTCTGATAGTTTTCAAATAAAAACTCACTTGTAATTAACTCTAAAACGGCATCCCCTAAGAATTCAAGTCTTTCATAATTCTCTAACCCTTTTCGTTTCATTTCGTTGGTAAAGGAACTATGAGACATCGCTTGTTTTAACAATGTTTTATCTTTAAAGGTATAACCAATACTTTCTTCTATTGCAGATTCATCATAGTTTAACATGTAATGCCTCCATTACGCATTTTTGTCTTTTGACAAAAACTCTTTTATTTTTCCGTTAATATCCTGACGTTTGAATGTCTCAACCTGGAATAATGCATTTTTTACTTCTTTGTGGGTTGCATTTCCATGAATCTTAACAACTAATCCATTCAGTCCTAATAATGGGGCTCCACCATGCTCTGTTGTATCAAACATTTTCATGGTATCTTTTAGCTGTGGTTTTACCATTAATGCTCCAAGTGTAGAAATCGGCGTTGCAGTTAAGCCTTCCTTAATCTTTCGAACCAATCCACTAGCCAGACCTTCCATGGATTTTAACATAACATTACCAACAAAAGCTTCTGTAACAACAACATCCGCTCCACCATATGGAAAATCTCTTGCTTCAACACTTCCAATAAAATTAATATCTTTGCATTCTTTTAATAAAGGATAGGTTTCTTTTACTAAAGCATTTCCCTTTTCTTCTTCTGCGCCAATATTCAATATACCAACTCTTGGATTCTTAATACCAACAACATTTTCCATATAGATAGAACCCATCTTTGCAAACTGAACTAAATTACTAGGCTTTGCATCCACATTGGCACCACAGTCGATTAACAAGGAAACACCTTCTAAGTTTGGTACGATTGGTGCCAAAGGTGCGCGCTCTATTCCCTTTAATTTACCAACCAAAACTTGTCCGCCAACTAAAAGTGCACCTGAATTTCCGGCAGAAACAATACCGTCTGCTTTTCCTTCTTTTACCATACGAAGGCCTACGACCATGGAAGAATCCTTCTTCTGGCGGATTGCATTTACCGGAGTATCATGACAAGTAATCTCATCCGGAGCATGTACAATTTCTATTTGTTCAGCCGGATACTCATATTTTTCAAGTTCGTTCTTGATTTTATCTTCCGGACCAACAATATAAACAAATATATCTTTTTTTTCCTTTATCGCATTGACTGCTCCTAAAACCATTTCTCCCGGTGAATTGTCACCACCCATTGCATCTAAAACAACCTTTATTATATCTGACATCTCAGGCCTCCATTTCTTTGTATCATTATAAAAGCATAATACAACTCATCTACTATATCATAAAAATCCATTTTTGACAACGAATTTCCCAATGGATTCCATATGTATGAACTCCCTGTAAAACGACAAAAAGCTGCTGCACTACCGTACAACAGCTTTAAAATATTATAATTTTATTATGCTTCTTTTTTTGCCTGTTTTGCAGCAAGTGCTTTGTCCGTCGGACGAACAAAAACCATACTGATGATAAACGCAATGATATAAAGAACTATTGTTGCATATAATACATACTGGTATCCTGTTGGATTAACTTCCACACCGTGCAACATTTCAGGCTTACCAAAAGTTTTAACAATCCAGTTCGCCATCTGATTTCCGGATAAACCAGCAAATGCCCAAGCAGACAATGTAATACCATGAATTGCACTGATATTACCCATTCCATAATGGTCAGAAAGTAAGGTAGGAACATTGGAGAACCCTCCACCATATCCTGCATTTACAAAGAAAATAAGGCAAAGTACTAATACCATTAATACTGTATTACCATCCCCATTCTTAATACCACTTGTAACAATTACAATTGCGGTAAATACAATGGAAAGAATAAAGATTAATTTGTAAATAGTGTTACGATCCTTCATGGTATCTGCCCATGCAGAAAAACCAAGACGACCGCCAGCATTAAATATGGCTGATACAGTAGAGATAATACCAACAACACCGGCAAGACCGATACATTTTACAATCATTTTTTCCTGTGAAATCAATGCAAGACCACATGTAATATTGATATAGAACATTAACCAGATACCAATATAATTAGTAATTGGTTTTGTCTTAATTACAGACATAATACTCTGGCTCTTTTCTTTTGTCTGTGGTTCATGCCATGAATCCGGTTTCTTCAATAATAAATGACCTACAAACATCATTACAAAATATACACACGCTAAAATCCAGAACATCTTATAGATTCCGCCTTCGCCTAATCCACTAAGCATTGATTGCATAATCGGACTTGCAATCGCTTTTGCAGCACCAAAACCGGCAACTGCTAATCCTGTAGCAAGACCTTTACGATCCTCAAACCAAAGCATCAAGGTCTTAACAGGTGATAAATAACCGGTTCCCAAACCAATACCCATAATAAAACCATAGCAAACGTAAATTCCAATTAATGCAAGCATGCTTCCCTGATGTGCTCCACCATAGTAAATAAAGAAGCCTGTACCTGCCATACCGGAAGCAAAACATATTGCTGCGATTAAGGAAGACTTATGTATATCCTTCTCTACAATATTTCCTAAAATGCTGCTGACATTCCTAAGAAAAAGATTGCAAAACTAAATGCCCACTCTGTTGCACCCTTTGAAAATCCAATATAATCAGCAATCTCCTGACTAAAAATTGACCAACAATAAACGGTACCGATACTGCAGTGAAGTAATAACGCCGGAATTGCAGCACGAATCCACTTGTTACTACGCCAGCCACCTGTCTTTTTTTTGCTTTCGCTCATCACTTTCTCCTCCATATCATTTGTAATTTATTATCAAAAAGAAGTTCTGCCTTAATTTGGCAGAACCCAAACGAAACCATTATACATCTTTCATATGTATCTTTCAAGTTGTTATTTTATGTTTTTATTGCTTTTATTTCAACCATAATATAAACTATCAATAATATGATAATTATGTTTATTTATAATTGTCAGACTATAAAAAACAAAAAGGAGAACAATATCATGCAAATGCATTCCCCAAAAGAAATTATAGACAATAATATGATTGGAGCTGTAAACAAAGCTAATTTGAAGCTTTCAAAAATGATTGCTTTAGGTATTCTCG
The DNA here is from genome assembly GCA_051880435.1 of Lachnospiraceae bacterium. Lineage (GTDB taxonomy): Bacteria > Bacillota > Clostridia > Lachnospirales > Lachnospiraceae > CAG-590. Next base: position 9,758 of record JBJENY010000123.1, on the reverse strand, counting down.
CCGGAATGTTTATCGCTGTGGGTGGTGTGACCAGTAATACTGCTGTCCATAGTATTCCTAATGTGAGTCTGGCAAGGGTACTGGCCGGTTCTGTTTTCCCAATAGGTCTTTTGATGATTGTATTAGTTGGCGGTGAACTTTTTACCGGTAACTGTCTTATGGTTATGGCAACCCTTGATAAACGGATTCGAACCTCGCTGTTTCTGAGGAATCTTGTCGTTGTATTTTTTTCAAACCTGTTAGGTGCTCTTATTATGGATGTATTGATTTTTTATAGTGGAAATCTGGATATCAGCGGCGGAGCACTTGGAGCATATACTATTAAAATTGCAGTTGACAAAGTAAATTTATCCCCAATCCGAGGCGTAGCTTCCGGATTGCTCTGTAATTTTTTGGTTTGTATGGCAATCTTAAAGGGAGCAGCTGCCAAAGAAGTTGCTGGTAAGATTATGGCTACATGGTTTCCAATTTTCGCCTTTGTATTAGATGGATTTGAACATATTGTAGCAAATATGTACTATATTCCCATTAGCATATTAGCAAAAACGAATCCAGTGTACGTTGCAAAGGCTCAGGAAGTGTATGGAATTACTACTGAACAATTAGATTCTCTTAATGTAATCGGAATGCTGAATAACTTTATTCCGGTAACATTTGGAAATATGTTGGGTGGTATGTTTATCGGATTCATGCTCTATTTCATCAACGTAAAATGTGACCAAAACTAAAAAACAAGTAATGCAATAATATCGAGTGACGTTCTAAATCATCTGACATATAATAATAAAAATGTGCTTTTTAACGTGATTTAGAAAGGGTGTTCTTATGAGACAGAAATTAGACTTACATGCCACCCAGGATTATATTGATAACGGATATCTTGAAATTAATGCCATTTCTGCAAATAACCAGATTCCTATTCCAGGTGCAAAAATACAGATTGCCAATACCGGAAATCCGAATCAAACGATTGAAGAATTGGAAACCGATAAGAATGGAAAGGTTACAAACATTGAACTGGCAGCGCCTCCCTTGGAGTATTCTATGGAACCTTCGGATAATCAACCCTATAGTGAATATAATCTTAAAATAACAGCAAAAGGATACGAAGATATTATGATTTCCGGGGTACAAATTCTATCGGGAGAATTAGGCTTACAAAACATTCGAATGACGCCATCCTTAACAAATCAGGAAATTTATAATCCATATATCATCGGTGGTCATACTCTTTGGGAATATTATCCACCTAAAATTGCAGAATCAGAAATCAAACCGGTAACGGAAACCGGTGAAATTGTACTTAGTAAGGTTGTTGTGCCGGAATATATTATTGTACATGATGGTACCCCTTCGGATACAACTGCATCTAATTACTATGTGGAATATAAGGAATATATTAAAAATGTAGCCTCTTGTGAAATCTATGCCACATGGCCGGAAGCAACATTATATGCAAATATTCTTGCGATTATTTCCTTTACACTAAATCGGGTATATACAGAATGGTACCGGGGAAAAGGATATGATTTTACTATCACAAGTTCTACTGCTTTTGACCATAAATGGATATTTCAAAAAACAATATATGAAAATATCTCACAGGTAGTTGATAATATATTTGCCAATTATTTATCCAGACCGAATGTAATTCAACCAATCTTAACACAGTATTGTGATGGTAAAAGAGTGACCTGTCCGAACTGGATGAGTCAATGGGGTTCAAAATATTTAGGGGATCAGGGATATACCGCTATTGAGATTATACGTAATTATTACGGTGATGATATGTATATTAACGAGGCAGAGCAAATTTCCGGTATCCCGGCATCTTGGCCCGGCTATAATTTGGAAATTGGTTCAACAGGGGATAAAGTAAAAATGATTCAGCAGCAATTAAATCGTATATCACAAAACTATCCTGCAATTCCAAGAATAGCTGCGGATGGCATCTATGGCGAAAATACGCAAAATGCTGTATCCGTTTTTCAAAGGATATTCAATTTGCCTGCTACCGGTATTGTGGATTATCCAACATGGTATAAGATTTCACAGATATATGTTGGGGTTAGTAAAATTGCGGAATTGATGTGAAATACATTACAATTGATAATGAATTAACAAGTTTAATAAAAGAAACAAATATTTGTATCATAGCAAATTATGATTTTGTTTTCATATGATATTATCAAGAAAATAATTTCATTTGATATCATGATTTTTAAAATTATGATTCTTAAAAAAAATAATATTTGAAAAAAAGACAGATTTGCAAAATATTACAAATCTGTCTTTTATTTAAATGAAATCATAAGCAAAAAATATTTATTTCACTACAATTTTACGGAAATTCTTCTTTCCACGCTTTAATACAAAGTCTTCACCAAAGGAATCTTTATTGTACATTGTGAATGGGTCAGAAACCTTATCCCCATTTACTGTAACACCACCTTGTTGAATACCACGACGACCTTCTGATTTAGAGGTTACTAATTCGGCTTTTACTAACAAATCCAAAACACCAATCTGACCTTCTTCATTAAAATCAGCATCTGTTAATGTTGTTGTAGGCATATTGGCAGCATTTCCACCAGAAAATAATGCTCTTGCACTCTCCTGTGCTTTAGAAGCTTCTTCTTCACCATGTACAAGCTTTGTAAGCTCGAATGCCAGAATTTCCTTTGCCTGATTTAGCTGGCTGCCTTCCCAGGAATCCATCTTCTCAATTTCTTCTAATGGCAGGAATGTTAACATACGGATACATTTTAATACATCTGCATCATCAACATTTCTCCAGTACTGATAAAACTCAAATGGAGAAGTCTTCTTTGGATCTAACCATACAGCACCGGACTGGGTTTTACCCATTTTCTTACCTTCTGAGTTCAAAAGCAAAGTAATTGTCATAGCATAAGCATCTTTGCCTAACTTACGACGAATCAACTCTGTTCCACCAAGCATATTGCTCCACTGGTCATCTCCACCAAACTGCATATTACAGCCATATTTCTGATATAATGCATAGAAATCATAGCTTTGCATAATCATATAGTTAAACTCCAAAAAGCTTAGACCCTTTTCCATACGCTGCTTGTAACATTCTGCACGAAGCATGTTATTAACAGAGAAATGTGCACCAACCTCACGAAGCACATCAACATAATTTAAATCCAGTAACCAGTCAGCGTTATTAACAAGTAACGCTTTTCCTTCAGAGAAATCAATAAACTTACTCATCTGTTCCTTAAAACAGTCTACGTTATGCTGGATTGTTTCCTTTGTCATCATTTGACGCATATCAGTTCTTCCTGACGGGTCACCAATCATAGCCGTACCACCACCGATTAAGGCAATTGGTTTATTACCTGCCATTTGCAAACGTTTCATCAGACATAGTGCCATAAAGTGACCAACATGAAGACTGTCTGCAGTTGGGTCGAAACCGATATAGAATACAGCTTTACCATTATTAATTAAATCTTTAATCTCATCTTCATCTGTTACCTGAGCAATTAATCCTCTTGCAACTAATTCATCATAAATTGTCATTGTATTTCCTCACTTTCATATATTTGATTTGAATATGGTTGTTATAAAAGAATAATAGGAATATCATTTTTCAAATAAACAATCACATAAAAAAACTCGTCCTACATACATAGGACGAGTAAAACCCGTGTTACCACCTAAATTCATAACAGCCTCACGACTGTTACCTCATGGGTATTAAAATACCTGATATGTTAACGGATATCAACCGGTATAGCCTACAAGAAAATAAGTTATTTCCTTCGGTATACGGCTCAAAGATGTATTCCTCATAAGTCTTCCATGGGCTTCTCATCTGCCAGCACCTTTCTGTATGGGACTGCTTATCAGTACTTGTTCTTATCATTGCCTGTAACATGGATTAGTATAGATAATCGAAGTTTTTTTGTCAATGGTTATTTTCTGTAATGTTGATGCTTCTTTTTTGTTACCTAAAGATTCTCTTCTTCTGAATGGGACTAAACTTACCAAAAACTTTCTTTCCTGTTGAATCCATCTTAAATGCTACAACCCTTACGTAATAAGTTTTTCCTTTGATAACCCCAGGAATAATCTTCTTGTTTTCAGTTAATACAACAGTTTTGGAATTTCTCATTGCACTGCTTGTTGAATACTGAATCATATAACCTTGTGCTCCGGTTACCGGTTTGTATGCAACTAACAGCTTTCCTGCTGCCGGATTAGAAAGTACAGGTGTGGATACTTGTCCAACTGTTACCTTTTTCCAGATTGCATAAAGTGTTACTGTCTTACCATTAACGGAAGTAAGATTTTTTACAGCTGCTTTATTTTTAATATATACACCGGAACCATCCTTCTTTGTATTCCATGCAAGGAAGGTATAGCCGGCACGTTTGAATGTGTTTTTCGTTAAATTAAATGGTACACCGTATGTTCTGCCGGTCATTGCTGACATTGTTCCTGTTCCGCCATTGGCATTAAATGCTAGATTGTATGTGATAGGTTGCCACTGGGCGTAAAGGGTTATGCTACCATTTTCTTCATATAACACATTTTGTATTTCTGTTTCATTTGCATAAGCATCCCCACTACCATCAGCCTTTGTATTCCAGCAATCGAAAATGTATCCTTTAAGAACATATTTATTAGCAGGAAGGGTATAATTTGTATCCGAATAACAGGTCAGTGTATCCATTGAACCACTGGTAACACCATTTCCATCAAACTTTATATAATAAATAAAAGGATTACGTGTATACGTAACAGAGTTTTCAAGATTTTGATGCATTATAGTAACTTCTGTTCCTGATTCATCTACCCACGTAAAGCTGTTAGGCATATTTACTTCTACAGATATATTGTAGGGTGATTTAATCTCTTTCAACGCACTACATTCAGAAAACATATCAACCATATCTGTGGCATTACCTGCATCAAATCCACTAACATCTAATTGTGTTAAACCAATACATTTGTGAAACATATGAGATGCATCTGTAACATTACTGAAATCAAAGTTGGAAACATCTAAAGTGACAAGTTTAAAACAATCATTAAACATGCATTCCATATTAGTAACATTACCGGTATTAAAATTACTTACATCTAAATCTTCAAGTTTCTTACAAAAACTAAACATGTTGTCCATTCTTGTTACATTGCTTGTATCAAAACTTGATAATTCTATTCTAATCAAATTATCACAAAGCAAAAACATTGATCTCATATTTGTTACATTTTTTGTATTAAAACTCTTTAAATCTAAACTTTCCAGGCTACTACAATAATAAAACATGCCTTCCATATCGGTAACATTTTCTGTATTAAATCTACTTAAATCCAAAGATGCTAAACTATAACAATGTCCAAACATACTGTCCATGTTATTAACACTTCCGGTTTCGAAACCGGAAACATCAATAGATTCTAATGCATTGCACATATAGAACATGTAACTCATATCCTCTGCACTTGACGTATCGAATTTGGTAAAATTAATATCTTTTAATTTATTACAATATGAGAACATCCAACTCATATCCTTTGTATTTCCAGATTGAAACTCACCTAAGTTCAGACTGACCAAATTACAACAGTTGCCAAACATATTCTTCATATTTGATGTCTTTCCAACATCAAAATTTTCTAAATTTAAGTTTTCTAAATCATAACAATTTGAAAACATGCAATCCATATATATAACATTACTTGTATTCAAATTACTTACATCCAATTGTTTTAAACTACTACAACCGAAAAACATATAGCTCATATCGGTTACATTTTCAGTATTAAGGTTACTTACATCCAATTGTTTTAAACTGCTACAACCGGAAAACATATAATTCATATATTTTACATTTTTGATATCTATTTTCCCAAGATTCAGATTGGTTAGATTCGTACAATTATAAAACATATACATCATATCGGTTACATTTTCAGTATTAAGACTACTAACATCTAAACTTGTTAAACTACTGCAACCTGAAAACATATAATACATACTAGTTACATTATTGGTATTTAAACAACTAACATCCAAACTTGTTAAAGATTCGCAATTTGAAAACATTGCAAACATTTTAGTAACATTTTCGGTATTTAAATAACTTAAATCTATATTAGTAAGTCCTGTACAGTTAGCAAACATTCTTGTCATATTTATTACATTGCTTGAATTAAAACTGCTCAAATCAATACTCGTCAATGATTTACAATTTGAAAACAAATCTTTCATATTAGTAACTTTATCTGTATTAAAATGTGTTAAATCAATATTAGTAATAGAATCACATTGACTAAACATACTATCCATATTAATTACATTACAGGTATCTAATTGGATTAAATCAATTGACGAAAGTAGTTGGCAATTATAAAATAAATAACCCATATCAGTAACTTCACTTGTGTCAAACTCACTTATATCCAAGCTTTCTAAACTACTGAAATTTCCAAACATACCATTTATGGAACCAACACCTGAACCAATTACCTTGGCAGATTTAATTTCACAACTGTATTCATACCAGGGCCATTTAATATAATTATAATTTGTTGCATTTTGTGATATATAAGGGAAATCATCTCCGGAAATTTCGCCTTCAATTAATAACATTTTATTTTCATCTAATGTCCACGACCATGTTTCATATTCCCCAGAGGCAATAATTTCGCCCGAAGATTTAATATCGTTTACTTCATACGTCTTTTCAATATCTGTTATATTTTCCGAAGATAAATCTCCTTCTGTTGTAATAGCTGTGTAATCCTCATATTCTGTTGCATGAACAGGTACATATCCAATCGACGAAAATGAAGATGCAGTTATAGATAACATTAATAAACCTGTAAGTATTTTCATTTTCATAATTCTCCTCCTCTATATTTAATATATATTAAATGATTATAGTATAAAAATTTTGATGTAATGTTGATGCTTCATTTTCGTTACCTAAAGATTCTCTTTTTCTGAATGGGACTAAACTTACCAAAAACTTTCTTTCCTGTTGAATCCATCTTAAATGCTACAACCCTTACGTAATAAGTTTTTCCTTTGATAACCCCAGGAATAATCTTCTTGTTTTCAGTTAATACAACAGTTTTGGAATTTCTCATTGCACTGTTGGTTGATAACTGAATCATATAACCTTGTGCTCCGGTTACCGGTTTGTATGCTACTAACAATTTTCCGGCTGAAGGATTAGAAAGTACAGGTGTTGATGCCTGACCAACCGTAACTTTTTTCCAGATTGCATATAGTGTTACTGTCTTTCCATTAACCGAAGTGAGATTCTTAACAGTCTTTTTGTTTTTTATATATACACCAGAGCCATCCTTCTTTGTATTCCATGCAAGGAAAGTATAACCAGCACGTTTAAAGGTGTTTTTTGTTAAATTAAATGGTATACCATAAGTTCTTCCGGTTATTGTTGTCATAGTTCCTGTACCACCATTTGCATGAAATGCAACCTTGTATGTGATAGGTTTCCACTGTGCGTAAAGAGTAACAACACCTCCGTCTTCCGATGTTAAATTGCATACTTCGGCACCATTCGCATATGCAGTACCACTACCATCTGCTTCTGTATTCCATTCATTTATGAGATAACCGTTACGACTACAAGGATTTGTAGGAAGAATGTGGATGATATCAGCATAACAAGGGAGTATTATCGGTGTATCACTATTGCTTCCTCCATTTCCATAAAGCCTAATTTCATATGTGTTTCTTGGTATGCCATAATAGGTAACAGATTCTGTATTATATTGCTGCATATTCATGACTTCCTGTTCATTTTCATCGAACCATCTCATTCTGATTGGTAATGCGATTTCATGAGAAATGTTATATGGTATCTTAATCTTCGTTAACGAATTACAATCTAATAAATAATCTGTAATATCAACAATACTGCTCAAATCAAAATTACTTAAATTAAGATTCGTTAATCCACTACAATTATCAAACATGGCAGTCATATGTCTTACATTACCGGTGTTAAAACTACTTAAATCCAAGTTGTTTAAACTTTTGCAATCTTTAAACATACCGCTCATTACCAATACATTTTCAGTATTAAAATTACTTAAATCAAGATTTTGCAGACTACTGCAGCCTTCAAACATTGAAGTCATATAAATAGCATTATCGGTATGAAAACCGGTCAAATCAACATCAGTCAAGTTAGTGCAACCTGCAAATAAATAAGAAAGATTAATACCACTGTTACCGGTTACAACAACCTTTTTAATCTTTTCGGCAGAATCAATCCATGGCCAATCGTATGATTGCCTTTCAATATCGCCATCCACATATAATACACCATCATTACTTAATGACCATTTATACCATTTATTCAAATCCGGGAGATGATATGTAACAGAGTAAGGTAAATCACGATGCATGGTATTAACAATCCTTCCGTCTTCATCTAACCATCGTGCCTCTTTATAAAAAGAGATTTCTTCACTAATATTATAGGGGGATTTGATTTCCTCTAACGAATTGCAATAAAAAATAAAATAATAGCAATTATCAATATAATTACCATTACTATCATAATCATTTTTTATACTATTAAGGTCAAAGCTACTTAAATCTAAGGATTTTAAGCTTTCGCAATGTTGGTACATACACCTCATATCCTTCACGTTTCTTGTATCAAAACTGCAGACGTTAAGCTGTGTTAAATTTTTGCAAGTACTAAACATAGAATTCATACTATATACTTTTGATGTATTAAAATTACTAAGATCCAAATTCGTCAAAGCCGTACAGTCTCGAAACATTGCACTCATATTCGTTACATTGGATGTGTCAAATGTTGAAATTCTTAGATCAAATAATAATTTACAGCCAGAAAACATATTACTCATATTCGTTACATTTGATGTATCAAATAAACGAAGATCCAAAATTTCCAAAGCATAACAATCACAAAACATAGCTGACATATCTGTTACATTAGACGTGTCAAAATTCTTTAAATCCAGTGAAGTGATTGATTTACATCCATAAAACATTGCATCCATACTGGTTACTTGCGAAGTGTCAAAATCGGAAAAGTCAATTTCAGTTAAATTACTACAAGAAAGAAACATACGCCATAATGTTCCTGTTGCGGAACCGATCACATATGCTTTTTTAATACTATATTTTTCATTATACCAGGGCCAATAGTACCCTTCAACGGAATCCATATGTATATCTCCGGATACAATTAAAACGCCATCTGAATCCAAAGACCATGACCATGTATCATATTTACCTGATGCTTTGATGGAACTTGTTGTGGTTGTATCTTCTGTTGTCGTTAAGGATTCTGAAATATTCTCATCTTCCGATTGACTGCCAGAATTGACAGTAGTACCGATACTATCTTCTTCCGAAAGTACTTCCGGTGTTAATGATGAACCATTTCCTGTTTCTAAATCAGAAGTTTCTTCTGTTCCCTCATCTGATAACTCTGTCGAAGCTTCATTCCTTAATCCTTCTGAATCGGTAACATCTTCTGTTATTATTGCTGTATTGTCTTCATATTCTGCTGCCTGAACAGATGTATATCCTACATTAGAAAATGAAGAAATCATCAATGAAAATAGCAAAATTCCTGCCAGCATTTTTTTTCGCATATGTATACCCCCTAATTCTATTTTACCCTAATTTTATTAAGTCATTTTATAAAAAGTAAGCGCTTTATTTTAGGGTGGATTCCCTGCATACGCTAGATTGTCTATAATGA
>JBJENY010000122.1:0-6366 GCA_051880435.1 Lachnospiraceae bacterium | reverse complement strand
TTCACTTTCTAAGTAGATTATATACTAGGCCGTTTGAGAAATCAAGCGGTCTTTTCAGTTTGTAATTAAATGGAATAACAGGCATTTGTCTCCCACTATTTTACATTTCGTAACATGTTGTATGTTTCCTTGACTTTAATCATAAACTTTGCTACATTTTGTAATTATGCAGACAAGAATAGTCATTCCGATTTAGCACAACAAATTCAGAATAACTATCATATGCAAAAAGAAAGAATGAAAAATAATAAGACTAACGCAAAATAAATGATAACAACGGATTGAACACTATGAACCAAAATAAACCTATTTTAACGAAACCAGCTTTTATTATATTTTTTGCCCTCCTTTGTAATGGGTTATGGGGCAGTGCCTTTCCGGCCATTAAAATCGGTTATGAATTATTTGATATACCATCAAGTTCATCTAACAGTCAAATTCTATTTGCCGGATGCCGCTTTGCACTTGCGGGAATTTTAACAATTATATTGGGAAGCATGGGGCAAAGAAAATTATTATTACCCAAAAAAGAATCTTATAAAAGAATTACATGTTTATCTTTATTTCAAACCATTTTACAATATATTTGTTTCTATATTGGATTAGCCCACACATCAGGGGTAAAAGCTTCTATCTTAGAAGGTGTTAATGTATTTGTTGCCATTTTTATTGCTGCATTTATTTTTCACCATGAAACCATTACCTGGAAAAAAATACTAGGCAGTGCCCTTGGATTTTTGGCAATTATCCTAATTAACATCAATGGAAGTACCATGGAGTTTTCTTTCCATATCAATGGAGAACTTATGATTATTTTATCCACAGTTGCATATGGAGTTTCCTCTTCCCTGATTAAAACCTATGGAACAAAAGACAATACCGTTATGTTATCCGGCTATCAATTTTTCTTTGGTGGTATTGTAATGTGTATCATCGGTTTATTAACAGGAGGACAAATAGAAACAATTACAGTAAAAGGACTGTTACTGTTACTTTATCTTGCACTTGTTTCTGCCGTTGCGTATTCTGTCTGGGCATTATTATTGAAATATAATCCGGTATCAAAAATTACGGTATTTGGTTTTACCAATCCCATCTTTGGTGCAATTCTTTCTGCACTGTTATTAAAAGAAGCCGGTCAGACTTTTGGTATAAAAGAAATCATTGCGCTGATTCTTGTATCTGTTGGAATTATTATTGTGCAAAATCAAAAAATGAGAACATAGGGTCTGACCACATTGGTGTCAGACACCAATGTGGTATGGTAACCTTATTTGCGAAATATTCATCTCCCCTATCTTCTTCCATAGGGTATACTTTTTACTAAAAACAAATGCAACAATATATTAGATATCAACATTTTTATTCTAAGCAAATTAAATCGTTACTTCTTCCTGATGATATGCTGAAAATCTATCAATTTCCTCTTTCCATCCTTCAATCATAAATTCATTAATTCTGCTTCCCATACCACTTTGAATAAGCATTTGTTTACGCTCTTCTATTGTTTTAATATGACCTATTTGTTCACTTTCACAATTATTGATGAATTCAATAAAACTATTTGCAATTAATTCATAATCTTTTGGTTCATCATGATACTTAAAATATACTTTTCCTTGATTTTTACCCATGACACAAAGCAAAATATCATCGCCAAAGCAATTAACTGCAATCTGCAACATCCCGTCCTTTAAATATTTTTTCCACTTCGATTTTTTACAGCTTTTAAAAAAATCATATTCACCATTTACTTTTATACCATAAAAAGCTCTAACATCCGTATTTACTATATCATTTGTAAAATATGTATTTGGTGTCTCACCACCATTATATTTTATAAGAAATTTTCTATACAATTCCGGCAAAACTACCTCTCTTTTGTCAAAAAACTCATTTAAAATCTTTTCATCCACATTTCCATACTTTGAAATTAACATTTTATCACCTCTTTATTTAAACTTAATAATTACTTAATTATGGTAGCATCCTTCATAATGTTCGAACTTCTGGTAACTGCCACATTATACATATTTGCCGCTATGGTATCTGCGATATCCACCTGGGCAAAGTATAACTTTCCTGCAAGATTTAATAGCTTTCCTAAATATTCCTCACTGTAGACATTCTCCTCTGTCACACTATCCTTTAAGGCAGCTACTTCATCATAGACACCTTGTAATTCAGGTGCAGTAATGCTCTGGCCGCACAAATCACCATCCAAATCTCTACAAAGTTGATTATAGCTGATACTTAAATTATCCAAGGAAATTTTTTCTTCAAAATCACTTTTATGAATCGTACTCAACTCTTAATCGACTCAACTACTTGCTTTCGAAGTTGTTCATTGGATTTTGAAAGATCTTCTAATGGCATCCCCTTTCACCTTCTACCTTCTATTTTCTACCATATTCCATTTAATTCTTTATATAAATTTTGTGCATATGAATCCGTCATTCCACTTATAAAATCAGTAACCATTAAAAAACGTAAATATAGATTCGTAATCTCATCAGTAGTCTTTGTTCTTTTGTAATCTTCTCTATAATTTTCAGAAATAATACGCACCAATTTTTGGTCAACTTTCGAAAATCTATGCTTTTCATTGTAAACATCATAATATATCACTGCTTTTATAAAACTATCCAAAAGCGATTCTAATGTCTTTTTTGCTGAAACTTCGAGTTTTAATATATTTTTCTCGTCAAAAACAAACTCTTTCATTGCACCTTTTAGAATTTCTAGTGTTTCCTGATGATTTGTTCCAAAAAACAAATCATGTTTGTAACTTCCATTCATAATCAACTCCATATTTCTTGAAAAGGAATACACCACAACATACATTAACCACTTCTTAACTAATGATATCCAATTCTGAAATGCAACCATTTCTTGCTCACTATTTGGTAATACATCTGTTAATCTATTTTCCAAATCATCTAGTAATTGACTCACATACCTTTTATGGTCATTCTTTACTCCATCAAGTTGCTTTTTAAAATACTCTTTAAATTCATTTACTGTAAAAATTCCCTTTTTTACAGCATCTTCTAAATCTGCTGTTGCATATGCAATATCATCCGCAGCTTCCAACAAAAATACTAGTGGATGTCTATGATATTCTCCATTGAATAAAGTTCCCGTCTCATTACAAATTTCTTCAAGTATGTTTTTTTCTGATGTAAAATATCCAAGTTTATGTTTTTTTACATCTTCGTCATTCTTATTAAATGATAATGAATCAGTAGGATATTTAACCAATGTATTTAAAACTGCATAGGAAAGATTAATTTCATACCCATTTGCATTATTTCTCACCTTAGTTAAAATACGAAATGCTTGGGCATTTCCTTCATAATTAATCAAGTCAGCTTTCATCTGCTCATTCAACAAATCACCAATCTTCTTGTCACAGAAAATAAATCTCTCATCTTTGAATGCATTCTCAAACCAATTTCCTATAACAACCTCGCCAAAATGTCCAAATGGCGGATTACCAATATCATGCAATAAACCTGCACATGATAAAATGACCGGTATATCGTTAACAACATCTACGTCATTTAATGCATCATTCAAATAAATATTATTACCCTTCGTCACCATCAGACCTAATTGTCTGGCAACAGTTGAGACTTCAATGGAATGCGTTAAACGTGTTCGTACAAAATCACTCTTATCCAATGGAAATACCTGTGTTTTATCTTGTAATCTTCTAAATGCCGAACTAGTAATAATTGCCTGATAATCTCTTTCCAATTCACTAATTGGATACTTATCAAATCCTTCTGGGTCTTTTTCTCTTTCCACTTGATGTTTTAAAGACATTACACTATTCCATTCCATATTGTGTTCTCCTATTCCATTTTATCATTTGTTTTAATTATAAATTCTTTATTATTATCCTATAAAACAAAGCACAAAATATATTCCCCTGCATAGAGGCAGTCGTTATCTGTGTCACCTTTTTTCTAATAAGTTTCCATAAGCATCATAACTGTAGCGGTCTGTAATCCGACCTTCTTCGTAATAGGTACACTTTACCTCCTCCCCACCCGGATAGGTCAGTTCCACCATGGTGCCTAGGAAATCGTAGGAATACTTTAATTCCCTGTTCTTGTAATCAACATACTTTGTTACCTGGTTTTAGAAATTGAATTACCAGCGGATGATTTTCCCGCTTTCATCTCCCGTAAAGCACTGACTGGTCAGTCCAAACAGCATACATATAAGTTCTACAAAACTTACAGCAATGTCTGCCGGATTTCCACTCTTGATGGCCTCCTGTATCTGGTCTACCTGTCCTGTCAAACCAAAGATCGCCATCATTGGTTTTAATACCATACCTAGGGATGTCTTACACATTCCATCCACCATAAAACCAACAATAACACCCTTTAATAATGCGCCGATTACATCAACGATACTTCCGCCGCCAAGGATTACATTCCGGATCTCCATTGCAGTATCATAAACCGTACACATGGCATTTGCCCATTTGATAATCTTGGTCAAAGACCTGATCTGATGAACGTAATTAATCGTGTTCTGTATACACGTAACAATGGTACATTCTGGAAGTGACATATACCCACTCGGATCCGTATACATTACCGGATTGGCATTGGCATACAGATACTTATGAAGTGTTACCGGGTCATAGATACTTCCCTGGTAGCTGTCCATGCTGATAAAGATTCCGGTAGACGGATTCATGTATCTTGCACGTAAGTAATAAAGTCCGGTATTGGCATTGTATTGTTCCCCTGTATAGAGGAAGTCGTTATCTGTATCACCTTCTTTTTCTAATAAATTTCCGTATGCATCATAACTGTAGCGGTCTGTAATCCGACCGGCTTCGTTAGTCAGAATCCGGACACTTTCTTATTACCATATATAAAAATACAGCTTAAAAATCTTGAATATCACTAAAATATTTTCCTTCCCAATTTACAAATCCTTCTGTCCAACCACTATCTTTATCAATTTCCTTTTCTGAAATATAAAAACAATCAAATGGATATTTATTAAATCCGGGCAATTGATAGTACCTTTCTGCCGCCTGCTGTGCTTTTTCCTCAGATGAATAGATTCCTAAGTACTTTTGTTCCAATTCCTCATAATAATCCAATTTATAATCATATTCATGTGTTAATATAAATAGCTTCATATCATCATTCTCCGTAAGATAAATATTTTTATATCAATTGTCAAAACATATTTCTCCCCATAATAACAATGCAAGATACTCCTCATACAGTCCCCTGTCTAAACAGCAATCTTCATACCGTTCATTTAAAAGTCGCATAGCAAACTCCTTGTCTGTTTCCCCTGCTTTTTTTTCTTTCCCCATTACCCAACTACTAACATCAAAACCTATCGTATTTTCATCATATCTATCAGCTATAGGTCTAAGATTAATTGCCTCTACACTTTTTATAAAGCCATCTTTCCATGTCATATCATTATCCAGGATCCACCTTTCTATAATAAAACACTTTTTGGGGTATTTACTAAATCCCGGCAACTTAGAATACCGTTCAACAGCCTCTAAAGCCTTCTTTTTAGTTGAATAATACCCCAATACAAAATCCTCGTATTGCTCATATTCTTTATCATCAATAAATTTTTGAATATGTCTTAAAAAAAATATATACTTCACAATTTGTTCCTCCTATTTTTCCCAATAACGTGCACGATCCCCATATTTTTTTAATTTACTATATTCTCTTCCCTGTTCATCTTTTCTAATCCAATTTCCCTTTCCATACTTTTCATCCATCATTCTTTTTGCATATTGTTTTCCACTTTCCCCTTCTTTAGGTTCTTCTCCTTCTGCCCAAGATGGTTTATTGCTAGATCTGGATTTTTTATCTAACTTCGCTTTTTTCTTACCTTTACTTTGATTAATATTAGGTCTTTTATGACCCTGAGATGGTATTCCAGAAAGCGACGTAGCATCTTCATCTTTTGCCGGAACACCATGAATACTACTAGTATCTTCTTCTGTTGCATAAATGGCTTCAAATAACTGCCATGACAACAACCATGTTACTGTTGTTACAATCCATCTAGTATCAAAATGATGTGTAGGAAAATCTAATATCGTGTTCTTCCAATCACCCGCTGAAACTGTACATGTTTGTTCTAATGTAGCATCTACAGTATTTCTTCTCATCGAAGAAAAAATATTAAGCATAACCTGATCATGGAATACAACTGCTGTTGCCAAAATTGCCGAGACAGTTACATCGGCAACCGTGGTGGCAAGGGACATATCAGTCGAATACCCACTCGGATCCGTATACATTACCGGATTGGCATTGGCATACAGATACTTATGAAGTGTTACCGGGTCATAGATAC
>JBJENY010000121.1:0-6369 GCA_051880435.1 Lachnospiraceae bacterium | reverse complement strand
TAAGTACCGGCGTGTTACAAGAGCCTGCTTATGGTATTTGTAAAAAATTCACAACGCAAAAGTTTATCTTTTTGCGTTTCGCAAATGCCTAAGTTACATATGGTTAAGAGAAAGGAGAACGTAGTAGACGGTGTTCTATGTCAAGGAAGTACCAAATGCTTATTTATAATACTTTCAGATATGGGATACGGTTTGCTGCTAAAAATAATAAATGATTAAAACAATAGCATCGGTGGGTCTTCCGGTAGATGAAGTATTAACTATCAAAAAAAGAAGAATACAGCCAAAAGTAAAAACAAAGGGTATGAAGCGGATTAGCATTGTAACAGGAATTCATGGAGATGAATTAGAGGGACAATATGTTTGTTATGAGCTTTCCCGTAGAATTCATGAACATTTTGACCATTTATCAGGTATTGTGGATATTTATCCGGCTATGAATCCTCTTGGAATCGATTCTATTACGCGAGGAATTCCGGCTTTTGATTTGGATATGAACCGGTTATTTCCCGGAAATATTGATGGCAATATGACGGAATATCTGGCAGCGGAAATCATGAAAGATGTGTCCGGTTCTGATTTGGTTATTGATATTCATGCCAGTAACATTTATTTAACGGAAATTCCTCAGATTCGTATTAATGAATTACATGAGGATGTTCTTGTTCCAATGGCAAAAAGAGCAAATGTTGATTTTATCTGGATTCACGGTGCCAGTACTGTATTGGAGTCTACTTTCGCATATAGTTTAAATAGTACGGGAACACCTTGTCTTGTAGTGGAAATGGGTGTAGGTATGCGTATTACAAAGGAATATGGAGACCAGTTAGTGGATGGGATTTTTAGTTTAATGAAAGCTCTAGGAATATGGACAGGAAAAACAAAAAAACCAAGAACACCTATTATTTCAAAAAATCCTGATGATGTCAGTTATTTAAATGCAAGTGTTGGCGGACTGTTTCTTCCAAAGGTTCGTCATTGGGAGGAATTAAAGAAAGGAGATGTAATTGGTGAAATTGTTGATCCATTAAGTGGTAATGTGTTAGCTTCCGTTATATCTCCTGTGGAGGGCATTTTATTTACGATTCGGGAATATCCAATTGTAGATGAAGGTTCCCTTGTGGGCAGACTTCTTCGTAAGGAGGCATATGAAAAATGAAAAAGAAAATACTGTATGAAATAAAGGGATTATATAGAGACGATTTTCGGGTAACCGGCTATGAATTCGGAAAAGGGAAAAAAAGTGTTTGTATTGTAGGAACCATGCGGGGAAATGAAATCCAACAGTTGTATTGTTGTTCCCAGCTTGTAAAGAAAATGCAGCAAATTGAAGCTGAGGGACGGATTACACCGGGACATAAAATTTTAATTATCCCAAGCTGTAATCCTTATTCTATTAATATTCAAAAAAGATTCTGGCCAATTGACAATACGGATATTAACCGAATGTTTCCGGGATATGATTTAGGTGAAACAACACAAAGAATTGCAGATGGTGTATTTAAGGAAATCATGGATTATCGGTATGGAATACAGTTTACCTCCTTTTATATGCCGGGAGAATTTATTCCCCATGTACGAATGATGGATGAAGGTTACAGTAGGGTAGAGACGGCTCTTCAGTTTGAATTGCCGTATGTGGTTATTCGTAAGGTTAGACCATACGATACAGCAACACTAAATTATAATTGGCAGGTGTGGGATACCCAGGCCTTTAGTTTTTATACAACAGCCACTACGACCATTGACCGAAACTCTGCCGGACAATCTGTATTAAGTGTTTTGAAATTTATGTCATCTCTTGGCATTGTAAAATACCAGTCGGGAGGAACAAGAAAAAAATCTAAGGTCGTTATGGATACGGAAATGGTTAGTGTACAAACAGCCAAGTCCGGTATTTTTGAGCCTCTTGTACAGGTTGGGATGGATGTGACGGAAGGAACACCTCTTGCCAATATTGTACATCCCTATGATGGAGAAATTTTGGAAACATTGTATGCACCTATTGATGCTAAGGTATTCTTTATGCATACAGATCCGTTAACTTATGCGAATACAGCAGTTGTGAAATTGGTAGAGCAGGAATGATAATAAAATAATATTTTTTTAACAAGCAGGCTTTCTGTATAAGGCCTGCTTAATCATTGCTTAATAAGTACCGGTGGGCGGTTAGTACCTGCTTATGGTTTTATTTATATTATATCATCCTGTATACTGTCATTATTAATCTGAATAGGAGATTGACAGGAAAGGAAAAAATATGGCATTATCGTTACAGGAAATTCTTACTTGGTGCAATGAAGAATCGAAACAGTTTTGGGAGTTACGCAAACCCTTATGAATAAAAATTTTAACAGAAAAGGAACAGACATATGAAAAAAATAGCACCATTTCTTGTTTTATTAGCAGGTATTCTTTGGGGAACAATCGGATTATTTGTAAGAGTATTAAATTCTGCAGGATTATCCTCAATGGAAATCGTTATGATTCGGGCAGTGACTACTACCATTTTATTATTTGTATATCTTGCGGTTACGGACAAATCCCTGTTAAAAATCCGTATCAAAGATATATGGTGTTTTTTGGGTACCGGAATTTGCAGTATTGTATTTTTTAATTATTGTTATTTTAAAACCATTTCCATGACCTCTTTGTCAGTGGCGGCAGTTTTGCTTTATACGGCACCGGCGATTGTTATGTTATTATCTGCATTATTATTTCATGAAAAAATAACCAATCGAAAAATTATTGCCTTATGTATGACCTTTACAGGCTGTATATTTGTTACCGGACTGGTGGGAATGACAGATGGACTGAGCTTACCAGGATTTTTTGTTGGACTTGGAGCCGGGCTTGGCTACGCATTGTATTCTATTTTTGGACGGTTTGCATTGGAACGGGGCTATCATTCCCTAACCATATCCTTTTATACCTTTTTATTTGCCATGCTTGGAACCTTGCCTCTTTGTAATCTGAAACAGGTGGCGGCTGTCAGTTCGACAGATTTTAAATTTGTGATATTTTTCTTTGTATTCGGATTGTTTAGTACAGTTATCCCATACATTGTGTACACCTTGGGATTAAAGGAAATGGAAAACAGCAAAGCTTCCATTATTGCTTCCATTGAACCTGTAACTGCAACATTGCTGGGGATTCTTGTTTATCACGAAATGATTACTGTAAATGAAGTAATTGGTGTAGCTCTTGTGATAGGGTCAATTGTATTACAAAAAGAGAAATAAAAAGCTAATTATCCGTTTTTATAAATTGATAATTAGCTTTTTTTAGGTTTGTCATTATAATTTTATACTATTGCTTAAAAGTGATATTGTATGATAAAATCTCAAAATACACACCAAATTTTGAATGCGCATGAGAGCTGACCGATAGGTATTTATATCATTCAGGTTGATATAGTTTAGTTATGGATTTAAATATAAAGGAGAATACAAATGAACCGATTGGAAGAACGAATCTTGAAGGATGGAATTGTCAAAGAAGGAAATGTACTGAAAGTAGACAGCTTTTTAAATCATCAGATGGATATTGAATTATTTAATGAGATGGGAAAAGAATTTAAACGTCGTTTTGAAGGAAAGAATATTAATAAAATTCTCACAATTGAGGCATCAGGAATTGGAATTGCCTGTATTGTTGCCCAGCATTTTAATGTACCTGTGGTATTTGCAAAAAAAGCAAAAAGTATTAATTTGGAAGGAAAAATGTATGTGGCAGAGGTAGAGTCCTTTACCCACAAATGTAAAAATCAGGTTCTTGTTTCCCAGAAATTTTTAAATGAGGATGACCATGTATTGATTATTGATGATTTCCTTGCAAATGGATGTGCTCTTCAGGGATTACTTCAAATTGTTCAGGCAGCAGGTGCAACTGTGGAAGGAATTGGTATCGCGATTGAAAAAGGCTATCAGGCAGGTGGAACCATTATTAGAAACCTAGGGTATCAGTTAGAATCTCTGGCAATTGTAGAGGAAATGGATTGGAAAACCGGAAAGATTGTATTTAGAGAACAGTAAGAGGAGAAAAGATATGGATCATTTATATCAGTTAGATGGAAAAGTACCGGTGATAAAAGCAATTCCATTTGGACTTCAACACATTCTTGCTATGTTTGTTGCAAATATTGCACCGATTTTTATTGTTGCAGGTGCTTGTGGCTTAAATAGTGGACAAACTGCCGGATTGATTCAAAGTGCAATGGTAATAGCAGGAATAGGCTCCATGATTCAGTTGTATCCCATATGGAAAATAGGATCCGGGTTGCCAATCGTGATGGGAATCAGTTTTACTTTTGTATCGGTGTTTTGTTATATTGGACCAACCTATGGATATGAGGCTATTGTAGGAGCTGTATTAATTGGTGGTCTGATAGAAGGAATTCTCGGTTTATTTGCTAAATATTGGATGAAACTGATTTCACCAATTGTGGCAGCCACTGTTGTAACTGCCATTGGTTTTTCTTTATTATCAGTAGGGGCTGCCTCCTTTGGGGGAGGAAGTGGTAGTGCTGATTTTGGTTCTGCTAAAAATTTAATTGTTGGTACGATTACATTGATTTGCTGTCTTATATTTAATATCCTTGCGAAATCCTACTGGAAACAGCTTTCGGTTTTGTTTGGCTTGATTGTGGGTTATATTGTGGCAGTGGCTATGGGTATGGTAGACTTTTCAGCATTGGCTTCCTCAAAAGTAATTGCTTTTCCGGAAATAATCCCATTTAAACCGGAGTTTCATGTTGGTGCCATTATATCTGTTGTTGTCATTTTTATGGTTTCTGCAACGGAAACAATAGGAGATACGTCTGCATTGGCAGCTACCGGTCTTAATCGGGATGTAACGACAAAGGAAATATCAGGTTCTGTTGCCTGTGACGGATTTGTCAGTGCGATATCATCCTTGTTTGGATGTCTTCCGATTACTTCTTTTAGTCAGAATGTAGGACTGGTTGCCATGACGAAGGTAGTGAACCGGTTTGTTATATTTACAGGAGCAGTAATTATGGTTTTGGCGGGATTTTTCCCTGTATTTGGAGCTTTACTAGCTACATTGTCGGATGCAGTTCTTGGTGGATGTACCATTATGATGTTTGGTACGATTGTATTAAGTGGTATGCAAATGATTACAAAATGCGGTTTTACCCAGAGAAATATTACTATTGTGGCATTATCTTTAAGTATTGGATTAGGGTTTACCCAAGTGTCTGATATATTTTCAATATTTCCGCAGATTATAAAGACTGTATTTGCCGAAAATTGTGTAGCGGTTGTTTTTCTTGTGGCTATTTTGTTAAATCTGATTTTGCCAAATGATATGGAGCAGAACATTCAGGAACATATTTCGTAAAAACTTTTTATTACACAACACGTTCAGGTGATAATGGGGTATTTATGAAGCAGGCATTGGAAACACTGTCTGCTTATAATTTGTATTGACATTATCAAAAATGAGAATATAATTAAATATGATAAAGTGATTAAGGTGATAAGGAGAAGAGTTCAATGGACATGTCAGAGGTTGTAATGAACCCTGTAAGGCAAAGAATTATACAATATTTAATGGTTCATGAAAGAGGAACGGTAAAAGAAATCAAAGAGTCATTAGAGGATATTCCTACGCCAAGTCTGTATCGTCATGTAAAAATTCTGGCAGAGAATGCCATTATCATTGTTGCGGAAGAAAACAGAGTACGGGGAACGGTAGAGAACATTTATGAATTGAATCCTAAAGGCATTGCGGTAGAAGATAAGGATGGTATTTCCCTTCAGATGGCATTAATGCGTATATGTACATCTTTTGCCCAATACTTTGCTAAGGGAAATGCAGACCCTAAAAAAGATATGTTTTCTATTACCAGTTGTACGTTAATGTTAACGGATGAAGAATTTCAAGCTTTTATGACTGAAATCAACGAGGTTGGTATGAAATATGTTTCTAAAAGTCAAACAGAGGGATGTAAACCTAGACAAATTACGTTAGTATCATCCCCCATTGATTATTGAATTTTAAAAGGTTTATAAACTGCAGATTATTAGAATATGAAATGATAGATAAAGGAGTTGACAATATGAATAGACAGGGAAAAGGAATTGCTATTGTATTATTTGGATTTTTATTGCAATTATGTAGTACAGGAATGGAGCTACTGGCTTTAGCCATTGGAATTGTTGGTTTGATTATTTCATTTACCGGGGAAAAAAAGGTGAATGAGGAGATTTAGGATATGGATAAAACAAGATTTATGAAAGAAGGCTTAGTTTCTGATCCGGAAGATTTACCCGGTGTAAAGAAAAAATCCATTGTTCTGCCCTTTCGTGGCGGCGAAATATGGTTTGAACATATAGATGGAATGTA
>JBJENY010000120.1:0-31845 GCA_051880435.1 Lachnospiraceae bacterium | reverse complement strand
TTGAGGCAATTCCGGGATTTCAAACCAGTATTTCAAAAGAACAGTTTATGAATCAGGTGAATGAAATTGGTTTGTCAATTGTAGGTCAAACTGCAAATTTAGCCCCGGCTGATAAAAAAATATATGCACTTCGTGATGTTACGGCTACAGTAGATAATGTTTCATTGATTGCAGCAAGTATTATGAGTAAGAAATTAGCAGCCGGAGCAGACGGCATTGTTTTAGATGTTAAATGTGGTACCGGAGCCTTTATGAAAACTTTGGATGATGCAAGAATGCTTGCTAAGACAATGGTTGCCATTGGTACCATGGCAGGTAAAAAAACAGTTGCATTAATTACTGATATGAATGAACCATTAGGCAATTGTGTTGGTAATATATTAGAGGTTAAAGAAGCCATTGACTGCTTAAAGGGAAATGGTGAAAAAAGACTTATGGATGTATCTAAGGCATTGGCCTGTGAGATGCTGATTTTAGCAGGAAAGGCAAATCAGCAATCAGATGCTTTCCGTATGATTGAAGAAACCATTCATAATGGAAATGCTCTTAATAAGTTAAAAGAATTTGTAAAAGCGCAAGGTGGAGACACAAGTGTTATTGATGACCCGACTAAGTTTAAAGAAGCTACTATCCGGAAAGTAATTTATGGAAAAGATTTATTGAACGGTGCTTTAGAAGGTTATTTATGTACATGTAATAACCAGGAAATAGGAATGACTTCTTTAGTGTTAGGTGGAGGTCGTGAAACAAAAGAAAGTGAAATCGACCTTACTGTTGGAATTGTGTTAGAAAAGCATTTAGGAGACTATATATCATCCAATGATATTGTAGCAACTCTTTATGGAAATGATGAAGGCAGGGTTCAAAATGCTGTAAACCGTTTTATAACAGCATATCAGGTTTCTCATGAGAAAGTAAAGCTTAATCCAATTGTGTATGAAATTATAACGGATAAAGATATGAAATGATTTTAGAATTACGGGTTGTAAATATTTATTATTTACAGCCCTTTTTATGTATATTTTTTTTCATAAATTAATAGAATGATAAAAAGCATAGCGGTATGATGCATGAAAGTTTATTGGAGAAAAACTGTTGCATTTTTTTGCAGTATCATTATTTTGCTTGGATTAGTTAATTGTAAAGCATCTGTTTGCCGGGGAGAAGAGTTATTAATCGAATCACCATCTGTTGTTTTGATGGAGTTAAGTAGTGGTCAGGTTCTATATGAAAAGGATGGGGATACACCGAGAAAACCTGCTTCGGTAACAAAAATAATGACAATGTTACTTGTATTTGATGCAATAAAAGAAGGAAAAATATCATTAGACGATGAAATTACCATATCTGAACATGCTGCAAGTATGGGTGGCAGTCAGGTTTATTTAGAACCATTAGAAGTACAAACATTAGAAGATTTATTAAAATGTATGATAATTTCATCTGCAAATGATGCAGCCGTTGCTATCAGTGAAGCAGTTGCAGGCAGCGAGGAGGCTTTTGTAAATGCTATGAATGAACGTGCAAAGGAGCTTTCCATGAATCATACGCATTTTGTTAATGTATGTGGATTAGAAGCTGAAGGTCATGAAATGAGTGCAATGGATATCGCGATTTTATCCAGAGAGTTAATTTTAAAACATCCGGAGGTGTTTGATTATTCTTCCATTTGGATGGATAGCATTACACATAAAACGAAAAAAGGAGAATCGGAGTTTGGTTTAGCAAATACAAATAAATTTCTAAAAAAATATAATGGTGCAAATGGATTAAAAACGGGATATACTTCTGTGGCAGGTTTTTCTATGAGTGCAACAGCAAAAAGGGATGGTATGACCTTAATTGCAGTAGTTATGGGATCGAAAACCAAAGAAATTCGATATCAGGATGCGGAAAAACTATTAAATTATGGTTTTGCCAATTGTAAATTGTATGAAGATAAAAAGGTTTTAGATGGTAATAATTTAATTGAAATAAAGGATGGTGAGAAAGACCAATTAAAAATATACACAAAAAACGATTTTTCCTATGCATTAATTGGTGATAGCGACCAATCAAAAATAACGAAAAAGAAAGTAATAACAAAATCAAAAGCTCCTATAGCAAAAAATGAAGTGATTGGCAAAATGGAATATTATAAAGGTACTGAAAAACTGGGCGAAGTGAATTTATATGCATTTGAAAATATAAAAAAAATAAATTATTTTGGGGTATATACAAAACTAATGAAATATTATATGAATCATTAGTAATGATTGTATGTGATATCTATAAAATAAAACTTGAATATATAGGAAAATATTAGTATACTTGTGTGTGATTATTGGTTTATACCAACTAAAAGATAAGGGAAGATATTTAGGAGAGCATAATGAGTGAGGAGAAAAAATTTTCTAAATTAGAAGAGTTTGAAAAATCTGATTATATTGAAATTGAGGTATCTGAGGATATCATGAATTCACATAAAACTGATTCGGAAAAATCTGAGGATAACATAAAGAAATCTGATGATAAAAATGTTGAAAAGAAAGATGACTCAAAAAATAATAAAGATGAGTCAAAGAAAAAAACAGATGAGTCTAAGGACACTTCAGATGTGTCAAAGAAAGAGTCTGATGAGTTAAAGAAAAAGTCTGATACGTCAAAGAAAGAATCAGATACGTCAAAGGAAAAATCAGACAACAAGTCAGCAGATAAAAATGGTGCTTCAGACAATCAATCTGATGATAAAAAGAAGGAAGCCGGCAAGACTGATAACAAGAAAGAAGAATCAGGAAAGGCTGAAAAAAAAGAAGCTGATAATAAGACTGATGACAAAAAGACAAAAACTGATAAAAAGACTGCTGACAAAAAACAGGATTCTGATAATAAAGATAACTCAAAGGCAATTTCTCAAAGTAAAAGATTAGCAGATGCAAAAGCTGCAAATGAAATCAAAGAGAATAAGGACGAGGAAAAAAACGTAACGAATGATAAACCGAAAAAGAAAAAATGGCCGGTAGTTGTTTTATGTGTAACCCTATTTCTTTTCCTCGCAGTGTATTTTACCGGATTTTGGTATTTTTCTTCTAATTTTTATCCGGATGTAGCGATTAACGGAAATAATGTGTCTAATATGGATGAAGTGACTGCAAAGAATACGCTGGATAATTTCTACAGTGCTTATGCATTAACACTTCATACCGTTGATAATAAGGATGTAACCATACAAGGTAAAGATATTGATATGGTTATTACCTTAAAAGAAAATGTTTCCAGATGTTTTAATGAACAAAAGCCTTATTTGTGGTTTGTTGAAATATTCAATCATCAGGATTTTCAAATTGAAGCCGATGCAACCTGGAATCAGGAAAAATTAGATGATATTTATAAAAATATGGACATTTTAATATCAGAAGATATTGTTGACCCCGTTGATGCTTATATTGGTCTTGATGGTAATCATTATGCAATTATTGATGAAGTAATGGGTAACCGGTTAGATGAAGAGATTTTTAAGAAAAAGGTTACTGAAAAACTGCAGCTGATATATCCAACTATGGATTTAAAAGAAGAGGATTGTTATTGTAAGCCGGTTGTTTACAAAGACAGTCAACCCCTTGTGGATGAATTAAATAAGCTTGGTGATTTTGTTAATAGTGTCATTACGTTAAAATTGGATGATTTAGAAATTGAACCTAGTATGGATTTGCTCAATGAAGTTTTAGATTTACAAGGCTCGAACGCAACTGTTTCAGAAACAAAGGTTAAGAATTATGTAAAAAAATTAGCCGATCAGTATGATACCTTAGGAACAAAACGTAATTTTAAAACATCTTGGGGAAATCAATATGTACAAATTGAAGGAAAGACAATTGGTTATGTAATGGATCAGGAAAAAACTGCACAAGCTTTATTAAATGCATTAAACCAAAAGAAACCGGCGACGGTTGAAGCTTTGTTTGTTCAAAAAGGTATTTCTTTAGTTGGTGAAAATGACATTGGAGATACATATATTGAGTGTAATCTTACAAAGCAGAAGGTAGTTGCATATAAAAATGGTAGAAAACTAGCAGAAAGTGATTGTGTATCAGGCTGTATTTCCCAGGGACACGGAACCTGCCTTGGAATGTATGTTATTCAGGGAAAACAAAGTCCGTCTGTATTAAGAGGTGATTTGGAGCCAAGAACAACAACTGTAGTTGCCTTTGATGAAGCCGGCAATCCATATGAAACAACCCAGACTACAATGGTTCCTTCTTATGAATCGCATGTAACATATTGGATGCCATTTAATGGTGGATATGGTCTTCATGATGCAGATGGTTGGAGAAGTTCCTATGGTGGAGAAATTTTCCTGTATAGTGGTTCCCATGGTTGTGTTAATTTACCACGTTCTTTTGCAAAAACTTTATATGAAAACTTTGATATTGGTACGCCTGTATTAGTTTATTATGAAGATAATGATGATCGTGTAAAAAGATAATATAATAAAATCATAACAAAACTCACATCTTTTGGTGTGAGTTTTTGTTTTGTTGTGATATGTGTTTTGTTAATGATCTTAGCGTAAAATAATTGTTTGCAAAACTGAAATGTTAATGATATGTGAATATACATTTAGGGCTATATATTGTATAATATTATTATATTGTCGTATGTAAGTGTAAAAATGTTTCTGTTTTATTTGTCAGGTAATTTTCTGTTGTTTTTTTCTTTGTTGGGGAAATATCGGTTTTGTTTAATTTGTTGGGAAATAGTATCTGACATTCTTAAGGAGGTATTATATGGGAAGAATCGCACAAAGAGTAGAACAATGTATGGATTGTATTAGAAGAAAAACTTCATTTCAACCAAGAGTTGCTTTGGTATTAGGTTCCGGTCTTGGAGATTTGGCAGAACAGATTGATGTTTTGGATATTGTTGAATACAAAGAAATAGAAGGTTTCCCCCAGTCTACTGTTGCGGGACATAAAGGAAGATTTGTGTTTGGTTATATTGATAAGACACCTGTTGTAATTATGCAGGGCCGCGTACATTACTATGAGGGGTATTCTATGGAAGATGTTGTATTACCAATTCGGCTAATGAAGAAAATGGGTGCTGAAAAATTGTTTTTAACCAATGCTGCCGGTGGTCTTGGAGAAGGATTTTCCTGTGGTGATTTTATGATGATTAAGGATCATATTTCTTGTTTTGTTCCGAATCCATTATTAGGAGAAAATGAAGATGGGTTTGGACCACGTTTTCCTGATATGAGTGAAATATATAATTGTTCATTACAGGATTTAATTAAAAATACTGCAAAAGAATTAGATATACCATTACAGGAAGGTGTATATTTACAGCTTACAGGTCCAAGTTATGAGTCGCCTGCAGAAATTCGTATGTGTAAACAATTAGGTGCATCAGCTGTTGGTATGAGTACAGCAGTAGAAGCCATTGCTGCGAATCACATGGGAATGGAGATTTGTGGTATATCATTTATTTCGAATTTAGCAGCAGGAATAAGTGAACAGCCATTATGTCATGAGGAGGTTAAAATGGCAGCTGATATGGCTGCTCCTAAGTTCCAACAACTTGTAAAGGCTATTATTGCAAAGATGTAAGTGAGGTGTTTCTATGAGGATTCGCTTATATAATGCTAGAATTTTGACTATGTGTCATGGTGAAAATGTAATAAAAGGTGAAGTATGGGTTCGTGATGAAAGAATAGAAAAAATTCTTGATGAAAGTAATCGTACCCCAATAGCACAAAAAGAACAAATTTCTTTTGATCAGGAAATTGATTGTATGGGTAATTTGATTATGCCCGGTTTTAAAAATTGTCATGCCCATGGTCCTATGACCTTCCTGCGTTCCTTTGCTGATGATTTACCTTTGCAGGAATGGCTTAATACAAAAATTTTTCCAGCAGAAGGTAAGCTACAGGCATCGGACATATATGTTTTAATGCAATTAAGTATATTAGAATATGTGAGAAATGGTATTACAACCAGTTTTGAAATGTATTTTTATCCGGACCAGATTGCAAAAGCCTGTGAAGATATGAGATTTCCCTGTGTGATATCAGGAACTGTATTTGGTTCCGGAAAAGAAGATGTAAAGGACGCCATCGATACCCTGAAACAGGATTATAAACAATATCATAATAGAAGTGAGTTTGTTGATTATCGTTTAGGCTTCCATTCAGAATACAGCTGTTGTTATGAATTGTTAGAAGCTATTAGTGACTTGTGTAGCCAGTTAAAGGCTCCCGTTTATATGCATAATAGTGAGACATTAAAAGAAGTAAATGACTGTTTGAATCGATATGGTAAGACACCAATTAAACTGATGGACGAACTTGGTTTGTTTTCTTATGGTGGTGCCGGACATCATTTGGTATATACAAATGAATCTGACCGGGAAATTTTGAAAAAAAGGAATGTATATGTCGTTACAAATCCTTCTTCTAATATGAAGCTGGCAAGTGGTATGGCACCTTTAAAGGATTATCTTGACATGGACATTCCGGTAGCAATCGGTACAGATGGACCGGCCAGCAATAATAGTTTGAATTTCTTTAAAGAAATGTATTTAGCATGTGGTCTTTCCAAATTAAAATATCAGGATGCTGCAGCAATTTCCCCCTATGATGTTTTGAAAATGGCAACAGTAAATGGAGCACTATTATTAGATATTGATTCCGATTGTCTGAAAGAGGGTAAATTAGCGGATCTTATTATGATTGATTTATTAAAGCCTAATATGCAGCCAATGAACCATATTGTTAATAATTTAGTATATAGTGGCAGTACAGATAATATTTTATTAACTATGATTCATGGAAAGGTTGTTTATACCAATCAGCATTTTTATTTAGGTGTGAATCCCATTGATATCTACAAGGAAGCGAATTGTATTATTCGTCGAATTGAAATGGAACTAAATTTAAAATAATGTTCTATTTTTGTTATTCAGACATATATATGATAATAAGGGATATCAACAAAAAATATGAGTGGATATAAAAGTGTTACAAGAAATTTAATGATAAAGGATATATTAAAACTAATCAGTATCCTTTGTATTGAAATGCTGGTAATAACAATGTTACATCATGTTATTGTTCGTAAAGCGGAGGTTAACGATAAGAAAATAAAAAAACAAAATATGATTCAAGATAAAATAACTATGGATATGAGATATTTTCCGATTCCTGTTGCGTTTCGGTCCCGCATATATTATGAAGATAGTTATGGTTCTAAACGATTACAAGGACAGCACGAGGGCTGTGATATCATGGATTACAACAATAAACCGGGGGAAATTCCTATTATTAGCTGTTGTGATGGGACAATTACTAATATTGGATGGTTGTATCTTGGTGGTTATCGTATTGGAATAGAAAGTAGTCATAACATCTATTTTTATTATGCTCATTTAGATTCTTATGCAGATGGGTTGAAAATCGGTCAGAAAGTATGTAGGGGTCAGCTTTTGGGTTTTATGGGAAATAGTGGTGAAGGTGAGGAAGGAACAGTTGGAAAGTTTCCTACACATTTACATTTTGGTATTTATGATTGTCAGAATGATTTTATTGCCGTTAATCCATATTCATACTTGAAAAACGTAGAATGACACTTTAATTTTTTTTCTTAATATGATAAAATAACTTTATCTGTGTGTATAAAATATACGTGGTAAAGTGTGTTAACCGAAAGCACATTACGACGGTCTGATATCTATTATATTTGAAAGCCTATGGCTATATTATCAGGTTAGAAGAGGAGTGAAGAAATGGAGATTCAGCTTTGGCGAGAAATATTAGACCCATATCGCCTTGCAGTGGATGAGTTAGTTGTAAAATTTAATCACATTATTGAAGAATACAGAAATGCAGGATTGTATTCTCCAATAGAACAGGTTACCGGACGAGTAAAGAAAATATCCAGTATCCTTGATAAAATGCAAAAGAAAAACATTTCCATTGAAGAAATTGAAGACCGTATTTCTGATATGGCAGGTGTTAGGATTATATGTCAGTTTGTAGAAGATATTGAGAAAGTAGTAGAAATTATACATAACCGTACGGATATGGAAGTAGTTCAGGAAAAGGACTACATTAAAAATATGAAGGATAGCGGCTATCAAAGTTACCATATCATTATTTATTATGATGTATATACACTTGATGGTACAAAACGAATTCAGGCAGAAATTCAAATTCGAACACTGGCCATGAACTTTTGGGCAACAATTGAACATTCACTACAATATAAGTATAAGGGCAATATGCCGGAACATATTAAGGAACGTCTGCATAAAGCATCTGACGCTATTATTACCCTTGATCGTGAAATGGGAACAGTGCGGGATGAAATTATGGATGCGCAAAATATTTTCCAAATAAAAGCAATGCTTGTGTCGGATATTTTAGTTAATATTCAGAATTTATTTAAGGTTGCAAGCAAACGAGAGGTTTTAAAGATTCAGGATGAGTTTTATAGAGTATATCAAAGTGAAGACATGGAAAAGCTTCAAAGCTTTTCAAGGCAGCTTGATATTATTTCTGAAGGCTATAAAGCACAAAGTCTCATGTAGCATTTTATATGGTAAATGATATATTTGTTGTAAAAAGCCAATCGCTTTGTGATTGAAAGAGAGAATAGGGTTGCATAGGCAACTCTTTTCTTTTGTATGATAATTTTAGGATATGAGATATTTTATGATGAATATAAAATATTTTTGGAAAGGTGACATATGGCACGAAAGATTGAATTACCAAATGCATTTGAACAAAAAATGAAAGAAATGCTGGGAGAAGATTTTGATAATTATATGAATTCCTTTGAAATCCCGTCCTATCAGGGATTAAGAGTGAATACTGCAAAGATTGCAGTTGATGAATTTTTGAAAATATCTCCTTTTGATTTAAAACCGGTACCTTGGTGTTCCAATGGTTTTTATTATGATAAAAATAATAAACCTGCAAAGCATCCTTACTATTTTGCCGGATTATATTATATTCAGGAACCCTCTGCTATGACAACTGCAGGATTTCTACCAATTGAGGAAGGGGATATTGTGTTAGATTTATGTGCCGCTCCCGGTGGAAAATCGACACAATTAGCTGCAAAACTGAATGGAACGGGGCTGCTCATTACCAATGACATTAGTAATTCAAGAGCAAAAGCCTTACTAAAAAATATTGAGGTTTTTGGTGTTGGTAATTCATTGGTAACAAGTGAACCTCCTAATGAATTAGCGAAGCGTTTTCCCGGTTTTTTTGATAAGATTTTAATTGATGCACCATGTTCCGGAGAAGGAATGTTTCGGAAGCAGAATAATATGACAAAAGCCTGGGAACAAAATGGTGTAGATTTGTTTGTTGGATTACAGCGTTCTATATTAAAAGAGGCTGTAACGATGTTAAAACCCGGTGGAATGATAATATATTCTACCTGTACATTTTCAAAAGAAGAAAATGAACAATCCATAGAATATTTGTTATCTTTGGATTCCTCTCTACATTTAGTTGATTTGCCAATGTATAAAGGCTTTGATAGGGGACATCCTGAATGGGGGCTTACCGGTAATGAAGCACTTACAAAATGTAGAAGAATCTGGCCTCATCGTGTAGAAGGAGAAGGTCATTTTGTTGCTATGGTTAAAAAGGATAGTGATAATATTGTTAGTTCACCTGTTTTGGATTATTGCTTTTCAAAGGAAAAGTTGTCACAGGAAGCAATTTCATTTATAAAATCCATTGATTATCCTTTTGATATGACACGGTTTGATGTACAAAAAGAACGTGTATATTATATTCCTGACAAAATGCCCAATGTGAAAGGACTTCGTATTCTTCGTTGCGGATTATATATGGGAGATATGAAAAAGAACCGTTTTGAACCAAGCCAGTCATTAGCTATGTTTTTAAGAAATCAACAGTTTTCCAATATTGTTTCTTTACCTGTATCAGATGAAAGAGTAATTAAGTATCTTAAGGGTGAGACAATTGAATTATTGGAAGAGGAACAAAAAAATGTAAAAGACGGTATTTGTTTAATTTGTGTTGATGGTTTTTCCTTAGGTTTTGGGAAAATGAATAAAGGAACTATAAAGAATAAGTATTTACCGGGTTGGAGATGGATGTAAGGAATTAGTAGGTGAGATTTTGAAACAAAAAAGTATTGTAATCATTACCGGAGCTTCCTCAGGGTTGGGGAAGGAGTTTGTAATACAACTGAATGAATGTCTGAAAACAGTAGATGAGCTATGGGTAATTGCCAGAAGCCGTGAAAAACTGGAACAATTAAAACAAGTGGTGACAAACGCTAATCTTCGGGTGGTTCCACTTGATTTGTATGTGGATGATGATATTTCTAGGTTGGAAAGGCTTTTGAAGGAAGAACAACCTAAAGTACGTATTTTTGTAAATTGTGCAGGTGTTGGTTTTTCAGGTGCGTTTCGTACCTTAACCAAAAAAGAAGTTTGTGATATGATTTTGCTTAATGTGAAAGCCTTTACGGAGCTTACCTATATTGTTTTACCATATATGAGTAACCATTCTCATATCATACAGTTATCTTCTGCATCTGCTTTCCTTCCGCAAAAGGAGTTTGCCGTATATGCGGCCAGTAAGGCCTATGTTTTAAGTTTTTCAAAAGCATTACGTCAGGAAATAAGAAAACAGGGTATTTGTGTTACTACGGTTTGTCCGGGACCTGTTGATACACAATTTTTGACGATATGCAATAAAGGAAAAAAACAAAAACCACTAAAAAAATTAACAACAGTAAAGGCAAATCATGTTGTACGAAAAGCATTAATTGATGCAAAAAAAGGAAAGACCTTGTCCATATATGGTATGCCAATGAAATTTGTTTATTTTATTTCCCATTTTATAAAGTAAACATATGGTAATATTGTTTTTGTTATATTCATTAAATGAGGATTGAAGATACATGCAGGAAATAATAGTTACAAAAGAGTATGAAGGTCAGAGATTAAATAAGTTTTTAGGAAAATATCTGGATAATGTGCCTCAAAGCTTTATTTATAAAATGCTTCGTAAAAAAAATATAAAACTGAATAATGGGAAGGCAACCGGCAATGAAATATTGTCTATCAATGATAGTGTGAAAATCTTTATGACCAATGAGACGATTTGTAATTTCAGGAAAGATGGTAAATTGCCAAATGTAAACATAGAAGATAAAATAGAAGGAAAGGAATTGGTTCGTATAATGAATCATAGGGAAGGATACACACTTGATATTTTGTTTGAAGATGAAGATATATTGGTTTTAAATAAACCAACAAATGTTTTATCCCAAAAATCTCAACCGGATGATTATACCTTAAATGAACAAATTCTTGATTATTATCATGAAAAAACGGATGTTGACCCCTTATTTGTTCCTTCTGTATGTAATCGTCTTGACCGCAATACCAGTGGTATTATTTTAGCAGGCATGTCTTTTAAAGGTTCCCGTAGTTTGTCTGCCATGTTAAAAGACCGTAGTCTTGACAAATATTATATTACAATTGTTTCCGGAAAAGTTACTGAAAAAAAGGTTGTGAAAGGTTATTTGGCAAAGCTTACTACCCACAATAAAGTATCTGTTTTTTCTTCGGAAGCAGAAGCAAAAAGGAATGGAGCCGAAAAAGTATCTTATATAGAAACGCAGTATGAGCCGTTGGCTTTCAACATCTGGAATGGAAAATCTTTTACTTTACTGAAGGTTAAATTAATTACTGGAAAAACCCATCAGATTCGTGCCCATTTGTATGCAAGTGGTTATCCAATTGTGGGGGATGGTAAATATGGTGATAAACATATTAACAATATGTTGAAAAAAGAATTTCATTTAAAACATCAATTACTTCATGCATTTTGCATTACATTTCCAATGGATGTTTTAGAATTATCTCCCGGTTTGGGTAATAAAGAGTTTAAGGCTGGTCCTCCGGAACAATTTCAGTCTGTGATATCAGAGATTTTTCATTTGGATATTTTTGATATTTGTTAACAGTATTGTTGTTTTGGCTTGTTACCACAAACATTATTATTATTATTATTATTTGAAAGAGGAAAATATGGCAACCTGGAATTCAAGAGGTCTTAGAGGTTCCGGTTTTGAGGAACTGATTAATATGACAAATGATATATATTTGGAAAAGGGACTTGCATTAGTGCAAAAGATTCCGACTCCGATTACACCAATAGAAATAGATAAAGCTACCAGACATATAACGCTGGCATATTTTGAAAAGGACTCTACTGTAGATTACATCGGTGTAGTGCAAGGCATTCCTATTTGTTTTGATGCAAAGGAATGTCACACAGATACATTTCCAATGCAAAATATACATGAACATCAGCTAACATTTATGGAACAATTTGAATCACAAAATGGAATTAGTTTTTTGCTGATTTTTTTTACAGCAAAAAATACATTTTATTATTTACCTTTTCGTACTTTAAAGCATTATGTAGAACGTATTGAAAAAGAAGGGCATGCAAAAAATTTCAAATATAGTGAATTGGACCCCAAATATTTTTTAAAAAGGGAGGGGGGAGCAGTTGTTCATTATTTAGAAGGTATTAATCAGGATTTGATGGATAGAAAAATCATGGAGGAATCATAACAATAATTTGATTTTTTGTTTTTTTTATGTATAATATTTTTGTTTATGATAATTTCGTAAATATTAAAGTTTATAATATATTTAGGGAGAAAAATTATGAGTAAAATTATTTTAACCGGGGATCGTCCAACCGGAAGATTACATGTTGGTCATTATGTAGGTTCATTAAAGCGCCGTGTGGAATTACAAAATTCTGGAGAATTTGACAAGATTTATATTATGATTGCCGATGCCCAGGCTTTAACCGACAATGCAGACAAACCGGAAAAGGTACGGGAAAATATTATTGAGGTAGCCCTTGATTATTTGGCTTGTGGATTAGATCCTGCTAAGTCTACAATATTTATTCAGTCTATGATTCCGGAATTAACAGAGTTAACTTTCTATTATAGTAACTTAGTTACATGGGCAAGACTTGAACGTAATCCAACTGTTAAAAACGAAATTAACATGCGAGGTTTTAATCGTAGTATTCCGGTTGGTTTTATGACATATCCAATTAGCCAGGCTGCAGATATTACTGCATTTCAGGCAAATGTTGTTCCTGTTGGTGAAGATCAGATGCCAATGATTGAACAATGTAAAGAAATCGTTCATAAATTTAATGCTACCTATGGCGAGGCACTGACAGATCCTGAAATTTTATTACCGGATAATGATGCATGCAGAAGATTACCGGGTATTGACGGTAAGGCTAAAATGAGCAAATCCTTAGGTAACTGTATTTATCTTGCGGAAACTTCAGAAGAAGTACAAAAGAAGGTAATGAGTATGTATACAGACCCTGATCATATTAAGATTACAGATCCGGGTAAGCTGGAAGGTAATACGGTATTTACCTATTTGGATGCATTTTGCAAGGATGAGCATTTTGAACGTTACCTGCCGGATTATGCTAATCTTCAGGAATTAAAGGATCATTATACAAGAGGTGGTCTTGGCGATGTGAAAGTGAAACGTTTCCTTAACAGTGTATTACAGGAAGAGTTAGAACCCATTCGTAATCGTCGTCATGAGTACGAAAAGGATATTGCCTATGTATATGAGATTTTAAGAAAAGGCAGTGAAGAAGCTAGAGAGGTTGCAGCAAAGACTTTAGATGGTGTGAAAGCTGCAATGAAAATTAATTATTTTGATGACAAGGCATTAATTCAAAAGCATATTGAAAAATATCAAAATCAGTAATCGTAATAAAGCATTCCATGAAAGAATTTGTGGGATGCTTTTTCATTATTATATATTGCATAATGAAAAACAGGAATTACAAATGAAGGGCTCCTTCCTTGCTTTGTATGAGAATATGATATTATTTTTAATGAATCTGTTTGACAAATATAAAGGTATTCACTATAATAACAAAGGTTTAATGAATTAGCTAATTATCACTGTAATTCGCTAAAGTGTTGGGTTGATATTATAAAGAAATTATGTTATATTCTTCTAGTTTAGGATGAATATTACATAGGGAGTAGAAAAAGGAGATTGATAATGGAAAAACTGTTACATACCCCGGAGGGAGTACGAGACATCTACGACAATGAATGTAAGAAAAAAATTAAGCTTATGGATAAGATGCATCATGTTTTATCTTTGTATAGCTATAATGATATAGAAACACCAACCTTTGAATTTTTTGATATTTTTAATCATGATAAGGGTTCTGCAGCTTCTAAAGAGATGTATAAGTTTTTTGACCGTGAAAATAACACATTAGTGTTACGTCCGGATATGACACCTAGTATTGCCAGATGTGTTGCAAAATACTTTAGTGATGAGGAGTTACCTATTCGTTTGTGTTATCAGGGAAATACATTCTTAAATACCCATAATCATCAGGGTAAATTAAATCAAATCACACAGTTGGGTGCGGAATTAATAAATGATGCTTCTTCTGCAGCTGATGCAGAAGTGATTGCTACAGTGATTGACTGTTTTTTAGCAACAGGAATTAAGGAGTTTCAAATTGAAATCGGTGAAGTAGATTTCTTTAAAGGAATCATGTTAGAAGCGGATTTGGATAGTGATATAGCGAATGAGATTCATACCCTGATTCATAACCGTAATTTCTTTGGGTTAGAAAATTTGTTAAAAGAAGTATCCATTCCAGACAATGTGAAAACGGTATTGACCAGCTTTGATAAGTTATTTGGTGGGGTTGAAATGCTAGAAAATGCAAAAACTCTTGTTACCAATCCGGTTTCTTTAGAAGCAATTAATCGTTTAGAAAAAGTTTATAAGGCATTATCATATTCCGGATATGAGCAGTATATTAGTTTTGATTTTTCTTTATTAAGTCGTTATGAATATTATACCGGCATTGTATTTAGAGGTTATACTTATGGTACCGGTGATGCAGTTGTAAAAGGTGGCAGATATGATAACTTATTAAAACAGTATGGAAAGGAAGCACCGGCTATTGGATTTGCTTTTTATATTGATGATTTAATGAAAGCCATTACCAGACAAAAGGTGGAAGTTGCCATTGATAATTCAGACAGTATTATTTTATATGATATGGAACAGCAGGAATCAGCAATTCATTTGGCTACACGTTTGAGAAAAATTGGACGTAAAGTAGAATTAATTCGCAAATCAAAGAAAAAAGAAGTGAATGATTATGTTGCATATGGTAAAAATAATCATTTCTCCGGATTGTTTTATTTAACAAGCGATGTTACAGTTGATGTATATGATTTGGTTGTTGATGAAAAGTG
Organism: Lachnospiraceae bacterium; assembly: GCA_051880435.1. GTDB lineage: Bacteria > Bacillota > Clostridia > Lachnospirales > Lachnospiraceae > CAG-590. The sequence continues at coordinate 16,516 of JBJENY010000120.1, read as the reverse complement.
TGAAATTGATATTGATACAGTTGAATTTTGTCGATAACAGTAAGAAAGGAACATTATGAGATATTTAACATTTGCATTAGCAAAAGGACGTCTTGCAAAGAAGACCTTAGGCTATCTTGAACAAATTGGAATTACATGTGATGAAATGAAGGATCCTGATACACGTAAATTAATATTTGTAAATGAAGAATTAAAATTACGATTTTTCCTGGCAAAAGCAGGAGATGTACCCACCTATGTGGAGTATGGTGCTGCTGATATTGGTGTTGTGGGTAAAGACACAATATTAGAAGAGGGTAGAGATAACATTTATGAAGTATTAGACCTTGGTTTTGGCAAATGCAGAATGTGTGTCTGTGGGCCGGAATCAGCAAAGGAAGTATTACAAAAAAACGAGATTATTCGTGTAGCCAGTAAATATCCAAACATTGCTAAGGAATATTTTAATACAAAGAAAAATCAGACTATTGAAATTATAAAATTAAATGGTTCTGTAGAGCTTGCTCCTATTGTGGATTTATCTGATGTGATTGTAGATATTGTTGAAACAGGCACTACCTTAAAAGAAAATGGATTAGGAGTTCTTGAGGAAATATGTCCCCTTTCCTGTCGTATGGTAGTAAATAAGGTGAGTCTTAAAATGGAGCAGGAACGGATTATGAAAATCGTAAATGATTTAAAGAAGTTACTTTATGAAGACTAAGTTAGTTAATTCATTATATAAAATAAAAGACAATTCATACTTTTACACATGAAGGAAAATGCTTTAAAATACTTGAAAGAAAGGAAGTTTGCCATGCGTATTGTTAATTTGACAAAAGAAACAAAACAAAATCTTTTAGATGATTTATTAAAAAGAAGTCCTAATAATTACACTGAATATGCTGACACAGTACAGGAAATTGTGGATAATGTGAAAAATAACGGTGATAAAGCATTATTTGATTATACAAAGAAATTTGATAAGGCTGACATAACAGAAGAAAATATCAAAGTAACAGATGAAGAAATTGAAGAAGCATATAAGGAAGTTGATACCCATTTATTAGAGGTTATTCGTAAGGCGTTAGTTAATATTCGTACTTATCATGAAAAACAGAAGCAGTATAGCTGGTTTGATACAACAGAGGATGGTACCATGCTTGGACAAAAGGTGACTCCTCTTAATTCTGTGGGGGTATATGTTCCGGGAGGTAAAGCAGTATATCCTTCTTCTGTATTAATGAATATCGTTCCTGCTAAGGTTGCAGGAGTTAAAAATATTATTATGACAACACCATGTAATGCAGAAGGAAAAGTGTATGCCACAACATTAGTTGCAGCAAAGGAAGCCGGTGTTGATGCTATTTACAAAGCCGGTGGTGCACAGGCCATTGCCGCATTAGCCTATGGAACCAAATCTGTACCAAAGGTTGATAAGATTGTTGGACCCGGTAATATTTTCGTTGCGTTAGCAAAGCGGGCAGTATACGGATATGTTAGTATCGATTCCATTGCAGGACCATCTGAAATTATGGTACTGGCAGATGAAAGTGCGAATCCCAGATTTGTTGCTGCAGACCTTTTGTCTCAGGCAGAGCATGATGAATTAGCATCAGCAATTTTGATTACAACATCAAAGGAATTGGCACAGAAGGTTTCTGAAGAAGTTGATCAATTTGTAAAGGAACTTAGCCGTTCAGAGATTATGCAAAAATCCTTAGATAATTATGGTTATATTCTTGTTACTGATAGTTTAGAGGAAGCCATTGAAGCAGCTAATGATATTGCCAGTGAACATTTAGAAATTGTTACAAAAAATCCATTTGAAGTAATGATGAAGATTAAAAATGCAGGTGCAATTTTTATTGGTGAATACAGTTCAGAACCACTTGGTGATTATTTTGCCGGTCCAAACCATGTGTTACCAACCAATGGTACTGCTAAATTCTTTTCACCGTTATCTGTAGATGATTTTGTAAAAAAATCAAGTATCATTTACTACTCAAAGGAAGCCTTAGAGCCAATTCATCAGGATATTATTGATTTTGCAACAAGTGAACAGTTAACTGCTCATGCAAATTCTATAAAGGTTCGTTTTGAATAATAAAAATATGGTATTATTTGTTGTTTTATGATAAAATTACCTTCATATGAGTTAACCTAGAATAAGGAGAATTACTATGGCAGATAGAATTGCTTACGTTGAAAGAAAAACCAACGAAACAGATATAAAGCTTGAATTACATATTGATGGTACAGGCCGTTCTAAAATTGATACGGGAATTGGCTTTTTTGACCATATGTTAGCATCCTTTGCAAGACATGGTTTCTTTGATTTAAAAGTAATTGTGAAAGGTGATTTGTATGTGGATTCTCATCATACAATTGAAGATACGGGGATTGTATTAGGAGAAGCAATTAAAAAGGCCATTGGTGACAAGAAAGGAATAAAGCGTTATGGACAGCGTATCCTTCCTATGGATGAAACCTTAATGCTTTGTTCTTTAGATTTATCCGGAAGACCTTATTTTTCTTTTGATATGAATTTAACGGTTGACCAGGTCGGTTATTTTGATACAGAGATGGTGAAAGAATTTTTCTATGCAGTATCTTATGGTGCAGGAATGAATTTACACATCAAACAGTTAGATGGCAGTAATAATCATCATTTAATAGAAGCTGCTTTTAAAGCTTTCGCGAAAGCCTTAGATGAGGCAACACAGATTGATCCCAGAATGAAGGATACAGTATTGTCTACAAAGGGTAGCTTATAAGAACGGAGGCTTACAATGGATAATAAAATTTCAATCATGAATTCGTCTATGGATTTTGATACATTTAAGCTGGATTCCAATGGTTTGATTCCCTGTATTGCCCAGCAGTATGAAACAGGGGAAGTGTTAATGATGGCTTATATGAATAAAGAATCCTTTTTAAAAACATTAGAAACCGGTCGTATGGTATATTATTCCAGAAGCCGGCAGAAACTATGGATGAAGGGCGAAGAAAGCGGTCATGCACAGTATGTTAAGGAATTATTGATTGACTGTGATAAGGATACAATTTTAGCTAAGGTTGACCAGGTAGGGGCAGCTTGTCATACAGGTAATCGAACTTGTTTTTATCGATCGTTAACCGATTAATCAATTATTGATGATTGTTTTTGTAGTTATATTTTGTACACTTTTGATTTCATAAAATGAGTAAGGCAAATTCAGGAGGTAACATTATGGCATTTATTAGCGAATTATTAACCTATTTATTTAAGTTTATTATTCTTGGTGCAGTAGCAGTCGCGGGTGTGCTTTGTGGTGCTAAGATGAAAAAAAATAAAAATGCAAAAGAGGCATCTGGTTCTGAAATGCAGGACAATGCTTAATGAATATTAGGTAAGTGAGGAAAAAATTGTGAAAAAATACGGATTAAATGAATTAAGAAGAATGTATTTGGAGTTTTTCGAAAGTAAAGATCATTTGAAAATGGACAGTTTTTCGTTAGTCCCACATAATGATAATTCATTACTTTTGATTAATGCAGGTATGGCTCCTTTGAAGCCTTATTTTACAGGTCAGGAGATTCCCCCTCGTCGTCGTGTTACAACCTGTCAGAAGTGTATCCGTACCGGTGATATTGAAAATGTTGGTAAAACGGCTCGTCATGGTACCTTCTTTGAGATGTTGGGTAACTTCTCCTTTGGTGATTATTTTAAGAAGGAAGCCATTTCCTGGTCATGGGAATTTTTAACAGAGGTTTTGGAGATGGATCCTGATCGTTTGTACCCATCAGTTTACGAGGATGATGATGAAGCCTTTGATTTATGGAATCAGATGATTGGTATTCCAAAAGAAAGAATTTTCCGTTTTGGTAAGGAAGATAACTTCTGGGAGCACGGCTCAGGTCCTTGTGGCCCTTGTTCAGAAATATATTATGACCGTGGTGAAAAATATGGTTGTGGTAAGCCGGATTGTACCGTAGGCTGTGACTGTGACCGTTATATGGAAATCTGGAATAACGTATTTACCCAGTTTGATAATGATGGCAAGGGTAATTATACAGAATTAGAGAATAAGAATATCGATACCGGTATGGGCTTAGAGCGATTGGCTTCCGTTGTTCAGGATGTGGATTCTATTTTTGATGTTGATACCATTGAAGCACTTCGTAATAAGGTATGTGAATTTGCTAATACAACCTATCACACAGATGAAGTTAAGGATATTTCCATTCGTTTGATTACAGACCATATCCGTTCCGCTACCTTTATGATTTCTGATGGTATTATGCCAACGAATGAAGGTCGTGGATACGTTCTTCGTCGGTTGATTCGTCGTGCAGCCCGTCACGGACGTTTACTTGGCATTGAGGGAACGTTCTTGGCTAAGCTTTCAGAAACTGTAATTGAGGGTTCTAAGGATGGTTATCCTGAATTAGAAGAGAAGAAGGAATTTATTTTCCGTGTTCTGACTCAGGAAGAAAATCAGTTTAATAAAACGATTGACCAGGGTCTTGCTATTTTAGTAGATATGGAAGCAGAGCTTGCCAATAAGGGTGAGAAAACTTTGGCTGGTGCAGATGTATTTAAGTTATATGATACTTATGGATTCCCTGTAGATTTAACAAAAGAGATTTTAGAAGAAAAGGGCTATACCATTGATGAGTCTGGATTCAAGGCTTGTATGGAAGAGCAGCGTGTGAAAGCCCGTACAGCCAGAAAGACAACAAATTATATGGGTGCTGATGCAACTGTATATGATGATATTGATCCGGCAATTACAACTACATTTGTTGGTTATGATAATAGTGAATATAATTCAAAGATTACCGTTCTTACTACAGATTCCATTGTGGAGGCTATTGTGGAAGGTGACGAGGCAACACTATTTGTTGAAGAAACTCCTTTTTATGCAACAATGGGTGGACAGCAGGGTGATACTGGTATCATTACTACTGATGGTGCAGAATTTGTTGTTAAAGATACAATTAAATTAAAGGGTGGTAAATATGGTCATGTTGGTACTGTAACAAAGGGTATGTTTAAGGTAGGAGATACCGTAACACTTTCTATTGACACATCAGGACGTGGAGATACCTGTAAAAACCATAGTGCAACCCATCTTTTGCAGAAGGCATTAAAGACAGTACTTGGTAATCACGTAGAACAGAAGGGTTCTTTAGTAACTCCTGATCGTTTACGTTTTGACTTTTCACATTTTTCACCAATGACTTCTGAAGAGATTGATGAGGTTGAAAGATTAGTAAATGAAAAAATTGCAGAAGCACTTCCTGTTATTGTTAAGGAAATGCCTATAGAAGAGGCAAAAAAGACAGGTGCTATGGCATTATTCGGTGAAAAATACGGTGATGTGGTACGTGTTGTTAATATGTCGGATTATTCTATTGAGTTATGTGGTGGTACCCATGTTGCTAATACCGGTTTAATTACTACCTTTAAGATTGTATCGGAATCAGGTGTTGCAGCAGGTGTACGTCGTATTGAAGCATTAACAGGTAAGGCTGTATTTGAATATTATAAGGATATGGAAGCAAAGTTTATGGAGGCTGCAAAGCTTCTGAAAACCAGTCCTGACCAGGTTGTAGATAAGATTTCCCATAATCTGACACAATTAAAGGAGATTTCTTCTGAAAATGAATCCCTAAAGGCGAAGCTTGCTAATGAGTCCTTAGGCGATGTTACATCTGATATGGTTGCAGTTGGTGAATTCAATGTAATTGCCACAGCAGTAGAAGGTGTGGATATGAATGGTCTTCGAGATTTAGGCGACCAGCTTAAGAATAAAGTAACAGAAGGTATCGTTGTGATTGCTTCTGCCAATGATGGAAAGGTCAATCTGATTGCCATGGCAACGGATCAGGCAGTTAAGGCAGGTGCTCATGCAGGTAACTTAATTAAAGAGGTTGCTCCACTTGTAGGTGGTGGCGGTGGCGGACGCCCTAATATGGCACAGGCCGGTGGTAAGAATCCGGCAGGTATTCAGGATGCTATAGCAAAAGCAAAGGAAGTTGCTGCAAGTCAGTTAGGATAATTCGTTAGTATTATGATGGATGTTCGACTTTTGTCATAGTATGAATGAAATGAATGGATTATAACAGACATTACATTTCATGCCTTCAAAAAATCTATTGTTTTACGCATAAATCAACATTTTTTTGTTGACGGATTAGAAATTTATGCTATAATTTACTTTGTGTTAAAAATAACCCAAGGTTGTATGGTAAACACAATATGCAACTGAAGGGAGGTCGGGTGAGAGAATGTCAAACGTAGTAGTAAAAGAAAACGAGACTTTAGACAGCGCTCTTCGTCGTTTCAAGAGAAATTGTGCGAAGGCTGGTATTCAGCAGGAGATTCGTAAGAGAGAGCATTACGAAAAGCCAAGCGTAAGACGTAAGAAAAAGTCTGAGGCAGCTAGAAAAAGAAAATTCAAATAATTAGAATTTACAGGGTTATCATTTATATGATAGCCCTTTTTTCGTGTTTATTTATGAATGATTCTCCTTTTTTCATCATATATTATAGGAAGAAAATATAGGAAAATAATATGGAAATTCCTAAGGATGTTCTATATGGAGATGTTTTGCTTCGTGTAGTTGGTAATAAGGAGATTATAATAGAAAATTATAAAGGAATTTTATTATATACCTCTGAAGAAATTGCAATCGCCTGTAAAGTATTTACGATTAGAATATATGGGGATAATCTTCATATACAATATTTTTCGGGATATGATATGAAGGTTTTTGGTCAGTTTGATAGAATAGATTATATTTCGAATGGAGACGTATGTTATTAAAACTATTAAGGTATTTATTTGGATATCTCAAGGTAGAAGTAAAAGGATTTGCACCGGAACGATTTATGAATTTAATTATTAAGAACGATATCGTGGTTTGGTGTGTTGATTCTACAGACAATGGTTTTATTTTTTATACCGGTAGAAAAAATCTATTAAAAATGAAACCGCTTTTGCAAAAAACAAATGTGAAATTATCCATATTAGAAAAACGGGGGTTACCGTATTTAATAAAGAAAAATAAGAAACGAGTATTTTTTGTTTTAGGATTTTTTATTTGCATCTTTGCTATCTATGTGATGTCTTTATTTGTTTGGGAAGTAAAAATATCCGGTGTGAAGCAGATTGTTGCACAGGAAATGTTAAAAAATATAGAGTCTAATTATGTTAAACTTGGAACTTTAAAAAAAGAAATTGATTGTGACAAATTAGAACAGCAATTAATGAAAGAGTACAATGAAATATCCTGGATTAATTGTAATTTAAATGGAACTACCTTAATAGTTTCTATTGAAGAAGGTGTTTTACCTGATGAAATCAAAGAAAATATTAGTCAAAATGATATTGTTGCATTAAAGGATGCAACGATTACAAAAATGATTACCAGAGAAGGAAAGCCGGTTGCTAAAGTAAATGACCAGGTAAAAAAGGGTGATATTCTAATATCCGGAACAATTTATATATATAATGATAATTGTGAAGTACTAGAAACAAATTATGTGGCGGCTGATGGAGATATCTATGGTGAAAGCATTGAAAAATATGAAGATGTGTTAGACTGTGTATGTTATGAAAAATCCTATGACAATAAAAACAGGCATTTTTACACTTTTTTTATATTTGATTATTGCATGACGCCATTTAAACCCAAATATGATAACAAAAATGTAGATGTCATTACGCAGATACATAAATTAAAGTTATTTTCTGATTTGTATCTTCCTATTGGTTATAAAGAAAATACCATGAAGTCATATAAAGTTGTTAAGAAAACATACAATGACAGGGAAGCTGCTAAGGTGTTAAATCATAATTTGTCTGAAAAAATAAAAGAATTACAATCAAAAGGGGTAGAAATCGTAGAAAATAATGTTAAAATAGAAAAGAACGGAAATCAGTATTTTGCAACAGGAACATTAAAAATACGGGAGTTGATTGGTGGTGTAAGAGAATTATCCGTTCTACCACCAGAGGTTGAATAATATGGGATTATATGAAAAAAGTATACAAATTCCTTCTGATTGTATTTCCAATGTATTTGGTCAATTTGATTGCCATGTAAAAAAAATCGAGAAAACATTACATGTGAATATGATTGTAAGAGATGACCAATTAAAGATTATGGGTCAGGAAGGAATGGTTAATAAAGCAGTTGAAGTGCTAAATTCAATGATTGCTTTGGCTAAGAGAGGAACCATTATAACAGAACAGAATATTAATTATGCTTTGTCATTATCTGTTGAAAATCAAACAACAGACGATATTGTTTTATTAGATAAAGATGTTATATGCCACACCATTAGCGGAAAGCCAGTGAAAGCAAAAACATTAGGTCAAAAAGCATATTTAGATGCCATTGACAAGAATATGATTGTTTTTGGAGTTGGTCCTGCGGGTACAGGTAAGACCTACCTTGCCATGGCAAAGGCAATTACTGCATTTAAAAATAATGAAATTAATAGAATTATTTTAACTCGTCCTGCCATTGAAGCAGGGGAGAAATTAGGTTTTTTACCGGGTGATTTACAAAGTAAGGTAGATCCTTATTTACGTCCATTATATGATGCATTATATGAAATAATGGGTGCAGACAGTTTCTTAAAGAATATGGATAAGGGATTAATTGAAGTCGCACCCCTTGCATATATGAGAGGCCGTACCTTAGATAATGCCTTTATTGTGTTAGATGAAGCGCAAAATACAACCCCGGCGCAAATGAAAATGTTTTTAACAAGAATAGGTTTTGGCTCAAAGGCTATTATCACCGGGGATCTGTCCCAAAAAGATATTCCGAAGGATGCAACAAGTGGTTTAGATGTTGCCCTTAAGGTATTAAAAAATGTAGATGATATTGCGGTATGTAATATGACCGGTGCTGACGTTGTGAGACATCCGTTAGTCCAGAAGATTGTGAAAGCATATGATGACTACGAAAATCGAAATAATCATAAAAATACCAATGAGAAAGGAACTAAGAAAAAGGGATTTGATGAGTCAAAAAAACACTAATTGAATTCTTTTGCTTATAGGGAATATAATTATGACGCTTATTTTAGAAAATGAAACGGAAATAGATTTAGGCATTGATTATGAAAAAATTGGTTATGACGTAATAGATGCCGTTTTAAACTATGTAGATTGTCCTTATGAATGTGTTGTAAATATTTTACTGACTGATAATGAAGGAATTCATAGGACAAACAAGGAAATGAGAAATGTAGACCAGGCTACGGATGTTTTATCTTTTCCCGGAATTCCCTTTGAAACGGAAGGGGACTTTTCTATTGTTGAAAGTAATACTGCTTCTTATTTTGATTCAGAGAGTGGTGAATTATTGCTTGGGGATATTTTAATTTCTCTTGAAAAAGTAAAAGAACAGGCGCTATCCTATAATCATAGTGTCAAAAGAGAATATGCATTTTTAATTGCACATAGTATGCTTCATTTATCAGGATATGACCATATAAAAGAGGATGAACGAGGGCGTATGGAACAGTTACAGGATGATATTTTGAATCAAATAGGGTTATCAAGAGACTGTGAATAATAAGAATTGGAGGTTTCTTATGACAAATAGTGAATTAATGCTTCTTGCAAAAAAAGCATATGAGAATTCCTATGCACCATATTCTAATTTTTGTGTTGGTGCAGCTTTGCTTACAAAATCAGGTAAAGTATATACAGGATGCAATATAGAAAATGCATCTTATGGTGCTACAAATTGTGCGGAACGTACTGCGATTTTTAAGGCAGTTTCAGAAGGAGAACGGGATTTTGATAAAATTGCCATAGCAACAAAGGATGGTAGTTGCGGATATCCTTGCGGAATGTGTTTGCAGGTAATGAATGAATTTATGAGAGATGGCATTGTTATTTTAGAAGAAAAAAATAATATAATTACTTTTAAAGTTACCGAACTGCTTACACATGGTTTTGAGTTATAAAATATAATATGGTATGATTTTATTGTATTTTTGAATAAAGTTTTTTATATATGTCAATACTTTTCCTAAGAAAATGTCTTAGGAGGTATTATGAAACGCAATATATTTTTTGCCATTGGGGCAGTCATGTTACCTTTATTTTTATTTAGTTTTTCTTGTTTGTATTCTTATTTTTATCCCAAACAATATGTGCAAAATAAGCATGGTGAATATGTGAATGTTAATACAAAAGATGACAACACATTTCCTATTAATAAAAAGACAACTTATATCGTTGATTATTATTATCCGGAAGAAAACCGCTTACTACAGGAAAAAATATCTACGATTCCGGAGTTGCTGGGATTTCGTGAAGATGAGGTTAAGAAATATTTAAATGAGTATATGAATCATTTAAGTAAAGAGGAAGAAGAACAGGGTTTATGTAATTATGAAATGATTTCCTATCACGATCAGGAAATACATTTACGAAAAACCTATGGACAACCCAAAAAATCCGGTTTTATAGCAAAATCGTATAATGGTATGGTTGTTATTTTGAAGGCAGATGGAAAAACAGTATATGAGTATACAGAGATTAGTGTGAACAGTCTGCCTGAACAATTAAAAGAGCAGATTAACAGCGGATATGTAATTGATAATGAAGAGACTTTATATAACTTTTTAGAAAATTATTCCAGTTAGATGTAGGAGATTCCAATGAAAAAGGATTATATAATTATTGGTGCCGGAGCTGCCGGCTTGATTTGTGCATACAAAATTGCAAAAGAAGCTAAATGTTCCGTAGTAGTTATTGAAAAAGAAGCGATTCCCGGAAAGAAGTTAAAAGCTGCAGGTAGCGGAAAATGTAATATCACAAATAAAGCATATCATTCGGATTGCTTTCATTCTAATGAGGAAAATCTGTTAAAAGAATTTATGAATCAATTTTCTTTTCTGGATGTTTTACAATTGTTTGATGAGTTGGGGATACCATATTATGAACAAAATGGTTATTATTATCCTATGTCTAATCAGGGAAAACAAGTTGTTGCATTATTACAAAAACGTTGTGAAGATGTGGGGGTTACATTTTTATTCAACACAACTGTTTTGAAAGTTGAAAAAGCGGATCATGGATATATTGTTCTTTATGAAAATGAAAATAAACAATCAGTAAGCTGTGATGGCGTTGTTTTTGCAACCGGAGGTAAAGCAGCTCCAAAGCTTGGAGGAAGTGATTTGGGGTATCATTTGGTAAAAGCATTAGGTATAAAGGTAACAAAGCTGTATCCCGGACTTTCTCCCATTTATTTAGATGATTCCCTGTTGAAAATTGCAAAAGGTGTTCGGGTGAATGGTAGTATTACCATAAAAAATAAAAATGGATTTATGATAAAAGAAGAAGGACAAATTCAATTTAACCAAGATTCTATTTCCGGGATTTGTGTAATGAATCTGTCATCTTATTTTTATCCGTGGATTCATGAAAATCAATTAGATAGCGTTTTTATGGATTTGATTCCTGATTTTTCATGGGACAAATTAAAACAATTTTTATGCATGCAAAAGCTTCAGTTTGGGGAAGAAAACTTTTTGGATTGCTTAAATACTTTGTTACCTGAAGCCCTAGCTTCATACATACTGGCAAAGTGTAAATATGAAAAAACAACAAAAATGAAGTCAATTTCAGAAAAGCAAATCAATAAAATAACCTCTATGATAAAAAAACTGGATTGCAGGTTTGTGAATCAAATAGATTATGATAAGTCTCAGGTTACCGGTGGTGGTGTTTGCCTTTGTGAAATATCATTAAACAGCTTTGAAAGTAAACGGTATCAAAATATGTATTTATTAGGTGAATTGCTTGATGTAAATGGAGATTGTGGAGGATATAATATTTCATTTGCCATGATTTCAGCAATTGTTGCAGCAAAAGATATAAATGAAAAGTTGAGGAATGCAGATGATTGAAATAAAAGGTATTAAACTACCGGTTGGACATAATAAAAATAAGTTGGAACAACAAATTATAAAAAAATTAGGATTAAAACAAATTCCAACATATGAAATATTAAAGCGGTCTATTGATGCAAGAAAAAAGCCGGATATATTTTATATCTATAATATAGGTGTATATTTAAATAATGAACAGAAAACTGCAAAAAGAATTAACGATAAAAATATTATGTTAACTTGCAAACTGGAGTATCATTTTCCAAAACCGGGGAATACACCCATGAAACATCATCCATTAATTATTGGTGCAGGTCCCGCAGGTTTGTTTTGTGGTTTGCAATTGGCAAAAATGGGATATCATCCAATTATTATTGATAGAGGATCCTGCATAGAAACCCGTACTAATGTAGTAAATCATTTTTTTGAAACTGGAGAACTAAATACTGAATGTAATATTCAGTTTGGTGAAGGAGGGGCAGGTACCTTTAGTGATGGAAAATTAAATACTCAGGTGAAAGATCAGTATGGTAGAATTCGCTATGTACTTGAAACTTTTGTAAAACATGGTGCAAATCCTGAAATATTATTTGATTTTAAACCTCATGTGGGAACAGATGTGTTAAAAAATGTAATTATTAATTTAAGAAAAGAAATTGAAGCCTATGGTGGCATTTTTTCTTTTGATACAAAGGTGACTGATTTTAGATTTGAAAATGGCAGGATAACCGGAGCAAAGCTTTTACAGGATGATTACGAAACCTGGGTTGATACATCTGTGGTTGTGCTTGCTATTGGACATAGTGCCAGAGATACCTTTGAAGTGTTATATCATAAGAAAATTAATATGTCAGCTAAAGATTTTGCAATGGGAGTCAGGGTAGAGCATTTGGCAAGCTGGATACAGGATGCTTCCTATGGAGATGGTAAAGCCGCATCCATATTGCCTGCAGCACCTTATAAACTAACCTATCAAAGTAAAAATGACAGAGGTGTATATTCATTTTGTATGTGTCCCGGAGGATATGTTGTGAATGCTTCCTCTGAGGAGGGAAGAACAGCTGTAAATGGAATGAGTTATAGTGGTAGAAGTGGTGTTAATTCCAATTCTGCAATTGTTGTTTCTGTTAAACAGTCTGATTTTGGAAGTGAACATCCTCTTGCAGGTATTTATTTGCAACGACAACTGGAAGAGAATATTTATAAAGAAGGAAATGGAAAAGTAGTTGTTCAAACCTTCAAAGATTTTTGTGAAAATCAGGTTTCTTCTTCAATTGGTGAGGTAACTCCTCAAATTATGGGAGGATATTCCTTTGGTAATTTGAACAATTGTCTTCCTGATTATATAACGGACAGCATTAAAGAAGCTATGCCTATTTTTGGTAAACGTATTGCAAATTTTGATCATCCCGATACGATTTTGTCAGGTGTAGAAAGCAGAACATCATCACCTGTCAGGATTTGGAGAAATGAATCTTTTGAATCAAATTATAGTGGCTTGTATCCTTGTGGAGAAGGTGCAGGTTATGCAGGTGGTATTATGTCGGCTGCTGTTGATGGAATAAAAGTTGCTGAAAAAATAATAGAACAATTTGCACCGAAAAATAATGAAAATTGTCATATGTAATATCATCATGTATAATATGTTGTATGGTTAAATGGGATTTACGATAATAGATTTTGGACATTTCCGAAACGGATTTGAAATTTGTATATGTTGTGAATTTTTATGCGTTTCGAAAACGCTTAATTATTGATTTGTTAGAAAGGGTATGTTATGGACAAAAAGAAAATAGACAGAATCAATGAGTTATATCATAAATCAAAGGCTCAAGGATTAACTGATGCTGAAAAGCTGGAACAACAGCAACTACGTAAGGAGTATGTAGCTGCAATAAAGAAAAATATGCGTGAAACATTAGATAATGTAAGTATTGAAAATCCTGACGGTACAATAACACCATTGAAAGTGATTAGACAGCGGAATGAACAAAAATAATTTTGATAACAATAACATTCATATTAATTGTATGAATAAAAAAGAATTACGGGAATATATGGGTAATTGTCGCAATCAATTATCAAAAGAGATGGTTTGTCATTTATCTCATAAAATTTGTGAACATGTAGTAAATAGTTATATTTTTAAAGAAAGTAAATGTGTCTGTATCTATCAGGCATTTCGCAATGAAGTATGTTGTGATGAAATTATGAAGGAAGCATTTTTACAAAATAAGCATGTATATGTTCCGGTAACAAATATACAAGAAAAAACAATGGATTTTTTTGAAATATTTGAACATACAAATTGGGTTAAGGGGGCCTATGATATATTAGAACCCTGTATTACAGACTGTAATTTAGTTTTAAAGGAACCTGCACTGGTTTGTATGCCGGGAATTTGTTTTGATAAAGAGAAACATCGGATTGGGTATGGTGGAGGATATTATGATAAATATTTTATGCTTCATCCTGTTCATACAAAGCTTGCATTATGTTATGATTTTCAAATTGTAGAATCATTGCCCTTTGAAGAACATGATATTTTACCGGATTATATTGTAACAGAACATGGGTTAATGTTATAATATTTCAGTAAATTTTTGACGTGGTGCTTCAGTAACAATACATTTAATTATATATGGGGAGGAAAAAGACATGGATTTCGAAAAGATTGGTGTGGATGTGTTAAGTTTAGAGGAAATAGGAAAAAGAGCAAAAGCTTCAACCAGTAGTTTGATTAAGTTATCAAAAACAGAGAAAAGAGGCTGTTTAATTAATGTTGCTAAGAATTTAGTTGAATATCAGGACAGAATTCTTGCAGCAAATAAAGTTGATATTGAAAATGGAAAGAAAAATGGCATGTCAAAGGCTTTATTAGACCGATTGATGCTTACGTCTGAACGTATCGAGGATATTGCTCAGGGAGTACGTCAGGTTGCCGGATTAGAGGATCCTATTGGTGAAGTGATTTCCATGAAGGAAAGACCAAATGGTTTAATGATTGGAAAAAAACGTGTTCCACTGGGTGTTGTTGGTATGATTTATGAATCTCGTCCAAATGTAACAGTGGATGCTTTTGCATTGTGTTTTAAAACCAGTAATGCAGTCATTTTACGAGGTGGTTCTGATGCCCTTCATTCTAATATTGCAATTGTTAATATTATTAAAAAGTCTTTATCAGAATGCAGTGTTAATTCTGATGCAGTTTTTTTGGTAGAAGATACAAGCAGAGAAACAGCCAATAAAATGATGCAGTTAAATGATTTTATTGATGTATTAATTCCTCGTGGTGGTGCAGGTCTGATTTGGACCGTTGTACAAAATGCAACCGTTCCTGTTATTGAAACCGGAACAGGAAATTGTCATGTATATGTTGATGCAAATGCAGATGTTAATATGGCAGTTAATATTATTAAAAATGCGAAACTACAAAGATTAGGTGTATGTAATGCATGCGAATCTTTAGTTATACATAAAGATATTGCAAAGGAAGTTATGCCACCGTTAATTGCCATGTTAAAGGAAAACGGATGTGAGATTCGTGGAGATGAATTAATCCGGGCATTTGATGATGATGTTTTAGTTGCTACCAAAGAGGATTTTGCCACAGAATATTTAGATAAAATTATTTCTGTAAAAGTAGTGGATTCTATTGATAAAGCAATTGCCCATATTAACAAATATTCTACCGGTCATTCAGAAGCAATTATTACGAAAGATTATAATAATGCACAGCGTTTCTTAAATGAAATTGATTCCGCTGCTGTTTATGTAAATGCTTCTACCAGATTTACCGATGGATTTGAATTTGGATTTGGTGCTGAAATAGGAATCAGTACCCAGAAATTACATGCAAGAGGACCTATGGGATTAGAAGCCTTAACAACAACAAAATATATTATTTATGGTAATGGTCAGGTTAGACCTTAGCCGGAATTGGAATTTGGTTATGGTTTGAATAACCCGCAATATTTGTGTTGGATATTTCATATGTAAATATTTGAGATTGAATTATGTATTATGGATTAAATTTATAAAAAGAAAAGGAAAAAGTGATGGAAACAAAGTTTACAGGTAGTAAAGATTACGTTGCAAGTGAAGAATTAATGGCTGCTGTTGATGTTGCAATTGCGTTACAAAAACCGTTGTTAATTAAGGGAGAGCCGGGAACAGGAAAAACAATGTTAGCGGAAGCCGTAAGTGAAGCGTTAGGAAAGGATTTGTATATCTGGAATATTAAATCAACTACAAAGGCACAGGATGGTCTGTATGTTTATGATACCATTCAAAGACTTTATGATTCCCAGTTTGGAGAACAAGGGGTTGATGATATTGGTCATTATATTAAGCTTGGAAAACTAGGGGAGGCATTTAAGGCTGACAAACAGGTTGTGCTTTTAATCGATGAAATTGATAAAGCAGATTTGGAATTTCCTAATGATTTGCTTTGGGAACTTGATAAAATGGAGTTCTATATTCATGAAACAAAGGAAACAGTAAAAGCAAAGGAACGGCCTATTGTAATCATTACTTCTAATGCTGAAAAAGAGCTTCCGGATGCATTCCTTAGAAGATGTATTTTCCATTATATTTCTTTCCCGGAAAGAGAGCAGATGAAAG
>JBJENY010000119.1:0-6569 GCA_051880435.1 Lachnospiraceae bacterium | reverse complement strand
AAGCTTGGTTTATCAGACAGTGAATCAATGGTCATGTATATGCTGTATGATACACAGGAACCATTGACACAAAGTGATATTG
Source organism: Lachnospiraceae bacterium (assembly GCA_051880435.1). GTDB lineage: Bacteria > Bacillota > Clostridia > Lachnospirales > Lachnospiraceae > CAG-590. Next base: position 6,487 of record JBJENY010000119.1, on the reverse strand, counting down.
TAAAGGCAACCGGATTAAGCAAGCAGACCCTTAATTCAGCTATCAGAAAGCTTGAAAAAGAAGGTGTCATCGTATTAGAAAAAATGAATGAAAAATCGAAGAAAATCGTAATGACGGAAAAGGGGCAGGTATTGATTGCACAAAAGATAAAGCCGTTAGTAGATATGGAAGACCGGGTTTTGGATACATGGTCAGAAGAGGACAGGCTAAAATATCTTGAACTGGTTGAAAAATTTAAGGAACAATTTGAAAAGGAAGTAAATGCGTATGATAAGAGACAATAGAATCCAGCTATCAGAACATTTCACCTATAGAAAGCTGTTTCGGTTTGTGATTGCACCAATATGTACCATGCTCTTTACATCCATTTACAGTATTGTAGATGGTTTTTTTGTATCAAATTATGTAGGAAATACAGCATTTGCATCCCTTAATCTGGTTATGCCTTATATTATGATGATTGCATCAGTGGGATTTATGTTTGGAACGGGTGGAAATGCACTGGTATCGTTGCATTTAGGGCTTGATGAAAAAAAGAAAGCAAATGAATACTTTTCCCTCATTGTTTATACTTTGATTGGGATAGGAGTGGTTCTTGGGGTTGTTAGTTTCTTTTTTGCACCTTCCATCTCCAGACTTCTTGGGGCAAGTGAAGCAATGCTTCCCTACTGTGTTTTGTATTTAAGAATCAATATGATTGGTATTGTATTTTTCATGTTGCAGAACCTGTTTCAGAATTTTTTGATTACTGCAGAAAAATCGAGAACCGGATTTGCCATAACGTTGATAGCGGGATGTACGAATATGCTGCTTGACTGGATTTTAGTAGGAATATGCGATTTCGGAATAGCCGGAGCTGCATGGGCAACTGTTACAAGTCAGATTGTAGGTGGTATTGTTCCGTTTATCTATTTTTTTGTTACAAAATCCGGAATCCTGAAACTAACAGGTACAAGGTTTGAGGCTAAAATAATTGCGAAAACCTGCGGTAACGGTGTGAGCGAATTTCTCTCCAACCTTTCTGCATCTATTGTGGGATTTCTATATAATCTGCAGTTAATGCATTATGTGGGAGAAAACGGTGTATCTGCCTATGGTGTGATTATGTATGTATCCTTTATATTCGTGGCAATCTATATTGGATATTCTATGGGAGTTGCACCGATTATTGGGTTCAACTATGGGGCAGAGAACAAAACGGAGCTTCAAAATATATTCAGAAAAAGTATTGTGGTTCTTACCATTACCAATATAACGATGTTTGTTATGTCGGAAGTTCTAACGGTTCCCATGGCAAAGATATTTGTTGGGTATGATACGGCATTGAATGAATTGACTGTGCGTGGAATGAGGATTTATGCTATCGCCTTTTTGGTAATGGGATTTAATGTGTTTGCATCTGCTTTTTTTACGGCATTAAGCAATGGGAAAATTTCGGCGATTATATCAGTTACCCGTACTTTGATTTTACAGTTAATCATGATATATGTAATGCCGATGATATTCGATGTGGATGGACTCTGGGCAGTGGTAATCGCCGTGGAAGGAATCAGTCTGATTGTGACAGTTTACTATATTCTGAAAAACCGAAAGATTTATGGATATATGAAATAAAGATGTTTTTATTGATGAAAAAATATGGGTAACCTTTTCTGTTATTTAATTATATTCGAAATCTAACAATAGATAAAACGAATTAGTCATGTTATACTGTGAAAGGAACTCACTGGCAGAATTAACTCAGCGGTATGGTAAGATGTATAATGTAAAAAGTTTGATTTTTTGGAAAGCAGGAAGGAAATGACTTTACAACAGTTAAAATATGTGATAACAGTGGCAGAAACAGGAACTATTACAGAGGCTGCAAACCAATTGTTTATTTCCCAGCCAAGTTTAACCAATGCCATTCATGAATTAGAAAAAGAGATGAACATAGTTATTTTTAACAGAACCAATAAAGGAATCAGTCTTTCCAAAGAAGGAGAGGACTTTTTGGGATATGCCAGACAGGTACTGGAACAGGCAGCAATTCTTGAAGACAAATACAAGCGGCATGGTGGTGGAAAGAAACAGTTCTGTGTATCCACACAACACTATTCTTTTGCAGTAAATGCGTTTGTGGATTTGATTAAAGAATATGGACAGGAGGAATATGATTTTAGTCTCCGGGAAACGCAGACCTATGAAATTATAGAGGATGTTGCGAGAATGAGAAGCGAAATAGGAATCCTGTTTTTAAATGATTTTAATGAAGCTGTTATAGGCAAGATTCTGAAATCATATGATTTGGAATTTCGTCAGCTGTTTATTGCAAAGCCACATGTATTCATTAGTAGAAAGCATCCGTTGGCGGACAAAACGGTAATTACAAATCAGGAACTGGAAAATTATCCCTATCTGTCTTTTGAACAGGGCGAACATAATTCCTTCTATTTTTCGGAAGAGATATTTTCTGAATCCGAGAGAAAGAAAAATATCCGTGTAAGAGACAGGGCAACCTTGTTCAATCTTTTAATTGGATTAAACGGATATACTGTATGCAGTGGCGTGATTGATAAGAAGCTGAATGGAAGTGAAATTATTGCGGTTCCGTTAGCAGGTGAAAGTGACATGCGGATTGGGTACATCACCCACAGAAAAGGAATCATTAGTGGATTGGGCAATTTCTATCTGGAGGCATTAATGAAATATATAAAAAAGGGACAGAATGTGTGAAAATAGCATTCGATATTCAGAATGCTATTGTAATGAATTGGATTAGGCACTGAAAAGTAAAAATTTGTAATATGCAGATTCAAAGTAGGTTTGCCATAGTTTGATGCTATGGCAAACCTGCTTTTTTATGTATTATGCAATACTGTTTCTGCAAATTATAATAAAATATATTATTTTTTGGAGGTAGTTATGCAGACATCAGTGATTGGTTTTCCCAGAATCGGAACTTTAAGGGAATTAAAGTTCGCTTCTGAGAAATATTTCAGAAAAGAGATTGATTCAGATGAGCTTTTGCAGATTGCAAAGGCTTTAAGAGAGACACATTGGAACACACAGAAAAATGCAGGGATTGATTTTATTTCCAGCAATGATTTTTCATTTTATGACATGGTATTGGATACCGCAGTAATGATTGGAATCATTCCAAATCGTTATAAGGAACTGCATTTATTGCAGTTGGATACTTATTTTGCAATGGCGAGGGGATATCAGGGAGACTCCGGTGATGTCCGAGCGCTTGCTATGAAGAAATGGTTCAACACCAATTATCATTACATAGTTCCGGAAATTGAAGACGATACCCAAATAGAACTATCCGGGAATAAGCTCTGGGAGGAATACGAGGAAGCAAAATCGCTTGGAATTGAAACAAAGCCGGTTGTAATCGGAGCATATACCATGTTAAAACTATGCAGATATATGGGTACTAAATCTGCAGACGACTTTGTGGATGCTATTATAAAGGCTTATCAGAAGCTGATTGAAAAATGTGAGGAAAGCCACATAGCATGGCTACAGTTTGATGAGCCATCCCTTGTGCAGGATATGGATGGGGATGATATCAGGTTATTCCATAAAATCTATGACGCTCTTTTGCCTTGTGCCGGGAATTGCAAAGTACTTCTTCAGACATATTTTGGGGATGTGAGAGATATTTATCAGGACCTGATCCGTATGCCCTTTGCTGGAATCGGACTTGATTTTATCGAGGGGAAGGAAACTTGCAAACTGATTGAAACATATGGATTCCCACAGGATAAGCTTTTGTTTGCCGGATTGGTAAACGGAAAAAATATCTGGAAAAATAATTATGAAAAAACGCTTAACACTGTAAATTCTTTGCGTAACAAGGGAATACAGGTTGTATTATCTACATCCTGCTCTTTGCTTCATGTACCATATACTCTGAAACATGAGAGTAAGTTGTCACCGGAATATATATGTCATTTTGCCTTTGCTGAGGAAAAACTGGGAGAATTGAAAGAACTTAGCATATTGGCTGAAAAAGAAAATTATTCTTCAGATTCCGTATTTTTAAGTAATTATAACCTATTTTCAGGTGACAGGAATTGTGTAAAGGAAGAGGTTGCAAAAAGGCTTTCTCTTATTACAGAAGATGATTATATCAGACTTCCAAAGCGCAGTGAACGTCAAAAACTCCAGAGGAAGGTATTAAATTTGCCGGAATTTCCTACAACAACAATTGGTTCCTTCCCACAGACAAAGGATGTAAAGGTGAACCGGTCTGCTTTCCGCAAGGGAGAGATTTCGGAGCAGGAGTATGTGGATTTTAATAAGAAAAAGATTGCAGACTGTATTACATGGCAGGAAGAAATCGGATTGGATGTGCTGGTACACGGTGAATATGAAAGAAATGACATGGTAGAGTATTTCGGTGAGGCACTAGGCGGCTTTGTCTTTACCGAAAAGGCATGGGTGCAATCCTATGGTACAAGATGTGTAAAGCCACCGATTATCTGGGGAGATGTGTATCGTAAAAAGCCGATTACGGTGGAGTGGTCAGTTTATGCTCAGTCTCTTACAAAAAAGATCATGAAAGGAATGCTGACAGGACCGGTTACAATACTGAACTGGTCATTTCCGAGAGAGGATATTTCCATCAAAGAATCAATTTCACAGATTGCATTGGCAATCAGGGATGAGGTGTTGGATCTGGAAGCAAATGAAATTAAGATTATACAGATTGATGAGGCGGCACTCCGAGAAAAGCTTCCTTTACGCAAATCGGACTGGTACACGGAATATCTTGATTTTACAATCCCGGCTTTCCGTCTGACACATAGTGGAGTGAAACCGGAAACTCAGATTCATACTCATATGTGCTATAGTGAATTTACAGATATTATTCCGTCAATTGACGATATGGATGCGGATGTGATTACTTTTGAGGCATCCCGCTCGGATCTACAGATACTAGATTCCTTAAAGGAAAACCATTTTGAAACGGAAGTGGGACCGGGGGTATATGATATTCACTCTCCAAGAGTACCATCTGTGGAAGAAATCGTTGCAGCTCTTTACACCATGCTTACTAAAATTGAGAGAGATAAACTATGGATAAATCCAGACTGCGGATTAAAGACGAGAGGTACGGCGGAAACAGAGGCAAGCCTTAAAAATATGGTAGAGGCAGCAAGACTAGTCAGGAGCGAATTATAAAAAATGAAGATTTCAGAACTATATAAAAAAGAGAACAAAGGCGAATCTGTTAAAAAAAGCCTGTCCTTTGAGATATTTCCGCCCAAAAAGGACAGCGAATTAGAAAATATTGATGAAACACTGGCTGTTTTATGTGAGCTAAAGCCTGATTATATCAGCGTAACTTTTGGTGCGGGAGGCAGTGCAAACTGCAACCGCACCATAGAGCTTGCAAAAAAGATTAAACAGGAATATCATGTGGAGCCTGTGATTCATCTGACTTGTCTGCACTACGAAAAAGCGGAAATAGACGAGTTTGCAAAGATTCTGACAAATGCCGGATTGCAAAATGTACTGGCTCTTCGAGGAGATAGAAATCCGAATATTGCGGAAAAGGAAGATTTCAGGCACGCCTCTGATTTGATTGCATACATGAAAGAAAAAGGGGATTTCTGTTTTTTAGGAGCCTGTTATCCGGAATGCCATCCGGAATCTGACAACAGGATTAGTGAGATAAAGAATCTTAAAGCAAAGGTAAACGCAGGAGCCGAGATACTGCTGTCGCAGTTATTTTTTGACAACCAATTATTCTTCCGCTTTCAGGAGGATTGCAGAATCGCAGACATTAATACTCCGATTATTCCGGGTATCATGCCTGTCATCAATGCCTCTCAGATTAAGAGAATGATAACTATGTGCGGGGCAACTTTTCCAGAGCGTTTCCAGAAAATCATCTATAAATATGAAGATAACAGGGAGGCACTTTTTGATGCAGGAATGTCTTATGCCATAAGCCAGATTATTGATCTGCTTGTCAGCGACATTGACGGGATTCATTTATACACCATGAATAACCCGCTTGTCGCAAAGCGTATATGTGAAGGCATACGCAATATTATATAACAATAACGATTTGTAGAATGAAAACAGAAAAGAATAGGCAACTTCTGCATTAACCTATTGTGTGTTGTGACAATGTATTGATACAGAGGGTGGTTTTTGGTATGATTACATAAAAGGGGGTATGTCTTATGGATACAAATTTAAATGTAGCAATGGCACCAAAGGATTCGACTTTTCAGGAAAAAATCAATTCAGAAATACCTTTTATTGTAACAAAGAATAGCAAAGAAGCATTAAAAGAACAGTCAATTGCAATGCTTATGCTTGATTTAAAACGAGCAGAAGAAAGAGCTAAGATAGAAGGCTGGATAGATGCAGATGATTTGGAAAAGAATTTGGGTTGTTAGTTTAGCTTTTGGTAATAGAGGTGTATAGATAGATGGATATCAGAATATTGCGTTATTTTCTATCAGTGGCGAAAGAACAGAAT
>JBJENY010000118.1:3581-6588 GCA_051880435.1 Lachnospiraceae bacterium | reverse complement strand
TCAAAATGTCCAAATTTCATGCTTTAAATACCTCTCTTTCATATAGTAAATATTGAGGACTTCCCCATAATTATGCACGTTCAAGTCCTCGGCGCCTGTAAGCAGCCACATACAGATATTATATAATAGATGCACATAAAACACAAGGAAAACAACGTCCTGCATAGTAAAAATTTATTGTAGGAATCATAAAAAAATCCCTATACCCAAGTGATTGTGTGACTGTGATTGGATATAGGGATATCTAGTTATCATATGGAATTTTAAAAAGTAAAATTAAGCAGTATAAATGTGCTCCTTTACTGTTTTGCTTTCCCCGGGGGCAAGTTCTACATAACCGGTTACATCTGCCGGAAGATCAAGATTTGGAGCATCAATCATCCATGACATTGGTTCCGGACAATAATAGTCCTTCGTGCCTTTGTCGTTCCATACAATGAAAAATGGAAATGCTTTATCTACTTCGTAGCAAATTCGTTTTCCTGATGGAACATCTGTCATAACGACACCATAGAATGGTTTTCCGTCTACTTCCATTTCTTTAATCCGGTACATATCATTGTCAATATATTGTTTGTTTACTTTTTGTGTTCCGTTTGTATATCTTTCATCATAAAGAGAAAGCTTTTTTGCCTCACCGGTAGGAAGTCGTCTATGGTTTAAAGTAAGGCGTTCCACTGCAGGAAGCTGGATTCGAATATCGGTACCCTTATGTCCGTGGATAAAAGGAGCTTTAAATGCAGAATGATTACATATACCATATGGCAGCTGCTTATCTGACTGGTTTGTCATTGTAAAGCTGTAATGTAATCCTTCTTCATCTAATACAAATTCAAAGTCTGCTTTGAATTGGATGGGAAGATAAGTGAAAAATTCATCTTTTTCATCATAAATATATTCTGCCGTTACAATGGCTTTGTCAGCTTCAATACAGGCCTTAGTAACCGTATATTGTCTTTTATGTAAAAAACCATGGATATGGTTTTGAAATATACTTTCATTTACAGGAAGCTGGTAAGTTGCATCTGATACCCTTAATTTACCATAACCTAAGCGATTGGGAAGATAAAGGGTTGGAAGACCATATACCTCCGGTGATGCAGTGAGTTTTTTCATTGGGTGCTCCTTGTGGTAGCGGAGAATTTCAATTTTCTCTTTGCAATTACGCAGTCTTGCAACATTACAGCCTACTGTTGGTGCAATAATGGCAAGATAACCACCGGCTTTCATTTCTACAACCGGTGAACCGTCTAATATTATTTCTTTACAACTCGTTTTCATATGTTTGCTCCTTTATATTCATTCTGGAAAGCTCCAGTAATTTTTTTGTGTTTATTATTTATCATGCAGTTTTGTGCTGCATCATAAAATGCGTTTATAGGCGACGTATTCTTCAGCAAAACGGTAACCCAAATTTTCTGCTATATGCACGGAGATTAAATTGGCAGCATCCCAGGTTGGACGTTTTCCAAGCTTTAAACATTCTAAAATAAAACGTGCAGCTAAGCCTGTTGCAAAACCTCTTCCTTCGTATTCAGGATGGGTTGCAATTTGAATTTCGTAGGAATCCTTGCTGGATGAAAAGGTAGATACACCTGCAACAACTTTTCCTGTGGCACCTTCGAATATTAGAAATCCCAGTCCTCGCTGGGCAAATTCTACATATGTGTGGTAATTTGCAACTAAATCTTTTGACCAATCTTCCTTTGGAAGGGTAGAATAGGTAAAACTGTCAATTTGTTTCATGACAAATTTGCGGGATGTGTCTGTTCCTACGTATTGCGGGTCAAAGGCGGCCCTTTGAACATATTCTTCTAATTTTCGTTTGTTGAAACGATTTTCGTCCGGTTTATCCATAGCATAACGCATTACCCGTTCAAATCCTTTGATTTCAGAAAGTGTTTGATTCCAGCTATTGGATAAGGGAACTAATGTCATGTTTGGACTATTACATAAACTTTTTAGGATATGAACCACATTTTGTTTCAGTGGACCGGCTCCGTTACCTCCAAAGTAACAAAAATCTCCAACCTGTATGACGCCATAGGTTGGTTCTGTTATTGAATCAGAAAAGCCCCGGCCCATAAAACCTTGTAAATATGCTTCCGGACAGTTGTCATAGGCATCAACAAAAAATGGTGCTAAAACAGATCCTTGATGAATGGGAATCTCTTTCATAAGAAATATTTCCTCCTTACTGCAAATTTAAGAGACCTTGCTTTTCGTATTCGTCTAATTTTGCTTTTACAATTTTATGGTATTTTTCATATTTTTTATAACGGATTTCATCTTTTTTGGATGGATTGGGAATACGGTCCCGGTTCATGTTATCTTCTAAATCATATAGCTTTACCTGTGTAGCCAGAGGGTTTTGAAGAATACGGTTGATAAAATGCTCATAATCTTCTCCCTGTTTTTTTGTAATGCAGGTAATTGCATCTAATACTTTTTGAGAAAATCCCTCTTTTTTCAGCATTTCAATCGTAACAGGAGTATCCTCTATGGTGTCATGCAAAATGCCGACAATCATTTCATCTTCATTTTTTCCACGTAGCATAACACGCATAGGATGGAGAATGTATATTTTGCCGGATTTGTCAATTTGACCTCGATGGGCTTCCACAGAAATTTCAATTGCTTTTTGTAACATGACTACCCTCCCCGTTTAAACAGCACTACTTTTATTATACCTTTTTTTCTTTTTTTAACAAGGGAAAATACATAATTTACAAAAAACGACAAGATTAGACACATGTTTTTTTTTGTGATAGAATAAGTCGGATTTTAATAGGTGGTGTATTAGAATGGAAAAGAAAGAAAATAATGATTTTGCAGAATATTATGATGTTGTAGAAGAGAAGTATGTGATAGAAGATGATCATGCTGTTGATGATAATTTGTCTAAGGTAGAAAAAGCGGATGAGAAAAAAAAGGATGATGTGCCGGAAAAAGCGGATGAAGTAAAAAAGGATGATGCGTCGGCAAAATCGGATGAAGTAAAAAAGGA
>JBJENY010000118.1:0-3481 GCA_051880435.1 Lachnospiraceae bacterium | reverse complement strand
CGGATGAAGTAAAAAAGGATGATGCGTCGGCAAAATCGGATGAAGTAAAAAAGGACGATGCGTCGGAAAAAGCAGATGAAGCAAAAAAGGACGATGCGCCGGAAAAAGCAGATGAAGCAAAAAAGGATGATGCGTCGGAAAAACCGGAGAGTATGCATGAAGATGGCACAGAAAATACCACAGAGAATAATAAAAAAACAAAGAAAAAAATGATTTTCATTGTTATTGTTCTTTGTGTCCTGGGATGTGGTGTTGTTACCGTTTTGTATATAAATAGAGACCGGGGAACTACAGTTCATGCTACAGGTATTGATACAGCCGGTATGTTAGAAAAAATAATTGGGGACGCTTTTGTCAGCCGGTGGGTGGAAACGGAGGATGTAACCTATTATTATGTAGATGGCGTTCCGGCAACCGGCTGGATGGATATAGAGGGTGATACCTATTATTTTGACGAAGAAGGGGTAATGGTTACAAACCGGATGATTGAGCGCAATTGTTATGTGGGAGAAGATGGAAAGCTTGTGCCGGTAGCAGATATCAGAAAATATGAGAAAGAAGGTCTTAAGGAGCTTAAGAAAATACTTGAGGATACCATTGACGGATATCGGGGAACCTGTAGTATTTATGTTAAAAATCTGGATACAAATGAATATTTGTCCATTAAAGATGAACAGATTAAATCTGCCAGTCTGATTAAGATTTATAGTATGGCTACTGTTTATGATGAAATAGAAAAAGGAAATCTGGAAGAAGATTCTGCAGTAACCAATTATTTGCATAATATGATTACAGTAAGTGACAATGGAGCCTTTAATCATTTGTTATATGTATTAGGTGATGGCAATGGCAGGGAAGGTACAAAATTGATTACCAAATATTGTGAGGAAAATGGATTTTCTGATACCGGATGTGGCGGAACATTAAGCTCAGCGGAAACAGGATTTTCTTCCATTTGGTTATTTACCAATTATACATCCACAAAGGATTGTGGACATTTGTTTGAAGATATTTATCGGGGAACCCTGATTAGTGAAAAAGCATCAGAAGAAATGCTTGATTTATTAATGCAACAGGAATGGCGGATGAAAATTCCTGCAGGATTGCCGGAAGGGGTTGTTTGCGCTAACAAAACAGGTGAATATGATGACAGACAACATGATACTGCTATTGTTTACTCTGATGGTGCAGATTATGTTATTTCGGTTATGACAGATGGAGATGGAGCAGCTATTTCCCACATTCAGCATATTTCTTCTGTTGTATATGATTATTTTAATAAGAAATAAAGCACCCTTTTTTAAAATGAGAATATACTGTCTGTATAGGAAAATTTGCCTTTGGAACATGGATGCGATACGGTTCGGGTTGGAACGGTTTGTGGCTTTATCAGGAAAGGAACAGGTTTTGTTTTGGAACTGATTTTGGTGGGATACAGGAAGTGAGAACAAGGGCTTTATATAGGTGTAAGGAAAAATGTTTTTGGGACGAAAGAAAAATGAATGATAACTTAGAGAAAAATGTGGCATATACTTATATTGTAGAATGTAGTGATGGTACCTTGTATGCCGGATGGACCAATGATTTAGCAAAGCGAATGAGAGCGCATAATCTTGGGACAGGCGCAAAATATACCAGAAGCAGACTGCCGGTAAGACTTGTATATTATGAAGCTTATCAAACAAAGCAGGAAGCCATGAAAAGGGAATATGCCATTAAACAAATGAGAAGAAAAGACAAGCTTAATTTGATTTGTAGTATGAAACACGATGAAAAAGAACATTGTATGAAAATAATGGAGCAAACGAATTGCAATGGATAAAACAAAGTATCAGGAAAATAAAACCATAAAAAAACAAAGCAATATAAAGAAGAAAGTACCGGCAAATGACCCGAAAGAAAAATTGATAATAGTAGGTGTGTATGGTCTTTGCATTTTTGTTATTATCATTGGAATCCTATTGGCAATCAGATATTTTATGAAACAGGGAACCGATAAAAACGGCGAAACAACAACGGAGAAGAAGGAGGAAATCATCATTCCGGAGCTTTCAGGAGTTGCATCGGCGTATCCGGATTTGCCAATTACCGAAGCATTTCTTTCCGTGAATCGCTATTCCAGACCGGGAATTCCACTTTCCTCATCTCCCCAGTATATTGTTATTCATTATACGGCAAATCCGGGAAGTACCGGATGGGATAATCGTAATTATTTTGAAAATCTGAAGGATTCTGAGGAAACCTTTGCAAGTGCCCAGTTTGTAGTTGGATTAGATGGACAAATTATTCAGTGTGTTCCATGTAATGAAATGTCGTATTGCTCAAATAGCTATAATGAATTTTGCATTTCTATTGAAATGTGTCATCCGGATGATACGGGTAATTTTAATGATGCGACGTATAATAACTGTGTCTATTTAGTCGCACATTTAATGAACTATTATCATTTGGATATGGACCGCCTGATCAGGCATTATGATGTGACGGGGAAAAATTGTCCGAAGTATTTTGTGGAGCATGATGACCGCTGGCAGGCATTTAAGGGATTTGTAGAGCAATATAGACAGGAATTTGCCCAAAGTGATGAGGCGTTTTATAACCAAAAGCTTGTGGAATGGGAGAATCGTGAACAACAAGCCGGGACTGATGATTCTATGTCCAATGAATCTGTGAATACAGAAGAATAATATCAGATTATTGTTTTGTAGATATGATGAAACAAATTATGATAGAACAAATGAAAAAAGACAAATGAAAATAGAACAGAAGCCTATGAAAAGCATTGGTTTGATAGAAAAAGGGAAGTCTCTTTCATATTCAGAAACAATTGTCCGAATATGGAAATGACTTCCCTTTGTAATTATAAGCGGAATTTGATTTGAACCGGTTCCTTTAAATTCTGACCGCCTCTGGATTTTACTTTTGTCGTAATATTGAGAAAATAATTTGTATCCTGTGCATAGGCTTCAATAGGTTCAATTTCAATTTCCATATCTGCGTCGTTGTAAGTGAATTTTGTTTGTGGGCGGTATCCGGTCTCACTTTCAACGTATAAGTTTTCTGAATTAATTGTTGATGGATCTAATGCAGTTGTAAAACGGCAACGCCACACAAATTTTCCTGTTTTAAAGCTTAGGTTTTGCCGAACCCTGTTTTCATATCCTTTTGGGATATCTTCTATTTCAATGAATTTTCTTGCCATATGAAGGACCTCCAATTGTTTGAAAAATAAAAGTAAATGTGTTTTTATAAACAATATCTATTATATTATATCGGCTAAATACAATCATTATATTATACTTTTACTTAATATTCAATTTGCAATACTTCACTTCATTGATGATGTAAATATGTTTTTTTATAAAAATAAAAAATTGTCTGGAAAGAGGTCAATGACATTGGAATGAATTAATTACGCCGCAACCAATTTTGTCTCCGGAATGTCCCGATGGCTGGGTTGTAAAATCATCTGCCATGGCAT
>JBJENY010000117.1:0-33007 GCA_051880435.1 Lachnospiraceae bacterium | reverse complement strand
CCCTTAAGTAGATTTTGGTTATTTACCGTGTCTACTTAAGGGGAATCATATCATTCATCCTAACGAAGGTCTGTTATTGCAAGAATTATCTTCTCTTTAAAAATTCAGGAATCTTAATACTTCCATCAGCTTCTTGTGTTGGTGCCTGAGGTCTTGCTGTTGTAACAGGTGTAACCTGAGAAGGCTGAGCTGTTGTTTGCGCATTTCCTGTGCCATTCAAAAATGATGGTTTCGGAGCCGGCTTAACCTGAGAGGCTGCAATCGGCTGATTACTAAATGTAGGTGTTGCCTGCTGTGATGCAAAGCCTGTCTGTGTCATATCCTGAGTCTGAGCCGGACGATATGTAGGCTGTGCCGGAGTTGGAGTTGGAGCAGGATTAACAGCCTGTGGAATCGGATTCTGAACTGGTGTCTGAACTGGTGTCTGAACCGGTGCAACATTCTGCTTAAATGCACTTGTAGCAAATCCACCCATAGCAGATTTTTTAGTAGCACCACCTTCAATTCCTGTAGCAATAATGGTAATACTAACTTCATCACCTAATGTTTCATTATCTACTGTACCAAAAATAATATTAACATCATCACCTGCAGCTTCTGTTAAATAGTTAACTGCATCATATGCTTCAATCATTCCAATATTACCAGCGAAGTTAATAATAATATCAGTAGCTCCAGATACAGTTGTTTCTAACAATGGAGATTCCATTGCCTGCTTAATTGCTTCAACGGCTTTATCTTCACCACTTCCACGACCGATACCGATATGAGCAATACCCTTATCTCTCATTACGGATTGTATATCAGCAAAGTCAAGGTTGATAATACCAGGACTTTGAATCAAATCTGTAACACCCTGAACACCTTGCTGTAATACTTCATCTGCTTTCTTCAGTGCATCCGGAATTGTTGTTCTCTTATCGCAAATTTGTAACAGCTTATCATTAGGAACAACAATCAATGTATCTACATTATCCTTTAATCTATCAATACCTGCCATAGCATTATTCATACGAGGCTTACCTTCAAAAGAGAAAGGTTTTGTTACAACACCAACTGTTAAGATACCAAGATTCTTTGCAATTTCAGCTACTACAGGTGCTGCACCGGTACCGGTTCCACCACCCATACCACAAGTTACGAATACCATATCAGCATCCTTTACTAACTCGGTAATTTCTTCACGATTTTCTTCAATAGCACCTGCACCTACTTCCGGCTTAGCTCCAGCGCCAAGTCCCTTTGTAAGCTTCTCGCCAATCTGAATTTTAGTAGGCGCTTTTGATGTAGCTAACACCTGTTTATCAGTATTAATGGCCACCAAATCAACACCATTAATATTCTCATCAATCATTCTGTTTACTGCATTGTTTCCTGCACCACCCACACCGATAACTAAAATCTTTGCAGGTCCTTTGTCTTCAAAAGTCTTTATTTCAAGCAAGGTCTTTTCCTCCTTAATATATATTTTCTCTTTTCCCAGTATACATAATACATACAGGCTAATTGTACTGTTTTTTCACCAAATAATCAAGTCTATATTTCTGTAAATCACTATTTTTTGTACTTTTTTTAATTTTGAACCTCATTATCTAGGGTTTCTTGTGTATTTTCGACAGAATTTTCCTCTGTTACACCCTGCATATCTTCATCTGTACCCTCCAAAGGAGTTCCATCCGGAGAAGTTTCACTGCTCTCATCTTCCTGATTATCCCCATCAGATGGTTGTTTCTTTGTTCCATCATCAACACGGAAAGATGCCGTTCCCGTAGCAGAATCAAACTCTTTTAAATCCAAAGTCCCCTTTTTTCCTTTCAGGGAATCTAACATACGATTTAAATCTACCAACTGTTCCTCTATCTTACTTCCATCCCCAAGTTCAATTTTTATATCTTCATACCTTAATACAATATCTCCTGAAGTTGTAAAACGAATCGAATCAATATGCACATCATATTTTTCAATCAACTGGGTCAATGTTAAAATTGTTTTAAATCTTTTTTCGTCCTCTATCGGTAATTTTTCATGAAGCTCCATACTATCAAAAAAAATGCCGTTAATACACGGAGTATCATCCAGTTTTGTCAAAGAAATCTCTAATACATAACCGTCCCGGTCAAAGTAAATATATTGGTCCATGTACTCAATACAGCCAGCCATAGCTTTTTCATATACTGTCACAATTACTTTATGTGCACCACTATATTCAATATCCATTTTTGCTATAAACGGAATCTCCTTCATTGGACGGAATTTATTTTTTAACATTAACAGTACGGAGTTATCAATATATCCATCAGCCAGTACAAAATCCTTTATTTGTTCATTGGAGTAATGGGAGTTTCCCGTAACTTCTATTTCATCAATTTTAAAACAGGTTAATAAAATAATAACAGCCAATACAATAACACCAACAAAAAGTCCTATATACAGCTTAATATTACTTCTTTTAAATTGTACTTCTACAACATTATCTTTTCTTTTTTCCATAATCATTCCTATATATACTCAATTTCAACGCCCAGGCATTTTAGATCTCTTACAATATCCTCGTATCCACGCATTATATAAATTATATCTGTAATTGTTGTGTATCCTTTACATAACAGCCCGGCTACCACTAACGCAGCCCCCTGTCGCAAGTCCATAGCTTTTACAGTGTGTCCACACAAACAATCACTATATTCAATAAATACAACATTTTCTTTTCTATATACATTACCGCCTATTCGCTGTAACGACGAAACAATTCCTAATCGGTTTTCAAATACGGTTTCCGTTACGGAACTTCTTCTTGTTGATTTCATCAAAACAGTAATTAACAAAGGTTGTAAATCGGTAGGAAAATCAGGATATATACCCGTAACATAATCACCACCCTCAATTGCTCCTGTGGAATGAATACAAAGATAATCCGGAAAAGGAACCACAACAACCCCCATTGATTTCACTACTTCAATTACATTGGAAATATATTGAACATTCTTGATTCCATACAATCTTATATCGGAAGGAATCGCGGCAGACATTAAAATATATGTACCCGCTACAATTCGATCATATGGATTTTCAAAATCCGTAGCAACAAACTGGTGCGTTCCTTTTATAATCAGCGTATCTGTTCCAATTCCTTCAATCACAACACCTATAGAAACCAAATACTTACACAACTCAACTATTTCCGGTTCTTTCGCTACTCCACGCAAAATTGTTCGTCCGGTAGCACCTGCTGCAGCCATCAACAAATTTTCCGTAGCTCCCACACTTGCAAAACGTAAACTGTAATCACAACCTTGCAAATGAAAACACTTACAGCTTAAATATCCATCAACTGAAGAAATATCAACATTCATGTGAGAAAATCCATCCAAATGAATATCAATAGGTCTCGCACCAATGGCACAGCCTCCCGGCATTCCAATTGTAGCCTTGTGGAACCTGGCAATCAAAGGTCCCAGCAACAAAACAGATGATCTAAGCTTACAAGTTAATTCAATAGGCAACGAAGCATAATGAATATCTTTTGTATTTATCTCCAGGATATGATTTTCCAAATGCGTCTTTACCCCAAGGCAATTTAACAACTGACACATCACAATTACATCATCAATCACAGGACAATTGTATATTTTGGTAATTCCTGTAGTCAAAATACTAGCTGAAATGATAGGTAAAACCGTATTTTTTGACCCTTGAATTTCTATCTTTCCTTTTAAATTGGTAACACCCTTTACGCTAATTGCTTTCAAGAAATCCACACCCATTTTGCCATATAGTTTAATATATGTAAAAATGTGCTTTTTGTTCCCAAAATTAATATTCTTTTGGCAGATTGATTTGTTTTGCCACAGAAAGCACTACGCCCATTTCTGTCAGCAAAACAAGTAAAGCTGTACCTCCATAACTAATAAACGGAAGCGGAACACCTGTAGGCGGAATTGATTTTGTAACAACTGCAATATTAACAATTACCTGAACTGCAACATGAGTAATAACACCAACCACAAGCAATGCACCATACAAATCCGGAGCACTCATTGCAATCATAACACAACGCCATATTAACAATGCAAATAACAAAATCACGCATACAGCTCCAAACAATCCCAGTTCCTCACATACAACAGAAAAAATATAGTCATTATGAGACTCAGGAATAAATCCCATTTTTTGAATACTCTGTCCTAAGCCCTTTCCAAACAAACCTCCGGAGCCAATGGCATATAAGGCTTGTAACGTTTGATATCCCTTTTCATATTTCTCCGGATGCAACCATATTTTAATACGTTCCATTCGATATGATGCCAGCAAAAGGAAAATTCCCATCAAACAAATTACCGAAAGTGCCATAACCACAAAATGATCCCATCTGGGACTCGTTACAAATGTCACAATAAAAACAATCGCCGTACAAATAATAGCTGTACTTAAATTTTCCAATGCAATGAAAATAACAGCAAAAATCGGAAGTGAAAATACACCAATCAAAACCCAGATATTAGTGATTTGCCGTGCTTTATCAGTACAAATATGAGCCGTATACAAAATAATAACTAACTTAGCAAGTTCTGAAGGCTGTATACTAAGTCCTCCAATATTAAGCCATCTCGAAGCTCCATGAGAAGCTACGCCCCATATCAAAACCGCAATTAGCATAAGAATAATACCAATCATTGCAAGCTTTGAAATTTTCTTAAAAAAATGATAATCACAGTTTGCAACAATACACATGGCTACGCATCCTAAAATCCCGGCAATTGCCTGTCTTTTTAAATAATACGCAGGATCTTCGGTTTGTAATTGTGCTGTATAAGAACTTGTGCTGTACACAATCACCAGACCAAACACAACCAAAAACAAAATGATAAACAATAACGAATAATCAAAAAAAGTACTCCTGTATATTAAGGTATGAATCATTCGTTTTAAATTAAATTTCTTTTTCTTTTTTCTACCAACTGCCCGACCTGTCGCCATATATTATGCTCCTAATTCATTCACATATTCTTTAAACATATCTCCACGCTGCTCATAATTATCAAACATTCCCCAGCTTGCACAAGCAGGAGAAAGCAATACTGCCTCACCAGGCTCTGCAATCTCATAACATCGCTTCACAACCTGTGCTAAATCATCGCAAAACTCCACATCAGTAAATCCATACTTTGCAGCTGTATCTGCAATCATCTGTGCCGTTTGACCAATTAACAACAGCTTTTTAACTTTACCATCAAAGGCTTTAATCCATTCATCAAAAGCAACCCCTTTATCATAGCCGCCTCCAATCAATACAGTTTTACGGTTCATGGCTTTAATCCCCTTAATTGCCGCATCAGGATTTGTTCCTTTTGAGTCATTATAATATGTAACACCATTTACTTCTTTTACAAATTCAATACGGTGGGCAACACCTTTAAAACGTTTTAATACAGAAACAATATGTTCCATAGGGATTCCCATATAATACGCAACCAAAATACCTGCCATATAATTTTCAATATTATGGTCACCTAATAAAACCAAATCCTTTGTATCAATTATTTTTATTTCCTTACCATGTTCTCTTAAAACAATACTATCGTTGTTTAAACAAACACCTTCAGATAAACTTTCGATTCTACTAAAGTAAACAACCTTTGCTTTCACACGTTCATCCTGTGCCATAGCTTTTGTTATTTCATCGTCATAATTTAACACAAGGACATCGTCTTTCGTTTGATTACGACAAATATCCAACTTAACAGATGCATAATTTTCCATTGTATAATGACGATTCAAATGGTCCGGTGTAATATTAAGCACCGCACTAACATGAGGCTTAAAATCTGCAATGGTTTCTAACTGGAAAGAAGAAACCTCTGCTACAGTATATGTATTCTCATTCATATTAAGAGCAACTTCTGTATAAGGAATACCGATATTGCCTACTGTAAAACTATTATCTGTATAATCCTTAAATATTTCTCCCACTAAAGATGTTGTAGTTGTCTTTCCGTTGGTTCCCGTAATAGCAGCCAAATGTCCATTACCTGCCTGATATGCTAATTCAATTTCACTCCAAATCGGAACATTTGCATCCCTTACTACATTTGCAATATCACTATCTACCGGTATTCCCGGACTAATCACCATAAGATCTATATCCTGTAGAATCTTTTCCGTAATATTACCAAGAATCACATGAACAGGATCATTTTTTTCAAAATGAGACAGCAGTTTATCAACATCTAATGCTGCGTTATCATCATAAAAAACAATCTCTGCTCCTTTTTCTAATAATAGTTTCCCTGCGTTCAATCCACTAATTCCTGTACCGGCAATTAGTACCTTCTTATGAAAATCCATGTCATCCTCCATATATAATTGTTTTATAAAGCAATCAATCCTACTAAACAAAGAAGTGCTGTTACAATTGAAAAAATAGCAACTACTTTTGTTTCCGGCCATCCACTCAGTTCAAAATGATGATGAATTGGCGCCATTTTAAATACTCTTTTTCCTGTCTTTTTAAAATAAGTAACTTGAATAATAACAGATAAAACTTCTGCAAAATAAATAAAACCAACAATAACAATATAAACCGGCATTCTTTGCATAACAGCAACAGAAGCAATCAATCCTCCCAATGCAAGAGAACCTGTATCCCCCATAAATACTCTTGCAGGATATACATTAAAAACTAAAAATCCCAACAGCGCACCGACTGCAGCACATGTAACAGGTTCAAGACCGGATGCTGTACCAATGGCAACTACAGTAAAGAAGGTTGCTGTTAAAACAGTAATAGAGGATAACAAACCATCTAATCCATCAGTAAAGTTTGTGCCATTAACCGTACCGATTACAACGAAAAATAAAAACGGATAGAACCAAAAGCCTAAATCCAACTCATATCCCTTCAAAAAAGGAATCAAAATACTCGTTCCTACATCAGTATAATTAGCGAGATAATATGCAAATACTGCAGTTACCAAAAATTGGCCAAGCATTTTTTGCCACGCACGAAGGCCCATAGACCGTTTCATAACAACTTTAATATAGTCATCTAAAAATCCAACCAATCCAAAACCTAATGTAACAAATAAGACTGGCAAAATCATTTTATTGCTTTTTATATAAAACAATGATGTCATTACAATACTACACAATATTATGATACCACCCATAGTAGGTGTACCGGATTTTTTCAAATGAGATTCAGGACCCTCATCACGAATAAATTGACCAAATTTCAATTTTTGTAATAACGGAATCATAATCGGACACAATATCACACTAACTCCGAATGCAATTAACACTGGTGCTAACACCGTAAAATCTAAGTTCATTTCATTCCCACCTTTGTAAAACTTTAACTATTGCGAAACACAAGAAGTTGTGTTTATATTGCAACGCATACGCTAATAGTATAATTCCTTTTATGTTTTTTATCAATCCATTATTTCAATTTCCATCATAGTTTCCTCTGTTTTTTCCTGAAAATCTGCCTCTAAACCAAGATATGGCAAAATATTTTCAAATAAATCAGCCATTACCGGTGCCGCAACCATGCCTCCGTAGTATGCTCCCACAGGTTCATCAATCAAAATCAATCCCAAAACCTGAGGATTATTTGCGGGAGCAAAACCTAAAAAGGCTGAAATATATTTTCCATTTCCTCTGGGAAGCTTTTCAGAAGTTGCAGTTTTTCCTCCAATACGATATCCCTGCACACTTCCTTTTGAACCACCACCCTCTGCAACAACAGCTTCCAAAAAAGTCTTCATTTGCGAAGAAGTTTCTTTGGATATCACATTTTCTTCTTTATTAAAAGAAAATTTTTGTTTTATCTGATTTTGTTCGTCAGTTGTATAACGTGCAAAATGAGGTGTTATTAAATCACCACCATTAATTACTGCACTGACTCCCTTTAATAACTGAAGGGGAGTAATTTGAAAGGATTGACCAAAACTCATTGTTGCCAGTTCAACATTTCCTACATTTTCTTTTTTATGCATGATGGAAGAAGCTTCTCCGGGTAAATCAACCCCTGTTGGTTCCATCAAACCAAGCTTTTTAATATATTTAAACATGTTGTCAACACCAACTCTGGCACCTACATCAATAAACACCGGATTGCAGGAATTCATGATACCCTCTTTAAAGGTTTCCTGACCATGACCGGTAGTTTTTGCACACCGAATCCGTCTGTCATCTACCACTCGATATCCAGGACAGAAAAACGTATCATTTTCCGAAACCACATGCTCCTCTAATGCAGCAGTAGCCGTAATAATTTTAAATACGGAACCCGGTTCATAGGTATCATTGATGCAAAAATTTCTCCACATCATATTTAATGCATCAGACTCTGAAACATCAGAATCAACATCTATTGTTAATTTAAATGGTTCATTTAGGTTATATTCAGGAACATTAACCATAGCTAATATTTCACCATTTTGAGGATTCATTATTACAATGGATACCCGTTTTGATTGTTTTGCTTTCATAACATTCTGGGCTGTTTGCTGGGCATATTTTTGTATATTATAATCAATCGTGGTATATAAATTATCCCCCGGAACAGGATTTTTTCTTCCTTCTGCAATATTTTCAACCTCATATCCATTGGCATCCGTTACTGTCAAAATACTTCCCGGTGTTCCTGCTAAAATATCATCATATTTAACTTCTAATCCAAGAATCCCCTGATTATCGGCACCGGTAAATCCTAATACCTTACTGGCCAGTTCATCATAAGGATAATAACGCTTATAATCTTCGTCTATTTTCACTCCTGCCAGATTCTTATCCCGCAGTTTATCTGCTATTTCTTTTGGCACATTACTTTTTATTTTTTCCCGAATGGATTTGGTCTTTACTTTTTTTCTAATTTCTTCTTCATCTATGTCCAAAATCGAACTAAGCTGGCGAATCACTTCTTCTTCATCTTCTATCTGGGAATGAATAACAGAAATTGAACACACCGGTACATTTCCGGCCAACTCAATTCCATTTCTGTCATATATAATACCCCTTCTTGCTTTTATACTTCTTTCTCTTATATGGAGATTATTTGCCTTATTATTATAATATTCTGATTTAACAAGCATTAAATAAGCAAGTCTTGCAGACAATAAAATCCATACAACCAATAATGCAACAAAAAGAATAAATATCTTTTTTCTGGTAAAAGTTCTTACCATAGTGATACCGTCTTTTTTATATAATCTATTAAAGTATCTTGCCATATATGACTTTTTCCCATAAATAACCCAAGGCATGAATTCCCTCTCCCAAAAGAATTCATGCCTTATACAATTAACGAACCGCCACCAAAGGTTCTTATTTTATATCATTGTTGTACGTCATCCAAAGTCTGTGTTTCCGGCTGTTCACCTGTATCTTGCAAAGAACCGTCATCAGCCTCTTGTGAAGACTCCTGCGTACTTCCATCTTCTTCAGATGATAATTGTTCTTGTGGTGCTTCTCCTTCAAAAATCGGTGTAATTGTTTCATCACCAATATTCGGATCACCTTGCGTTAATGCATCATTGGTCTGATAAACATTCATATATGGAAGAATTCTTTCAAAAATTGAGTGTGCCAAAATGGTTCCATAACCTGTTGCTGACTGATCTTCAACATCCGGTTCGTCAACTGTTACATACACAACAACCTCCGGATTGTCTACCGGGGCAAATCCTATAAAAGATAACAAATACTTTCCATTTCCTCTGGGAAGTTTTTCCGCTGTACCTGTTTTACCACCAATCGTATATCCTTCCACCTTAACCTTTTGTCCTGTACCAGAATCAACTACTTTGAATAAGGTATCTCTCATAAATGCAGATGTTTCTTCAGAAACTGTTTTTCTTAAAATTGTAGGTTCAATATTATTAATGATACCACCATTTTCATCAACAATTTGTTTCACCACATGAGGTTCATAATAATCTCCCCCATTGATTACGGAACAAAATGCAGCAGCATTTTGAATCATTGTAACAGTAAGCCCCTGACCAAAAGAAGATGTGGCAAGCTCAACAGGATTTAGGTTTTCCTCTTCATATACAAGTCCTGAGGCCTCTCCTGCCAAATCAATTCCTGTGGTTTTTCCAAAGCCAAATACTTCCTGATATTTTGAGAACACGCTACGGCCTTCTGCCGCTGCAATATCCATTAACGCCACATTACAGGACTGCATCAACGCCTGTTCAATGGTAACCATTCCGTGACCCTGATGATTATGACAATGAATGGGATAATCCTCAACCTGTTTTACACCTTCACAATAAAACGTTTCCGGTCCTGTTAAAACATTTTCTTCCACCGCTCCGGCAATCGTAAAGGTTTTATATGTAGAACCGGGTTCGAAGCCATCTGATATAATAAAATTACGCCACTGTCTGTTAAGACAAATCAAACGGAAATCCTCCGGTATATTTTTCATCTTATCAGCTGCTGACAAATCAGGACTTTCTAACACTGCTTTTAATGCCTGCTTATCTTCTGAAAGTGTTTCTTCACCTTTTGGAATTTTGAAATAATCTTTCACAGCGGCATCACTTAACAGATAATTAATATTATTGCTGTCAAACATAGACGCAATTACGCTATCTTCATATGGTTTGTTCAGATTAAATTTATTAGAGTTTGCCATAGAAAGAATTTCCCCTGTATTAGGGTCCATTACAAGACATGATACATTTCTTGCACCTGTTTCTTCCATAAACTGACCAATTACATCCTCTACATTTTTTTGAATATTGGTATCAATTGTAGAGATAATATTATATCCGTTAATAGGCTCTTTTGTTGTTCGTTCGATGGACATATCCTCTGTTAAATAACCATATTCACGTCCATTCACACCATTTAGCTGTTCCGAATAATACCCTTCAATTCCTCCCTGTCCTACATTTCCGCTTACTGTAAATCCAATTGCATGACACGCAAGATCATTATAAGGATAATATCTTTGATATTCTTCTTCAAACCATACACCTTTTACATTACTTCCATCTTCAGAAGCAACAAACTTGTTAAATGGTTCTACCTGCTCATAAGTCAGACGTTTCAGCATTTTTTTATATAAAGAGTCATTTTCCTTTAACGCATCATTTAATTCTTCTTTAGAAATGTCAAAATATTTTGTCAAAGCAGAAATTGTAGCCTGTTTCACTTCTTTGCTTTGCAAAATATTTTTTGGTTCTATAATTAAATTGTATACCTTTTCACTCGTTGCCAATTGGGTTCCATTCCGGTCAAGAATATCTCCTCGTCTATAAGGAATTTCTATACTATCATAGCTTTGTTGTGATAATACAATTTTCTCATATCTCGCTCCGTCCTTTTTATCTATCCAAATAATTCGAATAATCAGACAAACTAACAGTATAAGGAAAATACCAACCACAATCAAAAACTTAAATTGCATACGAGGTAAAAATTTTTTCTTTTTTCTTGCTTTTTTTGCCATTACTATCACCTAATTTTAGTTTTGTGGCACATCCTTGAACTGTTTTACATAATCAGGATTACTAGCCTCATAAGAAACAACCTGTCCTGCTTTTGGATAAACCATGCCAAGTTCTGATGTTGCAACCTCATAAACCTCTGGCAAATTCAAAGAGCTTTCAATTCTCTTGCTCATTTCATCATTATTATCCGTTAAAGCATTTAAATTACTTTCCAATACAGCAATTTGTCTTCTTTGTTCCGTAATTGTTGCCTGAATTGTAAGCATATATAAGCATGAACCGAACAAAAATACAGTCGCAACCATTAACATACATGTATATAACGGACTAAATGCTCTTGCACGCTGTGCATTCTTGTTAATCCTCTTGTTAGGCTCTTTCCGAACCTGTCGTTCCTGTCTTTTTTTCTCATCAGACCTTTCAATTGTTTCAGGTACCATATTAAGCTTCCTTGCCGTATTTCCCTGTGTGTAAAATTGTTCGTCAAAATTTGAATTCAATCTAGTCATTCCCCTCTTTTAAATACGTCATCCTTTGCGTATTTATTTATTCTTATTGTGCTTTATATTAAATACCAATTTGTGTTTTTTCGAAGATACGAAGTTTCGCACTTTTACTTCTTCGATTTTCTTCTTGTTCTTCCTCTGATGGTAAAATAGGTTTCCTTGTAATAACCTTTCCTTTTGAAACCTTACCACATACACATTTAGGAAAATCCGGAGGACAGGTACATGGATTTTCATTTCTTCTAAAAATCCTTTTCACGATTCGATCCTCTAAGGAATGGAATGTGATGATGCAAAGTCGCCCTCCCGGATTTAACAAGTCTATCATCTGGTCAATGGACTGTTCTAACACAGTCAATTCCTTGTTTAACTCAATTCTGATAGCCTGAAAGGTCCGCTTTGAAGGGTGCCCTCCTTGTGCCCTAACTTTAATCGGTATCGCAGCCTTGATAATTTCATTCAACTCATAGGTTGTTTCTATAGGCTTTTGTTCTCTTGCAATGCATATATGCTTTGCAATGTTTTTGGCAAATTTTTCTTCACCATAATCTCTTATTATATGAAATAACTCTATTTCAGAGTATTCATTTACAATATCTTTCGCCGTCATATCCTGGCGTTGATCCATACGCATATCAAGAGTTGCATTTTCCCGATATGAAAATCCTCTTTCCGGTGTATCCAATTGATGGGAGGATACCCCAAGGTCTAATAAAATTCCGTCAACACCGTCAACACGAAGTTTTTTTAGCACCTCGGGGGTTTGTTCATAATTACTTCTTACAATGTTTACCTCTAATTTATCTTGATATGGTAATAGACGGACGCCAGCTGCTTCAATTGCAGCGGCATCCTGGTCTATTCCTATGAACCGACCTTTATCAGACAAACGTTCACATACATAAAAGGCGTGCCCTCCACCACCAAGGGTTCCATCCACATATGTACCATCTTCTTTTATATGGAGTCCTTCAATACATTCATTTAGCAAAACAGATTTATGTGAAAACTCCAAAACGTTTATCCTCCTTATCATGATGTAACTTATTTCATCGAACCGAAATCACCAAATCCGGATGCAAGCTCATCCAAGTCATCATCATCACTGTGTTCCAAATCATATACTTCTTTGCTCCAGATTTCTACTTTGTTTCCAAATCCAATTACTGTTACATCTTTTGTTATTCCGGCAAATTCTCTTAATTTTGCAGGAATATTAATTCTCCCCTGATTATCAATCTCACAGTCAAATGCAGAACTAAATACTGCTCTTGTAAATTTTCTTGCGTTTTTGTTTATCTCAGGAAAGGTTTCAAGCCAACTGGTATATTTTTCCCACTCGTCTTTTGGATAGGCATTAATACATCTATCCATTCCTCTTGCAATTACGAAGGAGACTCCCAATTCTTCTCTGAATTTTGAAGGAACGATCATTCTGCCCTTACTGTCTACTGAATGGCTATACTCGCCTTTAAAGCTTGCGGACATGATCATCACCTTCCTCTCTGTAATCTCCTTCTCGTGGTATGGTGCTCCGAGATCCACCACTTTCTCCCATATAGTCACCACTTCCCACCACTTACATCCACTATTCTACCCCATAAGGTTACATAATGCAAGTTTTAATTTAAAAGTTTTTTTTGATTTTTATTGTGAAAATAGCTAAATTTTTAAAAGGGTTTTTGTTCGAATTTATGTTCTTATCATATAAAATACACACTTTTATCTAACCAAAACAACAATATGTTGTGTTTTTGATTGTTCTATCACCTTATATTGTGTCCCCCTACTTTATTCTATTGGTCGACATAATACTACATATTTCTATTTTTCCAAATTGGTCTTCATCCCCCACTTTCCCATTTTTCTAATAAAATAACGGTGGTGGAAAGTGGAGGATATTTTTCCACAGTGGAGGGAAAGTGGGGATTTAAATATAAAAGAAAAAGATTTTTTTGAAATATAGGAAAAGAAAATGGAAATGCACAAAAAAACTACCTGTGGTGAAACAAACCACAAGTAGTTTTTAATTTACACTATATTATTTTTAGACTGATTATTATTTTGTATCCTTTGATTTTGTAATTTGCAATCGCTTGTAAACAATAAAAACAGATGCACCGATTACACATACAGCTGCCAGTAATTGAGAAACCCTGAAATTAACACCCGGAATCATTAAAGAGTCTGTTCGAAGGCCTTCTATCCATACACGGCCCAAACCGTAACCCCATAGGTACATTGCAAACAATTCTCCATCAAATTTTTTCTTCCTTCGATATGTAAAAATCACCAGTAATACAATCAAATTCCACACAGATTCATAAAGAAAGGTTGGATGTACCTGAATAAATTCTTTTCCATCCGCAATCAAAACATGGTCTAACATTTCCTGTGTAATATTACCATTATTTACTCTTGTTAATAAATAGTTTTTTCCACCAAACCAATCAGCAGGAATTGCCATAGCAAACAGCGAATCAGTATATGCTCCAAAAGCCTCTCTATTAAAGAAGTTTCCCCAACGTCCTAGGATTTGTCCAACAAGCAATCCCATACAGCTGGTATCAAGCATCAAAAGTGGACTGATTTTTCTCTTTTTAGCAAAAATCAATAGGACAATAATTCCTGCAATCACACCACCATAAATGGCTAATCCGCCACCCCTGATATTAATCATGCTAAAAAAGATTTCCTTGAAGGATTTTCCTTTTACAATATAGTCATCAAGACTAAACAAAACATAATATATTCTCGCACCAAGAATTGCAGGAATCACAAGCCAAAGCATATAATCCAGATAGGTTTCCGGATTCTGGTTTGTTCTTTTTGCCTCTGCTGCAACCAAAAGATATGCAAGAATAAAACCAATGGCAATAATAACACCATAAAAACGAATTTCAAAATTACCAATAGAAAAACCATCTAATACATTTTTAAGTGTAATTCCCAAATGTGGAAACCGAATCTCGTACATATGAGCCTCCTATACATTAAACTTGAATAAAATTACGTCTCCATCCTGAACAACGTACTCTTTTCCTTCTGAACGAACAAGGCCTTTTTCCTTTGCTGCCACCATAGAACCATTTTCAACCAAATCCTTATAGTTAACTACTTCTGCACGAATAAATCCCCGTTCAAAATCTGTATGAATCTTACCTGCTGCCTGAGGTGCTTTTGTACCCTTCTTAATGGTCCAGGCTCTTGTCTCATCCTCTCCTGAAGTAAGATAAGAAATCAAACCAAGTAAGGAATAGCTTGCACGAATCAATTTATCAAGTCCTGATTCAGATAAACCAAGATCTTCAAGAAATTCCATTTTCTCATCATCCTCTAATTCAGAAATCTCCTGCTCAATCTGGGCACAGACTGCAAACACCTCTGAACCATACTCAGCAGCATATTCCTTTACTGCCTGTACATATTCATTAGATGCACCATCATCTGCAAGATCATCTGCAAGATCATCTTCTGAAACATTAGCAGCAAAAATAACCGGTTTACGGGTTAACAGATTATAATCTGCAATCCACGCTTCCTCATCTTCACCATCCACCTCAAAAGTAATGGCAAGCTTACCACCCTCTAAATGCTCCTTGATGCGTTGCATAAAAGCAACCTCTCTGGCAATATCCTTGTTATTGTTGGCAGCTCTTTTATTCTTCTCAATACGTCTGTCTAAAATCTCGATATCAGAAAAGATTAACTCAAAGTTAATCGTCTCAATATCACGAAGTGGATTGATACTTCCATCTACATGAACAACATTGGTATCTTCAAAGCAACGAACTACATGTACAATGGCATCTACTTCACGAATATTAGCAAGAAACTGATTACCAAGACCTTCACCCTTAGAAGCACCCTTTACAAGACCTGCAATATCAACAAACTCAATAACAGCAGGAACTGTTTTCTTTGAATTATACATTTTTGTTAATACATCAATTCTCTCATCCGGTACAGGAACCACACCCACATTAGGATCAATAGTACAAAATGGATAGTTTGCACTTTCTGCTCCTGCCTTTGTTAATGAATTAAATAATGTACTTTTACCTACATTTGGTAATCCGACAATGCCCAACTTCATAGTTTTATCTCCTTTATATTCACTTTCTTTTGTCAAATTCATACCGTATGCTTCTCAATTACTATCTGATATATATATACGATACGCATACGGAAATTAGTATAACATAAAGAGAAAAAAAAGACTAGCTTTCTTCTTACTATTTCTCATCTCTGCTATTTTTGCTGCAACACCCTGCCATAGTACATCCCATACACTTTCTTCCTTTTTTCTTTTCTTTCCATAAATGAAAAATAGCCGCAGCAATTAACAATATTAAAATAATCACTATAATGATATTAATCATAACCGGGTCAGACCCCTTTCACAAAATGTTCACAATTACACAACTGTATACTACAAAAAACTTCCTACTATTATAATGTACTAACAGTAGGAAGTTTATTGTAATATGATTCAAATGTCCCTTTTTATCTTGCAAATAGTTCCCGAACATCCTTTACTGCTACTAATAAAACAACACAAACCACGTCTATCAGCCCTTCTAATAAGTAAATAAGCTGAAAATTCATTATGTTATAGGGAAGATTTTTTAAAACAACAATGCCCAGCAAAACCGCCAAAACATAATTCATATAAGGCACATTGGCCATAAGTAATATTGCTAACACAACTGCAACCACCAAGGTAATCAAATTTCCAAAACTAAATCCTAAAATCAGATTCAATAAACTCTTTGCTGCAATCCATACACTAATACCTGTTACTATTGTTTTTCCTGACATAAATAACCTCCTAATACATAAAAACACCTAACAGCCAAGCTATTTTTAAGCTTATTGTTAAGTGTTTTCATATTTCACTCTAAATTCCTACTCATCCCAGTTGTGATAAACTGCCTGGACATCATCATCCTCATCAAGCAGGTCTAAAATCTTATTCATCTTCTTGATGTCATTCTCATCTGTAAGCTCCACATAATTCTGTGGAACCATGGTTACTTCTGCAGATGCCATAGGAATGTTTTCTGCTTCTAATGCTTCACGCACTGCAGAAAAATCATCCGGTGCAGTTAAAATTTCAAAGCTATCCTCTTCTTCCTCGAAATCTTCTGCGCCTGCATCTAAGGCAATCATCATCAAATCGTCTGCTTCCATATCACATTCTTCTTTATCAATGATAATCTGTCCCTTTTTATCAAACATAAATGAAACACAGCCTGTAGTACCAACATTTCCACCACCCTTTGTAAATGCATTTCTTACATTGGATGCTGTACGGTTTTTGTTATCTGTTAATGCATCAACAATAATTGCAGTTCCGTTAGGTCCATAGCCTTCATATGTAATAGAAACATAATTTACAGAATTTGCATCTCCTGCAGCCTTTTTAATACCACGTTCAATGGTATCATTTGGCATATTATTTGCTTTTGCCTTTGCAATCACATCACGTAACTTTGAATTATTCGCCGGATCAGCTCCGCCCTCTTTTACAGCTACTGCAATTTCACGACCAATAACAGTAAAGATTTTTCCCTTTGCTGCATCATTTTTTTCTTTTTTATGCTTAATATTTGAAAACTTTGAATGTCCTGACATTTTTATTCTCCTTTTTTCTTAATTTCCCATAACCGCTATGTATTCTAACATTATATGTGTTTTTTTTCAAGAGAAAACCTACTCTTCATTAAACATATCCATATTGTACCTTCCACTCAGCCATAAATCAACACACTCTTTTTAGATGCATAACATCAAACCTGCAAATAAAAAGCCCGTCCACAGACTCTTCTGTGAACAGACTTTATTATAACACAACTACATTCATTAAATATTACTGACACATTTCAAAAATCTTAACAATGTCTTCTGCCTGCAAATGGTAGTAAGAACGACTGGATACACCACTTGTACGAACAGCTTCCTTTGCCATTTCCTCAAACTTTTCAGTATTAATTCCTACCTGAGAAAGCTTTGTTGGTAATCCCATATCCGAAAAGAATTTTTCTGTAGCATCTATCCCTGCATTCGCTGCTTTATATGGATCCGGCTCCGTAATATCCCATACATTTTTTGCATACATGGCAAATCGGTCAACTGTTTCATCACATAAAACATATCTCATCCATGCCGGAGTTAAAATAGCTAATCCGTCTCCATGGGTAATATCATAATAAGCACTTAACTCATGCTCAATGGGATGAACGGACCATGCTCCACCTTTTCCTACCGTTAACAGATGATTTAATGCAACTGTACTGGACCACATAAGATTTGACCGGGCTTCATAATTATCCGGTTCCTCCATGGCAACAGGACCATATTGGAAACAGGTTTTTAATACAGCCTCTGATAACCGGTCTGTAATAAATGCACCATCATTTGGCTGAAAATATTGCTCTAATACATGGGAAATAATATCTGCCGTTCCCGCTGCTGTCTGCCTTTTTGGTAATGTAAACAGATATGTAGGATCACATATGGATAATGCCGGATATAACAAAGGTGTATTAATTTCCAGTTTTTCATGAGTTTCCTCATTACTGATAACAGCACCGGAATTCATCTCTGAACCGGTGGCACATATGGTAAGCACAACCGCTATGGGAAGTGCCTTTTTCACTTTACTTCGGTCCATTACCAAATCCCACGGTTTGCCGTCATAGCAGGCAGAACAGGCGATATGCTTTGATGCATCAATACAGCTTCCCCCACCAACGGCCAAAATCACATCAATTCCTTTTTCTTTGCAGATTTTTGCTCCTTCTTCTACAGAAGTAAGCTTTGGATTTGGTTCAATTCCCGGTAATTCAAAAATTTCAAATTCCTTTAACAGCTCATATACCATATCATATAAACCGGTTTTCTTAATACTTCCACCGCCATATACAAGTAAAACCCTTTTTCCATACTTTTTAAGTTCCTCAGGCAAACATTCTATCTGACCTTTACCAAACCGTATATCTGTTGGTACACAAAAATTAAAATTATTCATAGAAGCCTCCTATATCTTTGCTTTAAATCTGTCATATCGCAAATCATACAAATCAACATCTGTTTTTCCTGTTACAATGAGCTTTGCCAGCTGCTCCCCTGCTGCAGGTGCAATACCAAAACCATGTCCGTTAAATGCACAGGCAACATATAATCCCGGTATCTCATCTACCATACCAAGAGCAGGAACCCCATCTGCAGAAGCATCCATCCAGCCTGCCCAGGTTCTTACTATTTTTGCATTTGCTAAATCAGGGAAATACTTCATAATTCCCCTACAAATACAAGGGGCTGTTTTACTGTTGGTAACCGGTGTTCCGTTATCCTTATTATACCGTTCCAAACCGGAAGAACCACCAAACACAAAGGAACCATGTTTTGTCTGATGTCCATAGAAATCCGCCTCTGCAGTACCTAACATCTGGTCAAACATATGAGGCTGTGCTTCTGTTACAAGGGCCTCTAACAAGGAATTTGTCATAGGCACATCAATACCCACACTGGTAAGAATCGGCCTGCTATCAAGCCCTGCTGCCACTAAAACGCTTTCTCCTTCATATATATTGTTATCCGTAATGACCTGTCGGATTTTTCCTTTTACGGTTCGAAGCTCTTTTACCATTTCACCGGAAATAAAATGAACACCCAATCTTCTTGCCATTTTATAATAACCAAGGGTTGTGGTTAATGGGTTTGCATGACCGTCAGTGGGACACCATGAAGCACAAGTAACCTCATTCGACAAATAAGGATTGATTTGTCTTACTTCATCTCCATCAATCATACGTACATCCAATCCCACACCTCTTGCTGCATCTGCTAATCCAGTTAGAATCGCTTTATGCTTATCAGTTTTTCCAAGTCTTAAATTTCCATCCTGATGATATTCACAGTCCACTTCTAATTCTTCTGACAATGTAGGCCATAAATTTTTAATTCCATACATAACAAGGGGTAATTCTCTTACATCTCTTCCTGACTGACGGACACCCCCACCATTTCTGGAGGAACCGCCATTTCCAATATGGTCACTACCCTCTAACACAATTACCTTTGTTCCCATTTTGGCCAGATAATATGCAGTAGCACATCCGATAATTCCGCCACCTACGATAACAACTTCTGCACAATTACTCATGATCATCACCCTCCTTTGCCTCATTTGCAAATACATGCATCTCAATAGGACGCATGGGAACACGACTGGTTGCAGGTTCTAACTGGGCCGGAGAAATACCTAATTCTCTTGCAACAATTCCTTTGACAAGCTTACTGCAGGTCTGTCCCTGACAAAGACCCATACCGGTACGCAAATATCTTCTGATTTCTGTTAAAGTCCACATACCATCATGTACTGCTTTCCGGATTTCTCCTTTTGTAATTTCCTCACAACGGCAGATAATCATATCATCATCCGGTGCGGGAACGAATTCTCCTATATCTCTGGATCTGTCATTTATACTCATAATATTTCCTCCCTATCTTTACTTTAGGCAATTACAAAACCCATACAAAATGGATTTTGCACTCAGTTGTTACAAATCAAAAATCCCACTATACTTCCTTGAAAAATCTTGCTTTCATAGCAAACTCCTTTGGAACACGCATGGTTAATAGATTCGTCTTATCAAATGCCTTCAAGGATTTCACCTCTACTACCTCGGCATCACAAACCTTTTCACCGTTTCTTCCAAGGCCTGCCCCCTTTGTGCCCACTTCAGGGAGCGGAAGAAATTCATAAGGAAGGGTAACGGTTGCCGTTCCATCCCCACAATCCTCATCAACCAAAAAGATTGCCTGTCCGGAGCAGGAAGCTACACACATACCACAATTAATACAATCTGACTGCTCCACAACAGTTGGAAGGGAGGTAATATTTTCTCCAATGCTGATACATTTCTTCGGACATGCATCCTGACATGGATTACATGGTATATTCTGGGTACATTCAATGACAGGATGAATCCCCTTCTTATGAGTAACACCCGGATACCGTTCAATCTCATCATCAGCCACATATCCATGCTTTAACAGATTTTCTGATACCGGAATCCCTTCCTCTGTTTCCGTTATCAGCTTTCCTCTGTTTTTCGGAGCAAACATGCCCTGCCGCAAACCATCTAATGCCTGGTCAAGCTTAGTTAATTCTTTATCCATATCCTCTTTTTCCATATAGCCCAGATATTCACAGGCAGCAATTCCTGCCATTCTTCCTTCAATCATAGCTGAGCTGGCTTCCTCAATGCCGGATACATCTCCTGCTACATATACTCCCGGAAGGGATGTTCTACCGTATTCATCACAAATAGGAACCTGTCCTCCACGCTTTGGATTATCCTCCATTTTACATCCTGCCATCTTAAGAAGCTGTGACATAGGAGAAAGTCCTACAGCAAGACAAATAGTATCTACATCAAAATGCTTTTCCGTTCCCGGAATGAACTGAAAATGTTCATCTACTTCGGCAATGGTAACTCCTGTTACACAATCGGTTCCTTCTGCCTTTACTATGGTATGGGATAAATAAAAGGGTACACCGGTTCTGGCAACCTTTGCTGCATGTACACCATATCCACCAACCTTTGGTGCTGCATCTACTAATGCAACAACTTCACAACCACACTGTAACAACTGGAAGCTTACAACAAGACCAACATTACCGGAACCAAGCATTAAAATCCTTTGTCCGGGCTTTACACCATGTAAGTTCATCATTGTCTGAGCTGCACCTGCTCCGATTACACCGGGTAACGTCCATCCATCAAAGGTAACCATATTTTCTGCTGCACCGGTTGCAATAATAACAGCATCCCCTTTGAAATGACGGATTTCTTCACCCATCTTCACAACAACTTCTTTATCCTGATAAAGGCCAATTACAGTAGCATTTAACTCTACCTTAACACCTAATGCATCTGCCTCATCCAGTAACTGTTGACCGATTACAAAGCCACGAATTTTTGCTTTATGCTCCTTGGAACCAAAAAACTTATGAATCTGTTTAAATAACTGTCCTCCCGGCTTTTCATTTTCATCAAATACAATTACATTCATTCCCCTTTTTGCTGCTTCGATGGCAGCTGACAAACCGGAAGGTCCTGCACCAACTATAATCAAATCATATCTTTTCATTTCCATCCGCTCCCTTCTACTGTTCCTCAAATGGCTTATCACTGACACCATACTGTGTTTTTACCTGCATACCTTCTTTTAAAGGTGTCACGCAGGTTCTTACATTCGGTACACCATCCACAACCATGACACAGTCTGTACATCTGCCAATAGCACAAAAGATTCCTCTTGGCTTATGCTCTTTTTTTGTATATCGATGAACCATAAGTCCTGCCGCTTTTAGGGCTGCCGCTATGGGTTCTCCTTCATAGCCTGTTACTTCCTTTCCATTATAAGTAAATGTTACTAATCTTCCTTTTTCCTGTACCCCAAGAATCGGATGCTCTGTAATTCTTGTATCCATATGAATCCCTCTCTTTCCAAACCATTCGTACTGATATTTCTCATTTCCATTAATGCATATCCGGCTGTTCCCAGAGTCTTAGCTTTACACCAAGTCCCAGTTCTTTTGCCTTATCGTAGCAAACCTTTCCCCATGCAACATCTTCTACCGGCATTCCGCCTACGGAATAAATGAAAATCTGGTCATCACTGATTCGTCCCGGACGTTTGCCGTAAATGATATCTCCTAAATCAATAATATCCTTCTTGGAAATAATGCCATCATGAGCCATATCCGTAAATTTGGAACCGATAATATTGTTAGCACCAAAGGATGGGTAAGGAAATTCTTCCTCCCAGGCCTCATAAAGCTGTAAGTTATCTACTACCAAGGTACAATCCTTCATTTCCTCACTATCCATATCAAAGCAGCTGACACCAATTAATACTGCACCGGGTTTAATCCACTCTTTCTTTACAAAAGGATAAGTTGACGGGTCTGTTCCTCCGGTATTTGCAAAAGAAATAACATCAGCGTCCTTTACCAGTTCCTCCACTGTATCAACAGCAGTTACAGTCTTAAGCTGTGGATAGGTTTCTTTTACATATTCCACAAACTGCAGTAACGATGCCTTGCCTCTTCCTTTTACCTTTACCGTATCAATATTAGGACAGGTTGCAATTATGGCAGCAAGTGATGTCTTTCCCATGACTCCCGGTCCACAGATGCCACAAACAGTTGCATCCTTTTTTACCAGATATTTTGCTCCTACTCCCGGAATAGCACCGGTTCTATATGCACTTAACAGATTGGCACTCATTAATGCCAAAGGTGCACCGGTGTCCTTATCATTTAACATAACGGTAAGGATGGATCTTGGTAAACCCTTTTCTTTGTTTGCCATATTGGAGCCATACCACTTCATTCCCATTAAATCAAAGGGACCTCCGATATACGCAGGCATAGCCATAAATCTTCTGTCATCCCCTTCATCCTTTGGCATATTAGGGAAAGGCGAGTCAGTGGGAAAAGAAACCTGACTGCCATGGGAATTGTGATTTTCTCCACCCATTACGTAATCTCCGGCATTCAAACACTTTACTACTTCTTCCATAGTCTCTATACACGCCGGCATATCCTTTACACCTGCTTTTATCATGTCTTCTTCACTTAAAAATAAAAAATCAATGGTTGCATTATTCATACACACTACCTCCTTCTTTCACGGTTCATTTGTTTCATTTATCTTCATCTCTTTTTTCATAAATCATTTGACACAAACCTTTAGGGCATATCCATTTGAAATATACTTAATTTATCTTTGTCAAAATGAAACATAAAAAATAGAGCTGCTAACTAACAGCTCCATTGCTTATCTATAATGATAATTTACGACTTTTTTCCTTATCCTTCAATTACTTAATCCTACCATCTTTCTACTTATTTACGGTTATTTCTACTCCTTTTTAAGTAGTTTTAACATAAAATAATTGCAAAGCTATATATCCATTTGTATATGAATAAACCAACGCAGATACCAATACGGCGGTATGTAATTTTGTATCACTCAATGTACTAGATATAATAGCTTTGCAATTATTTATTTAACACATATACGGTTCATTCCACAAATTTAAAGTCTGACCAATGCCAAGCTCTAATGCTTTTTGGTAACAATCATAGCCCCAGGACAAGTCCTCTAACGGCATCCCACCAATGGAACACATTACAATCTCGTCATGGGAGGTTCTTCCCTTCGAGATACCATTTACAATGTCACACAAATTAATGACATCCTTCCGCTGCGCTTTCTTGGTCTGCACTAAATGCACAAAATGAATTCCCATAATACACCATTCTCTTTTATTTCCAAATTCGTCTACCGGACCTCTGGCAATAAAGTTGCTCATATATTTTTCGTACATGCCATAATTATCCACAACCATTTTGGTATCCAGAAATTCATCAAAGTTTTTGTAGTAAAAGCTTCCCATGGAAAATACAGTTGCTCCCGGCTTGAACCACTCCTTATGAAATTCCTCCATATTTTCTTTTGTAACAGACATAGCCTCACTTACCACATCTGCATCCCTACAGGCTTCTTCTAAGCTTTCACATATTTCAATTTCTTTTACCTGAGGGTATTTCTCTTTAATAAATTCCTTCATGGCAAGAGCCGTTTTTGATTGTTTTGAGCTTCCTCTGATTTTAATCTTCTCTATATCAGGTAAAGCAGCCATATAACACATAAGTGCACATTTATTGATTACACCGGGACCAATCAGGGACAATACCTTGGAATCCTTATTTGCCAGATAAGTAGCCGCCATGGCAGGCATGGCTCCGGTTCTCATGGCACTTAATAAATTAGCAGACATAATGGCCTTTGGAGCTCCTGTTTCCACATCAGATAATGTAACCAATAAAATAGATCTTGGAAGACCTAATGCACTGTTATGGCTATTAGATCCATAATACTTTTGTCCTGCTATATGGAATCTTCCACCTAAATATGCAGGCATTGCCATGAATCTTCTGTCAGGACCATCATCTAACGGAAAATCCTCAATATCCGAAGTCTGGGGAAAGTTCATCTGCAATCCATGTTCATCCCCTTTGGGACCTCCTAATAAAAAGTCCTTCTTACCAAATAGAGACAATGTTTCCCGCATTGTCTCTATACATAAGCCGGCGTCTAAGACGCCAGCCTTTATCATATCTTCTTCATTTAAATATAGAAAATCTACTTTCATGTGTATCCCTCATTTCCATTACTGCTTTAACTTCGTCCACATTTCATTGTATTTTTCCAAAGTTGCATTATCCAGATTTTCCACGTATTCTCCGGAAGCAATCACATCTGCCGGTGGGTTTTTCGCTTTATTATCACTGTATTCGCTACCCATTTCTTTTACTGCAACATCATTTGGACATAGATACGGAAACTCTGCTGATACCATTTTTGCAGACTCAGAATCTAACATAAAGTTTAGGAACTGCATTGCCCCGTCAAAATTTTTACAGCCCTTTAAGATTGCCCAGTTATCCATAAATACATATGGTCCTTCCTTTGGATATACGACTTCAATATTAGGCTCTTCCTCCATTGCTAATGCAATCTCTGCACTCCATATCATACCTGCAGCAGCATCTCCAGCAATCAAAGCACTTTTCGGGCTGTCAGAATCATACAAACATACATTATCTTTTAAGGTTAACAGTTTCTCCTCAATTTCAGCTAACTTATCCGGATCTGTTTCATTCATACTGTATCCCATACTTCTTGCTGTCATACCAATGACTGCACGATAATCATCTAATACAACCAGCTGACCGGCTAAGGATGGATCAAATAAATCTGCA
This sequence comes from Lachnospiraceae bacterium, assembly GCA_051880435.1. Taxonomy (GTDB): domain Bacteria; phylum Bacillota; class Clostridia; order Lachnospirales; family Lachnospiraceae; genus CAG-590. The sequence continues at coordinate 7,187 of JBJENY010000117.1, read as the reverse complement.
TAGCTTGTAATTTCCAAATCTACTTTTGAAGTATTTACTGCAATGGCAGCAACACCACCCTGATATGGAACTGTATAGACATTTCCCGGATCATAAGACGGATTTAAATACTGTTCTCCGATATTTGACAGATTCGTCAGAGCATCCTTATTTAATTCCTGTAGCATCCCCTGCTCAATCATTAATGCAATCATATAATCACTTGGAAGTACAATATCATAGGTTCCTTCTGCCTCAGATTTTACTTTGGATAACATATCCTCATTAGAAGAATAAGTAGATACATTGCACTTAATACCGGTTTCTTCTTCAAACTTTTCAAATACAGAATCCGGAACATACTCTGTCCAGACGAAAATATTTAACTCACCATTTTCCGCCTTTTTACTTTCCCCCGAACCACAACCGGTCAGGGCTCCTATAGCTAAAATACTACACATGAATAAGCTTAATAATTTTTTCTTCATGATAATCTCCTCCTTTTATTTTGATTTACGGGTTAGTAAATTGCTTTGTGTCAAAACAACCAAAATAATTGTTCCAACCAATATAATTGTAGAAAGTGCATTTACATCCGGCGATACGCCACTTTTAATACTCTCCATTACCTTTAAAGGATAGGTTTTGGTTTGTCCATTTACAAAATAACTAATGATTACATCATCAATGGAAAGGGTAAATGCCAACAATGCCCCCCCTGTAATTCCCGGTGCCAACACCGGTAAGGTAACCTCAAAAAATGTAACAATCCGGTTTGCACCTAAATCCATACTTGCTTCTTCAATGGAAATATCATATCCTGCAAGCCTGGCTCTTACATTAAAAATAACAAAGGGAACACTAAAGGTTACATGAGATAAAATCAGGGTAAGCATTCCTCTTGGTACATTGGCATTGGAAAAAATAGTTAACAACGAAATACCAAGTACGATCTCCGGTATAACGACCGGAATATACAACAGACTGTTAATCAAGCCTTTTCCCCTGAATTTATAACGATACATTCCAACAGCACCTAATGTACCAATAATCGTTGCAAGAACTGTACTTACAACTGCAATTATCATGGTATTTCCAAAGGAGCTAAGTAACGACGTGTTATCCCATAGCTTTATGTACCAGTCAAAGGTAAATCCCTTCCAAGAAAGATACGGTTTACTTGTGGTTGCGTTAAAGGAATTAACAACAATGACTGAAATCGGTAAAAATAAGAATATGTATACCAGACTACAAAAGATAACATTCACTCCTTTATGAAGCTTTGTTTTATTTTTTTTATTCATATGCTACCCTCCTTATACACCCAGACTATCCATGTCACCACCGAGCTTCTGATAGATTTTAACCAGAATCAGGGTTACTACAATTAATATAATGGATAATGCTGCACCAAGAGGCCAGTTATTACCACTCTTAAACTGCCGTTCAATCAGGTTACCAATTACATCCGAGTTACCACCACCAAGAATATTTGCTACAAAGAAATATCCAAGGCAAGGGATAAATACCATGATACTTCCCGAAAAAATACCACTTGATGTAAGAGGAAGTATTACCTCAAAAAATGTGGATACCGGCTTTGCACCTAAATCCGAAGATGCTTCTAGTAGTGTTCCATCCAATTTTTCTATTGCTGTATATAATGGAAGAATCATAAAGGGAATCAGACAATATACCATACCAAGTACTGTTGTTCCCTGTTTATATAAAAACTCCACCGGCATATCTGTGAGATGTAAAGTCTGCAGCAAATGATTCAGCCATCCATTGGTTCCTAAAAATGTTCTCCATCCATAAATTCTAATTAAGGAATTAGTCCAGAACGGAATAATTACTAACATATACAGTAGCTGCTTTTTCTTACTTTTTGTTCTGGCAATGATGTAAGAAAATGGATATCCAATTAAAATACATAAAAGTGTTGTAAGAAATGCAATGACAATGGACTGTCCATAGATTCTTACATAATCAGGACTCATCAGCTTTTTGTAATTGTCCATTGAAAACTGGAATACAACATTATAATAGTTATCTGTTGTACAAAAGCTCATTACAGCTACATAAATCAATGGTATGGCAACCAGTAAAACCAGAACCAGTGCAACGGGTCCAACTGTTACCAGTGCAGGAAGGGTATTAGATTTCCACTGATGCTTTGTAGTTTTCTTTTCCATATGCATCCCTCCTATGCCAATACAATATTATCAAGTGCTTCAAATATTGAGTTCTCTTTACTATGAATTAAAACTGCATCCTCTTTATTCCAATATGGATAGATATGAGAACCAATTTCCGGTAATGCCTGACCTGCAAGTCGTTCAATTTTTAATTCATTTCCATTTGGTAATGATACAATACATTTAATGACAGAACCGACATAAACATAATCCTTTACAACTGCTGTAATACCAAAACCATCTACCGGACTGTCTGAATATTTCATTTTTTCCGGTCTTACGGATACTGTCATATATTCTCCAAAACGGAAGCCTGTCGCTTTACCGGAAATAAAACCATTCTCAATCATAACCTGTACCTCATCATCCTGTACAAAGCTTACGGTTCCATCAAATATATTTGTTTCACCGATAAAAGTGGCTACAAACTTTGTTGCCGGTTCCTCATATATTTGTGTTGGGGTTCCTAACTGGTCTAATACACCATCATGCATAATGGCAATCCGGTCACTCATGGTCAGTGCTTCCTCCTGGTCATGGGTTACATAAATAAATGTAATATTTAATTTTCTCTGTAACCGTTTTAATTCCAGCTGCATTTGTTTTCTAAGCTTTAAATCCAATGCCCCAAGAGGCTCATCTAAAAGCAATACCTTTGGACGATTAATTAGTGCTCTTGCAATTGCAACTCTCTGCTTTTGTCCACCGGATAACTGGCTTGGATATCGTTTTTCAAAGCCCTCTAACTGAACTAATGCCATCATTTCCAGTACCCGTTTTTTTATCTCATCCTTTGGTACCTTCTTCATCTTCAAACCATACGCAATATTATCGAATATGGTTTTGTGAGGAAATAAGGCATAGCTTTGAAAAACAGTATTGACATTACGTTCAAAGGGTTCTTTTTCTTCAATGCTTTCCCCTTCCACCTTAATACTACCTGTACTTGGCTCCTCAAAACCGGCAATCATACGAAGGGTAGTTGTCTTTCCACAGCCGGAAGAACCTAATAGAGTAAGAAATTCTCCTTCTTCCACAGAAAGATTCAAATCTTTTACTACATGATTGGTACCATATATTTTATTTACACCTTCTATTTCAACAATATGTCCCACAAAATCACCTCAAATCATCTTCCTGCTATAATGCCTTTGTTCCTCTCTCGCCTGTACGGATTCGAACTGCTTCTTCAATATTTCTAACAAATATTTTACCGTCACCTACATGATTGGTTGCACATACTTCTCTAACCTTCATAATTACAGGCTCTACATCCTTATCTCCTACCACTACCTCCACACGGATTTTAGGAAGTAAATTAATGGTTGTTTTAAATCCCTTAATTTCATTTACTCCATCCTCCGTCACAGAACCTTTTTGTGTTCCACATCCCATGACTGTAGATAATGTCATACCACCACAATGGATATCATCTAAAATCTTTTTAATTTCCTCTAACTTCTCCGGTCTGATAATCATAACTAATTCTTTCATATACACATCCTCCTTACAAAAAGAAAATGGAGCCATCTTTTCGACAGCTCCATTGCTTGCTATTTCTTAATTAATTTAATGAAATCATAATGTTTTTACAAACAGAATGCAATCCATCAAAATAACCATTTTTCTACTACTTTTTAAGTATTTTTTATTCTTTCTCTTTTATCATTTTAAACATTTGCACTCTGTTTTTAATTCCCAATTTTCTATATATATTAAGAATATGCTTCTTAAGGGTATTTTCTGTTATGGACAATTCATCACATATATCCGGATTCGTTTTTCCTTCCATAAGCAGCTGCAAAATTGTATGCTCTCTTCTTGTCAGCTCATATTTCCTTGTTGCAGCAGATACTGTTAATTTTTCCTCTAACAGCTCCCCTTTTTTCTTTTGCTGATATAAACGGTACGCCAGATGATCCTTTAACATATCCAGCAAAAAAATATCATCATACTGAAAATTATCTTTTCCAATGGTACGGTAAAATGTAATAACACCAACAAATTCCTTTTCTCTGGCAAGAATCATCTGTAATGAATAATGCCAGTTATTCGGCTTATATACCTTCTTATAATATTCCGTTTCCACTCTTGACTCATCAGATATAATATCCGTTTCTCTGTAAATCAAAGATTTTCCACTGTACAAGATTCCCCGGCTATAATCAATACCGTCATACACCTCTGACAAATCTTCTTCACAATTATAAAAAACCGGATTTGCCAATTTTTCTTCCCCATCTGTTGCTGCAAGGTAAAAATCTGCACTGTCAAAATCAACCAACATTTTTATTTGCTCTAAAAACTGGCTTCGCATCTGATTAAAATCTTCCATTGTGTATATTTTATAAATCATACTGTTTAACATAATCCAGTCATTTGTTTCTAATGTTCTCATGTTCTATCTCCTTCATTCCCACAAAAGGCAGGAATACCCTAATCAAAACTCATTACCCACAATTTGGCTTCCATTTTAATTCTCACGTATTATAGCACAATTTTATCAAATGTACACCAACCTTATTGAAGGATATGATGGAATTTGATAAAATGGAAAAAGAAGTATGTTTAGAATAATAAAAATAATCTAAACAATGCATAGGAGGAATCACATGGATAGCGAAACCCAAAGTTTATATTCCACAGCCATGAATATTGCAGGAGAAATGGATAAAGCATTTATGCAGTCAAAATTACATCCGGAAAGTGTAAAAGAACAGCTCCGTATGGATTTGCGGGATTTTCTTGTTTTTTTAATTGTTGCAGACAGAACTGTGGCAAAGGATGAATTAAAATATATTAATAAGACCCTTGGCTATAATTTTGATAATGAAACTTTTAAACGCTTCATTGTCAATAGTGGGATTATGGAGGACGACTTTTTAAATCATCCGCCAAAATCTCTTCAATATTTTTTGGATTATTCAAAAGAAGAATATATTGTATATGAGACAAAATATTATGATATTAAAAAGCTATATTTATCTTTATTTCAGGCAATCGGTGAAGATTTTCTGTCCTCCTGCCGCCATGTTGACCAAAAGGAAATCAACCAGCTTACAAGATATCATTTTATGTTAGATAGTCAGATTAAATCATACAAAAAAAGTGGCGGCGTAAAAATGGCACGACCGGACCGGATTCCATTTAAAAGAAAGATTCAGGAGGAAGCTACCTCTTCTCAGACAGAAACCACATTTATTGGTTCCATATCCGGTGGAGAAGAAACCATAGCCGACTTAGACGATTTATTAGATGAATTGGATTCTTTAATCGGATTAACATCTGTGAAGGAAGAAGTTCGAAATCTCATTAATCTGTTAAAAATAATAGAAATCCGGGAAAAGAACGGACTAAAGGCACCTCCTGTAACAAAACATTTTGTATTTACAGGTAACCCGGGAACAGGTAAAACAACTGTTGCCAGACTGTTATCCAAAATCTACTGCTCTCTTGGCATTCTTTCTAAGGGACATATTGTAGAGGTTGACCGTTCCGGTATGGTTGCAGGCTATATGGGACAAACTGCTATTAAAGTAAAAGAGGTTGTGGATAAGGCTATTGGTGGCGTATTATTTATTGATGAAGCCTATGCCCTGTCTAACGAATCACAAGGTGGTGACTTTGGTCAGGAAGCCATTGATACTTTAGTAAAAGCCATGGAAGATAACCGGGATAATTTAATTGTAATTGTTGCTGGTTATCCGGATTTAATGGAGAAGTTTATTAGCGCCAATCCGGGATTAAAATCCAGATTCCAAAAAACCTTACATTTTGAGGACTATAATGCCTTAGAGCTTTATCATGTATTTAACCGTTTTTGTAAAATCAATGATTATAAATTAAGTTCGGAAGCATCTGATTATTTAATGGACCGGTTACATGAATACACAACCCATAAAACAAAGGATTTTGGAAATGCCAGAGATATGAGAAACTTTTTAGACCTTGCCATTTCTAATCAGGCAAATCGTTTACTCACAGAAGATTTATCTGATACGGAAGCATTGATTACACTGACACCTTCTGACTTACAACCTATTTTTGAAGGAGGGAATTAAATGACGTTATTGTCCTATCAAATATTCCAGACTGTTGTAGACCAGGGAAGCTTTCAAAAAGCAGCAGATGTATTAAACCTCACCCCTTCTGCCATTAGCCATGCTATTTCTAATGCAGAGAAGGAATTAGGCTTTCCTTTATTTAACAGAAATAAAAATGGAGTAACTCTTACAAGCTATGGTGAGAATCTCCAGCCTTATATTTTAACGGTTTTAAATAGTGATGCAAAGCTTTTGCAGGCAATACAGGAATTTAACGGACTGACAAACGGTGTAATTAAAATCGGAACCTTCTCTTCCTTTTGCTGTAGTTTTATATCAGAGCTTGTTACTACCTTTAAAAAAGAGCACCCGAATATTGAAATAACCATATATCAGGGTACCTATGATGACGTATATAACTGGATTAAAACAGGCGTTGTAGACATCGGTTTTCTATCTGAATCCAGCTGTAAGGATTTGGAGTTTACTTCTCTTTATGAAGATGAGTTACAATGCATTGTTCCTAAGGGGTTTGTAACAAAACATAAAAAATACATTGATATATGTGAAATTGCCAACGAAAACTTTGTTTCTCAGCATGAAAGTACGGATGCAGATATTCAGAATGTTTTCCACAAATATAATCTGCATATTAAATCCTCCTGTCATGTAGTAGATGATTTAAGCACTGTTGCCATGGTGTCTGCCGGTTTTGGTATTTGTGTCATGCCAAAGCTTGTTATGCAAAACATTCCTTATGAAGTGGATGCCTACTCCTTTAAGCCAATGGAATACCGCAACATTGGTATCTGTACCCAGAACAAGGATTTAATGGCACCGGCAGTCAAATCCATGTATCGCCATGTAATAGATTATTTCAAATAAAAAATCCCTCAAAACCATCTCATGGTCTTGATATGCCCCTTGTCAAGTAGACAGGTTAAATATCTAAAAAGTGTTTGGTAAA
>JBJENY010000116.1:0-33063 GCA_051880435.1 Lachnospiraceae bacterium | reverse complement strand
TTATTAACAAAAAAATGCCGTATTTATGCGGCTTGTGGCGTTTCGCAAACGCCTACCAATTTATTATACAAAAAGGGAGGAAGAATTTCCATTATAATTCTTCCTCCCAAAATAAAGTATTGCACTTATTTTACTTTTTTTAAGTACACTTTACAACTGAAAAATCACTTCTTTTCTTTCCATGTATATTTGATTAATAAAGGTAATGCCTAAAAAGGAAAAAACAGGACACTTCCCTCAAGAAATGTCCTGTCGTTTTCTTTATAACTATTTTTATTTGTTCAGTCTTGCACGAAGCTTAGCACCCTGCTCCTCAAAGCCCGGCTTACCAAGTAATGCAAACATATTCTTCTTATAGCTTTCAACACCCGGCTGGTTAAATGGATTTACACCTAATACATAACCGGATACACCACAGGCAAATTCAAAGAAGTAGAATAACTCACCAAGATTAAACTCATTCATAAATGGAAGAGTAATCATAAGATTTGGAATCTCTCCGTCAACATGGGCAAGAACTGTACCGTTCATAGCCTGCTTATTGATGAAGTCAATAGTGCGGCCTGCAAGGTAGTTAAGACCATCTAAATCCTCATCTTCCTTCTCCATTATAATCTTACGTCTTGGAGAACCGATATTAATAACTGTCTCAATATGGTTCTTTGTACCATCCTGAATAAACTGGCCTAAAGAATGAAGGTCTGTTGTAAAGTCACAGGCTGTTGGGTAGATACCCTTTCCGTCTTTACCTTCTGACTCACCAAACAACTGCTTCCACCACTCACCAATATAATGAACAGATGGTGTATAGTTAGCAAGAATCTCCATTGTCTTACCCTTTTCCCGTAAGATATTACGGATTGCTGCATACTGCAATGCATCATTCTCATCAAACTCATTATCAATACATTTCTGTCTTGCTGCAGCTGCTCCAACCATTAACTGCTTAATATCTGCACCGGATACTGCGATTGGAAGAAGACCTACCGCTGTAAGAACCGAGAAACGTCCTCCTACATCATCAGGAACAACAAATGTCTCATATCCTTCTGCATCTGCCAAAGTTTTTAATGCACCCTTTTCTTTATCTGTTGTTGCATATATTCTCTTAGCAGCTTCCTTCTCGCCATACTTTTCAACTAAAAGCTTCTTAAAAATACGGAAGGCAATTGCTGGTTCTGTTGTTGTACCGGACTTAGAAATAATGTTAATGGAAAAATCTCTGTCCCCAACAACCTCTAATAAATGTTCAAGATATGTGGAACTGATATTGTTACCACAGAAATATATTTCCGGAGTTCCCTTTCTCATATCCTTATCAATTACGTTATAAAATGTATGTCTTAAAGCTTCGATGGCTGCTCTCGCACCAAGATAAGAACCACCAATACCAATTACAATCAAAATGTCTGAATCATTTTGAATCTTCTTAGCTGCTTCCTTGATTCTTTTGAACTCATCTCTGTCATAGTTAACAGGAAGGTCAATCCATCCTAAGAAATCATTACCTTCACCTGTTCTCTCAAGTAAAGTCTTCTTTGCCTCTTCTACTCTTGGCTTCATAGCTGCGATATCCTCTTGCGATACCATAAACATCGCATTGCTATAGTCAAAACTAATATTTTCTTCTGCCATGTCTTTGCTCTCCTTTGTTTTATACTATAGGGACTTGTAAATATCCCGAAAACACCCTATATTTTACCAAATCAAGCTACAAATAGCAATCATTTTCTCATGTTTTTCCTAGGATTGGTTCTTTGTTAAATCATACAAATCACCAAAGGAATAACCTTCTTTTTTTAAGTTTTTAATAACCTCCGGTAACGCATCATGATTTGCTTTGGATACATTATGAAGTAACGGAATTGCTCCCGGATGATAATACTTTTGGAAGTGTCCAACAACATGCTCCTGACTTGGCTGATTATTCACATCATAATCTAAGTATGCAATGGACCAGAAAACAGTTGTATATCCTAAATCCTTTGCTACCTGAAGGGTCCTTTTACTATATTCCCCTCGAGGAGGCCTGAAAAACAAATCCATTTCATAACCGGTAGCTTCCTTCATATACCTTTCACAGGTAAGAATTTCTTCCTTTTGCTCCGCTATGGTTTTTGATGGCATACAGGGATGTGTTACAGAATGGTTACATACAAGATGTCCTTCCTGCTTCATTCTTTTTACCAGCTCCACATTATCTCTGATAAAGGTCTGGGTCACAAAAAATGCAGCTGTAACCTTTTCCTTTTTTAGTATGTCTAAAATATCATTTGTATATCCATTTTCATAACCACAATCAAAGGTTAAATAAATTATTTTTTTATTAACCGGTACAAGGTAGTACCCATTTAGTTCCTTTATATCAAAATCTTCCTGACAGCCGGACTGCTCATGGTTTTCATTTCGCTTAAACCACCAGGAATACATTGTATTATCAATTAAGGAATAATCTGTATTGTCCTGAATCACTCTTTCTTTTTTTGTTTCATCAGCATCTTTGTTTTTCGTTGATTCTTCTGTTATTTTCCCGTTCTTTTCTTCGGTCACCAACCCAACCTTCCCATTCTGATGCAATCCACCATTATATGTAAATGAATGTCCAAAATGTAGCCACATAAACCATAAACCAACTGCCAGACTGATAAAACCACAGCCAATAATCCATTTTCTTATATTATTTAACAACCATTACCTGCCTACGCAAGAAAGCTTTGAACAAATTCTTCTAATAATTCTATATTTGGATCTTCATTGTCGTCCTTTGCTGCTGCAATTTGAGAGGCTTCATCTCCCCTTTCATATGTTATATTATTTTCTTTTTGATCACTCATTTCATGCTTTTGTTCCATTTCCTTCACTAATTTTCTTAACATTTCCATATCTTCCTCATAGGAATCATTTTTATGTTCTTCCCGTTGCTTCTTTTGCTGTTTCTTATTTTCATCAGCGTTCTCTTTTTCTTCCTTTAAAATTTCTCTTTTAATCTTTTCATTTGTTACAGTTTCATCCATAAATGCTTCTTCCATAGATGGATTCAATACTTTTTCCGTATTCTTTGTACGCAGCAACCGATTTGCCAAATAGTTTTCCAAATAATCCACTAATTGAATTTGTATTTGTGCCTTCTTATTTTTTACTCCAAATATATGATAGAAAACATAAAAACATGCAATACAAATTCCATATGAAAAAATAATTTCTATATAGATTCCTTTTTGTGCTCCGGTTATGTATTCGTAAAATAATTCAACCCCCGCAAGCAAAGTGATGACTCCGGCAGATAAAAAGGGAAGTTTTTCCCATGTCTGATAGGACAAACCACAGCATCTTAATTTCAATAAATATTTTTCCACATAGGCTGAAGTATTTCTTACCTGATAATCCATTCCATAGATTGTTTCAAACTGATTTTTCAAATTTAATAAAATTTTCTTTTTTGTTGTTTTCATATTTCCCGATGCTTTTACATAACTATTTAAGGAAATTACCATTATCATCTGAAACAACAGGCTAATAAATCCAACTGCAAAAATACTACATAAGCTACTATGTCCCAACACAAAATCTTCTATCATATCTCTTCCTCCAACAAATAATTAGTTTCAATAATTTATATTTTTAGTTTACAAGCCATTCTTTCTAATCTCAATGGAATCTCCTCGCAATCTACGACAAAAACCAATGAAAAGAATTATTTTTCGTTTTCTTTTTATAGATTACAAAAATAGATTTCTATGCTATAATCTCTTTGAAAATTTTGATACACTACATATTTTTACAAAAAGGAAGGATGATAAATATGACATATAAACCACAGGGAGTTTGTTCTCAAAAAATCGATTTTGATATTCAAGACGGAAAAGTTGTAAATGTACAGTTTTTTGGTGGCTGTAACGGAAACACAAAAGGAATTGCAAGCCTTGTTGAAGGAATGGATGTGAATGAGGCAATTTCCCGTATGGAAGGTATCCAGTGCGGATTCAAGGGGACCTCTTGTCCTGACCAGTTAGCAAAAGCATTAAAACAAGCCATTCACGCATAAATATAATTAGTTAGAATAGGAGTTTATCATGAAAAAAATTGTTCTTACCGGTGGTGGAACTGCAGGACACGTTACACCAAATATTGCTATGCTGCCGAGTTTACAGGAAGCAGGATTTGAAGTGCATTATATTGGTTCCTATAATGGAATTGAAAAAGAATTAATAGAAACCTTGGGAATTCCTTATTATGGAATTTCTTCCGGAAAGCTTCGTAGATACTTTGATGTAAAAAACTTTTCTGATCCATTTCGTGTGGTAAAAGGTTTTGGAGAAGCAAATAGAATTATAAAAAAAATAAAACCGGATGTTGTGTTTTCCAAAGGGGGATTTGTAACGGTTCCTGTTGTTTTAGCAGCAAAGAAAAATCACATTCCTGCTATTATTCATGAATCAGATATGACACCGGGACTTGCTAATAAAATCTGTATTCCGGCAGCAAGTAAAGTATGCTGTAATTTCAAAGAAACCTTTGATTTGCTTCCGGAAGGAAAAGCAGTGCTTACAGGAACACCAATAAGAAAAGAATTGTTTGAAGGAAGTAAAGAGAACGCTGCCAAGCTTTGCGGACTATCTGCGGATCGTCCAACAATCTTAGTAATCGGAGGTAGTAGCGGAAGTGTTGTAATCAACAATGCAATTAGAGAAAGCTTAGACGATATATTAAAAGACTTCCAGCTTATTCATCTTTGTGGCAAAGGACATTTAGACCAAAGCCTTGCAGGCAAAAAAGGATATGTTCAATTTGAATATATATCAAAAGAATTAAGAGATTTATTTGCATTATCTGACTTAGTTATTTCAAGAGCAGGTGCCAATGCAATTTGCGAGTTACTTGCACTTAAAAAACCGAATATTCTGATTCCATTATCAAAGGCTGCCAGTCGTGGAGACCAGATTTTAAATGCAAAATCCTTTAAGAAAAATGGGTTTAGTTATGTAATTGAGGAAGAGGAATTAAGCAGCACATCATTACTAAACGCCATTCGGGATGTTTCAAAACACAAGGAAGAATATATAAAAGCAATGAATGAAAGTGAAATGTCTGATTCCATTGGAACCATTATGAAATTAATTAACGAATTAACCAACTAATTAAATAAAAGAAGGGTCGGACACTAGCGTCCAACCCTTCTTTTTATTTTGCCTATTATGTTACACACTCAATTAATTATTCTTTTTCACACCACCATAAATCTGTGTCAAAACATCCTGCAATAATTTTTTATTCTGCTCCTGATACTTCATATCATTTCTCAGTAATGACGTATTAAAATCATCAACATATGGAACAACATCAAAATTATTACCACGAATTACAAAGTCTATTTTAATTCCTGCGCCGGTATAAAGTAAACCTTTCTCTCCATTTTCCATTTCCCAATCGCTTAAGTTAACGGAAACATCATTTCCGTAAAATGTTACATGCTCCGCACCATCCACACTTTGTTCCGGTGACTGATATACCCAGCAAGAACCACTAACATTTTCAAATATGGCTCCATAGTTTAATTCTAACTCTTTATAAGTTGCGTTTTTTACGTTTTCAATTCTTGTTTTTGCCGTTGCATTTACAATTGGCTGTACAACGCCTTTTACCATACTCTGGGGATACTCCGGCAATAATACATAAATTAAAATCAAAATACCAATAGCAACTACTACTGTTGCAATTTTTCCTACTACACCTTTCATAATATGCCTCCTATGTATTAAAATAATTCTTTTTCAAGCTGGAAAATAAACTCTTCTAACAGCTTCATTCTTCTGCTGTATTCTAAACGGGCAGCCTCCGTTTTACATCTGCGAATCTTTGGTCTATTACCTTTATAATAGTTTTTAATTCGGTAATATGCTTTCTTATAACTTGCTTCATCTTCACAAGCAGTTGCCATAGCGTCCCATACAACACTAACAGCACCCACTTCATCTAACAAATCTGCATCCATAACAACCTGACATTCTATAGATAGTTCCTGTGTTGTATCCTTGTCCTCGTGAATACGGATAATTTCTCCAACTCTGCTAATTTTATCTGGATCAACCCCTATACTATCCAAATATTCAACCGCAATCTGCGCTCCTACTTCTCCATGATCGGCCTCATCATCCCATCCAACATCATGTAATAATGCAGCCAATGCAATAATGTCCAAGTCTCCCCCAACCTTAGCCTGTAACTTTATTGCCCATCTATACACTCTCATAGTGTGCTCAAATCGATCGCGAAATGGATAATTGGAAGGTCTTCCATTCTTAGAAATTTGTTCTTTAACAAATTCAATCACCTGTGAATAGTTCATCCTGTCCTCTCCAATCTGTATTTCGATAATCTTCTTCATTGTAACACTATTCATCTATTATTTCTATAGCATTTTTCATTTTTTTATTTAAGATTTTTTATTATTTTATTAAAGATTAGGAGGGAGCTGTATCCATGATACAAAATCATTCTAAAATACAAGATTTATTGAAAATTACATCAATAAAAAAAATCCACGCAGCTTGCTTTGTCAGCCACCTCCAGCCGATACCATAGCAGTTAACTCAGTCCAGGCACCCTTGCGGCACATGAAAGCTCCTACTTAGTGCTGCTTCGTTCCCGACCTGACACGGTTCATAGGTTTCCATTGCGCAAGACCCACACGTCAACGCCACTTACTATGGCCAGCACTAAAAGCGACTCCCTAGGCAAGCCAACACCCCTGCTATAGCGGATTGCAGGTACAGGGCACCGCTACCTCCCCGGCTGCGTGGAAAAATTATAAACAGATTTCTTTTCTTTATTCAAAAAATGCAATCAAATAACCATTTTTCAAATAAAAGTAACGTGCATAAGTATACAAGAATTTCCTTTGTCTGTCAACCGGACCAAAGGTTTACTCCTTTTGATTTCTTAATTCTTTTCTTAATTCTTTAAAGAAATTCGACAACATACTGCTACAGGCTTCCTCTAAAACACCATTTTGAAATTCCACCTGATGATTAAAGGCCGGAATTTGAAACAAATTAATAACAGAGCCTGCACAACCGGCTTTTTTATTCATGGCACCAACAACAACCCTGGGAATTCTGGCTTGTACAATGGCACCGGCACACATTTGACAAGGTTCTAAGGTAATATACATTGTACACTCCTCTAATCGCCAATCCCCTAATTTTTTGGAGGCTTTTTCAATGGCTATTAATTCTGCGTGGGCAAGAGTTGTTTTTTTTGCATTTCTCTTATTATATCCCCGGGCAATAATACGGTCCTGCCATACAATAACACAGCCAATAGGCACATCTCCTGCCAACTGGGCTTTTTTCGCCTGCTTAATTGCTTCTTTCATATATTTTTCGTCTTTTGTCATTTTCATCTCTTCCAATCTGTGATACATTGTTATATAGATTATTTATTTTTTACTTCGTTATATACAAAAATTTTCGTGTATAAAAGGAGATTATATGTCATTTCAACTTACAACTAACCGCCTGCAACTTCAAATCGAGGACGAAAAAAAAGCGGATGCCGTTTTCGCATTTTACAAAAAAAATGCGATTCTGTTTGACCGTTTTGAACCAACCCGCCCTCAAAATTTTTATACACTGGCATATCAAAAAGCTGCATTGTCTTACGAATACACCGAAATCATGAAGGGAAGAACCCTGCGTTACTACGTCTATCTAAAAGAAAATCCCTCTGTAATAATAGGCTCTGTCAATTTTGCAAGAATGGAACACGGCCCATTTAGCAAAGCTTCCATTGGCTACAAATTTGATGCCGATTATCAGGGAAAAGGCTATGCGCTAGAAGCCTGTGAAGCTGCGATTCCCATTATTTTTTCCAATTATAAAATACATCGTATTGAAGCACGGGTTTGTCTGGATAATACTCCTTCCATCAAGCTGTTAGAGAAGCTCCATTTTGTTTATGAGGGAATAGAATATCAAAGTATAGAAGTCAACGGAACCTATAAAGATCATCATCGTTATAGTCTTCTGTCACCTTCTATTAATAACTAATCTCAATAATCCAATATCCAAACTCACCTGTTTTGATTCCTGTTTTTTGTACGGGGATAAACTGCTCAAACCCAAACATATTTGCCAAATATTTTTCCCGATTGGTATATACCCCCGGAACTCCAATAATAGGTCGTTCCATTCCATCGGGAAACCGCATTTTTCCTAACAATAGGTATTGATAAGTAAAGTATCCATGGGTTAAAAAACTATTGACTCCCAGTTTCCAGTTTTTCATGTCCAGCTTGCCAATATCCTTTGGATGAATACGTACACACTGGAACAATTCCGTTGCGCCATATACCGGTATTTTGGGATATGCATCTAACATTTCCTGTAAACTGTCGGCGTCTTTTTTCAGCTCTTTTCGCTTTTCCTGATATGGACAGTTCTCACATTGAAAAAATTCATCTACACTTTCTTTTTTTATTGTTTCTTCCTGTATCTTTGTTACTTCTTCTTTTTCTAACTCAATCTTCCCACTGTTAACCGGGGTTTGTTTTGGTTCTTTCTTCTCTACTTCCAGAAATTGTATCGGAACATTTTTTCGATCCTTATCATTAAAATCTCCTACATAATAATGATTCCCATTATACACAACCAAAGCACCATCAAACGTATACAAATCCCGACCGGTCTGATAGAAATTCTGCCAATCCAGTCTTGTATGATAGGTTAAAACTCCTTCTACATTTTTTATCTCATCCACCTTTAAGGCTGCCAAATGGTCTCCTGCTTCATGATAAAAATACAAGGAAGCAGTGTCATAGGGTTGTCCTGCCCCATCCTGAATATTTATAATTACTTTTACCCGGTCTCCCCTAATCTCTAACTTTAGAAATCCTACAGTGGAGCCAACAGTTCCATTGTAATACTGATAAAAATATGTAATTTTACGTTTATATGTTTTCACTTGTCCCACTCCTTATCATTACTCTAAGCTGCATTGATACATTTTATGCGAGCAAAACAAGTATTATTCCTATTATTTTAACAAATCCGAAAGCATTGCAAATTGTTCTAAAGAAAGTGCCTCTCCACGTACTGTGGCAGGAAGCTCCATTTTTGCAAGAGCAGCTGTAATTTGTTCTTTTGTAACCCCGATTCCTCCATTTACCAAACTATTTTGTAAGGTTTTTCTTCTTTGATTAAAGGAAGCCCGAATTAAAGAAAACATAAAGCCTTCGTCATTTACAGTTATTGGTGGATTCTCCCATTTTGTAAGGCGAATAACTGCAGAACCTACTGTTGGTCTTGGAATAAAACAATTTGGTGGAACGTTTGCAACAATATAAGGCTTCGCATAAAACTGAACAGCTAAGGATAATGCACCATAATCCTTTGTTCCCGGACCTGCCTGCATTCTCATTGCAACCTCTTTTTGTACCATAACCGTAATATTGTCAAGGGGAACATGACTTTCAAATAGCCCCATAATAATTGGTGTGGTTATATAATACGGCAAATTTGCCACAACCTTAATAGGCTTACCCCCATTTTTTTCTTCCGCCAATGCTTTTATATCTACTTTCAGAATATCTTCATTCATAATTGTTACATTATCATAGCCGGATAAGGTATCCTGCAAAATAGGAATTAACGTCTTATCAATCTCAACTGCAATTACCTCCCTGGCACATTCCGCTAAATACTGGGTCATGGTTCCAAAACCCGGTCCTATTTCCAATACCACATCTTCTTTTGTAACCCCGGCAGCACTAATTATTTTGTTAAGCACATGCTCATCAATTAAAAAGTTTTGACCAAATTTTTTTTGAAAAGCAAAATCATATTTTTTAATGGTTTCAATTGTTACTTGAGGATTACTAAGTTTTTCCATATCTCTCTCCTATTTCAACTAATTACCAGCTTTCTAAAGTACAGTCTTACACCAACCCATACATTGTAAGGGCATTATGATATGTCGCCTCATATACCCTTTCAACTTCAATCCCCTTTATTTGTGCAATTTCTTTGGCAACAAAGGTAAGATAGCTGGAACAATTTCTTTTTCCCCGATAAGGTGTTGGAGCAAGATAAGGGGCATCGGTTTCCAACAAAATTCGATCAAGGGGTGTATAAGCTGCTACTTCTTTTAATTTTTTTCCATTTTTAAAAGTAACGACTCCTCCGATTCCAATAAAATAACCCATATTTAAATATTCACGTGCCATTTCAACACCATAGGAAAAACAATGTATCACACCACCAATTTCCTCAGCCTTTTCAGCTTTCATTAAGTCTAGGGTGTCCTTTGCGGCATCTCTGCTATGAATCACAACCGGTAGCTTTTCTTTTTTTGCCACACAAAGCTGTGCTGCAAACCAGTGCTTCTGGCAAGTCTTGTCCACATCATCATAATGATAATCCAAACCGATTTCACCAATTCCCACAATCTTCTCTTGTCTTGATAACTGTGCTAATTCTATCATATCATGATCAGTTAAATGCTCTACATCATCAGGATGTACCCCAACGGTTCCATATAAAAAATCATATTGCTTTACAAAGTCAATATTCTTTCTGCTATTATCCATAGAGCAGCCAATATTAACAACATATTCCACACCATCTAAAGAGAGACTTTTCAAAAGTGCATCTCTATCATCATTAAATGCCCGGTCATCGTAATGTGCGTGGGTATCAAATATTTTCATCATAGCCTCCTTATGTTAATCACTTAAGATTCTCATAACCTGAATTACTGTTGCCATTAAATTACTTCTGGCTGTCTCCGGTTTCATTGCCTCACCTAAATCCATTGTTGTTTGCAGAATCGGAAAATACGCATCAATTCCATGCTCATGACACAAATGGGCCCCTTCCCCAATGCTTCCGGCTATGGCAATTACCTTTTTGTTATACTTTTTTCCAAGCCGGGCAACCTCAATGGGACCTTTACCCATTACCGTCTGTCCATCAAGACAACCTTCACCGGTTATAATTAAATCTGCTTCTTTAATGGAATCTTCTAACTGTAACATATCTAAAATAACCTTGCTGCCAAGTTCCGGTTTACCATTTAAAAAGGTTGCAAACGCAAAGCCTAAACCTCCTGCCGCTCCGGCACCTTCAAAATCCATATCGGCATGTTCCACAACTTCCTTTGCAAGCTCTCCATAGCGCTTCATCCAGATATCCATTTGTTTTGCTTCCTCATCTGTTGCACCTTTTTGTGGAGCAAATACCATGCTGCAGCCTTGCTTACCACACAATGGATTTTTCACATCACAAGCCACATGAAAGGTACATTCCTTAAGCTTCGCCATAGCGCTTCTCGCAGTAATCATATATAAATCCTCTAATCCTCCCGCACCAAAACGAACCTGTTTACTGTCTGCATCTAA
The DNA here is from genome assembly GCA_051880435.1 of Lachnospiraceae bacterium. Lineage (GTDB taxonomy): Bacteria > Bacillota > Clostridia > Lachnospirales > Lachnospiraceae > CAG-590. The sequence goes on along the minus strand of JBJENY010000116.1, from coordinate 21,668 downwards.
CATTCCAAACCCAAGGGCCTGTAACATTCCAATACCACCATCATTGGTTGCACTTCCACCTAATCCAATCATAAATTCACGACATCCGGCTTCCATTGCCTGTCGTATTACCTCTCCTATACCATAAGTCGTTGTATAATATGGCTTTCTTGTTTCTTCAGGAACTAATGTTAAACCTACGATTTTGGCTATTTCAATAATAGCAAGCTTCTGATTTTCTACAATTCCATATTCACAGGGAACCGGTGCGCCAAGAGGACCTGTCACAAAGGTTTTCACAATTTTTCCACCAAGCTGTCTTGTTAAAATATCCATGGTTCCTTCCCCACCATCGGCTAAAGGAAATACCTCTACATCTAATTCCTCATCTACTTTATGCATAGCAAGACGAATGGTTCGTCCCGCTTCCATAGAACTCATACTTCCCTTAAAGGAATCTACCGCAACTACTACCTTCATATCTTCTCCACTTATCCTTTTATCAATTAATATTTTTTGTAAAATGAATGCCTACATTATAACGAATAATATGGGAACATTCAAGAAATTGATAACAAACCATAAGTGATATCTAACTGTTTCATTTTTTAGAAATAATAGACAATTCGAAAAAAAATGTGTTATACTGTTGACATGTATGAAATGATACACTAGGAGGAATATAAATGAAAGCAATACAAAAACGAATCACTGCCATTGCCCTGATTTTTATTATGATGATTAGTGTTATGGGGTGTTCTTTATTTGATGGAAAAGAAAAAGTATATAGTCGATATCTGGTTAGTTTATTAGATATCAATTATAAAAATCAATCCAAAGATTATATGACCTTAACCGGTGTTTCCCAAAAAGATGCAGAGGCCGTATATGTAGCAAATATGGATTATCAGGCTCACAATCTTATGAACTATTATGGGATAAAAGAAGTTGATGATGGTACAATTCTTTCTGAATTTTATTATTTGGCACAAGCAATATTTTCCAATTCCAAATACGAAGTAACCGATGTCAAACACAACAAAGAGGATGACAGCTATACATTAGAGCTTACGGTTTATCCATTAGATACGTTAGAGACATCTTATGATTCCGTGGTTTCTTACATTGAAAATTTTAATGCCCGTGTTGATGATGGGGACTATAACAATACAACAGAAGTAGATTACGAAACTGAATTTGCCCAGGGAATCATTGAAATCCTGAAAGCTACCGTAGATAATCCCGGTTATATGGATCCGGTTATTATTGAAGTTCCAATACAAACATCTTCTGATTACTATTGTATTAAAGACGAAGATTTTTTAGCAATAGATGCGGCCATTTTGTATATTCGTGAAAATCCACAAGCTTCTCAAACAAATGATGATCCGGAAGGACAAACCGAAACACAAGAATCGACTACAGCAGAAGAAAATAATTAAATGCATATAATAATGAAAATCATAATAATGATAAAACATGAAAAACTCCTCACATGATTACAGTGTGAGGAGTTCTTTTTTAATTGTTTTGATTTTTGTTGTTAAAAATAACAGACGAAAGTGAAATTTGTTTCTTTCCAAAAACAATAGGAAAATAGTGATTTATTATTTCTATCACTGCGTAAGATAACAGCAATGTCAGTATTAGTATTCCTGTTGTTTCCAAATAGTATCGTTTACATACAGTTTCCGAAAGTGTAAATACACCAATCCATCCATACTGGACAATATCTACAATATAAAAACACAAATGAACCGCCATTAATCCCAAAGAATTTTTCCCGAAATAAGTCAAAACAGGAAAACGTAAATATTGGCTCATAAATCGGATTACCAACAACAGACCCAAACATCCTATTGCACTGACAAAGAAAAACAAAATCGGCTTTGTTCCAAATTTAAGCTTATTCACATCAACATTGGTGCATATTTTGGAAAAATACCAGGTAGCAATTAGTAAAACAAATCCGATTACCATGAATAACCCATTTGCATTTTTCCACTTATCAAACAGATAATAGATCAAGTAGCCTGCCAGTATAAACCATACAAAAATAATACTTTTTGAAATAAACAAATAGGGTGCTGCAATTAATGTAAATTGTTTTTCATCTAAGGAAGTCCCCATTGTTTCCAGTGTATGCTGCAAAAATCTTCCCAAAACAGGCAGTACAAGAAATAATCCTGTAAATATAACCTTATGCCGTTTTTTCATGAGCAGGAAAAAAATCACTTCTGCAATAATAAAGCATGGCAAAAACCACAATGTCGTACATCCTCTTAATGTAATGGTATAATATAAATATTTTTTAAGGAAGGAAAAATCCTCCACACCACAGCACCAGGATTGCACGGCACTAATCAAAATAAAAAACACACTAAAGAACACGTAGGGAACACCAATACTTTTCAGCAATTTAAAAAAATAATCTTTTAATCCCATTTTGTTATAAGGCTCATTCAAACCGAACAAAATGCCGGCAACAACGAAAAAAATCGGAACCTTGATTAAAGATATAAAATTGTCAATTGGATTTGCTAGCTTAGTTACATGACCATAGGTTATCATAATAATACCTACACCCTTTGCGATATCCAAATACGTAACTCTCTTTTTTTCCCCATTCATGTTTATCTCCAATATTTTTTGCAATTATACATACTATCTGATTTCTGCACCATGTGGTATGTCATCAGCAGTTGTTACAAGGGACAGCTTTCCATCTGCATCCTCTGCGCATAAAATCATACCCTGAGATTCTACGCCTGCTAATTTTGCCGGTTTTAAGTTTGTCACAACTACAACCTTCTTACCAACCATATCCTCCGGTGAAAACTGGTTCTTAATTCCTGACACAATCTGACGAACCTCGCTGCCAATCTTAACCTGAGAGCAAAGAAGCTTTTTCGACTTTGGAACTTCCTCACACTTAATAACCTGTCCCACCTGTAACTGAACCTTGTCAAAGTCTTCGATTGTTATTTCAGGCTTCTTCTCCTCAATATCAATTCCAGGATTGTCATCAATTTCCGGTTCCGGCTCTGGTTCCGGTGTCATTTCTTCCACCTTCTTTAATACTTCCTCAATATCTAATCTTGCAAATAAGATCTCAGGACTGTCCGTAACCTTTGTTCCTGATTTATAGGAACCAAATCTAACAATATCATTTACCTTACGCTTTGGTGCATTCAATTGTGCAAGAATTTTCTCAGAGGTTTCAGGCATATATGCCTCTAACAAAGTAGCACCAATCACAATACTCTCAACTAAGTTATAAAGCACTGTTGCAAGACGGTCCTTTTTGTCCTCTTCCTTAGCAAGTGCCCATGGCATTGTTTCATCAATATACTTGTTACATCTCTTAAATAAATTAAAGATTTCTGTCATGGCATCTGCAACACGAAGCTTATCCATACATTCAGACACACGAATTCTTGTACCTAATACATAATCAATTAATTCCTGATCAACCGGCTCATTTACTTTTTTATTAACTACTTCACCATCAAAATACTTATTAGACATAGAAATGGTTCTATTGACTAAGTTTCCAAGGGTGTTGGCAAGGTCCGAATTAATTCTTTCTACCATTAATTCATAAGAAATCACACCATCATTTTCAAATGGCATTTCATGAAGAACAAAATAACGAACGGCATCTACACCAAATAATTCTACCAAATCATCTGCATAAATGACATTTCCCTTTGACTTACTCATTTTACCATCACTTTGGATTAACCATGGATGACCAAATACCTGCTTTGGTAACGGAAGTCCTAATGCCATTAACATAATTGGCCAGTAAATGGTGTGGAAACGTAAAATATCTTTACCAATCAAATGAAGATCACAAGGCCAATATTTATCAAACATCTTATCTGAATGACCATCTAAGTCATAACCAAGACCTGTAATATAGTTTGTAAGAGCATCAATCCAAACATAAACAACATGCTTAGGATCAGACTCAACAGGAATTCCCCACTTAAAGGAAGTACGGCTTACACATAAATCCTGAAGACCCGGTTTTAAGAAGTTGTTCATCATTTCATTCTTTCTGGATTCCGGCTGAATAAAGTCCGGATGTCTTTCAATATAATCAATTAACTTACCCTGATACTTACTCATACGGAAGAAGTAAGCTTTTTCTTTCTTCTCTTCAACAGGACGACCACAATCCGGACAATTACCATCTACTAACTGTGACTCTGTGAAAAATGATTCACATGGTGTACAGTAAAGACCATCGTAATATCCTTCATAAATATCTCCCTTCGCTTTTAATTTTTCGAAGATTTTCTGAACCTGCTTCTCATGATCAGGATCTGTTGTACGAATAAACTTGTCATAGGATGTGTTCATTAAATCCCAGATTCTTTTAATCTCTGCTGATGTTTCATCAACAAACTCCTTTGGAGTAATTCCCCTCTCCGCTGCTTTCAATTCGATTTTCTGTCCATGCTCATCTGTACCTGTCTGGAAACGAACATCAAATCCTACAAATCGCTTGTATCTTGCAATTGCATCTGCAAGTACAATTTCATAAGTATTACCAATGTGAGGCTTACCTGATGTATAAGCAATCGCAGTAGTAATGTAATACGGTTTTTTTGCCATTTTTCTTCCCTCCATTTCATTATTTACAGATATATATGATACCTGTAATTTTGCGATATATGATCGCTTTGGCAAATTGCGGTACACCCCCTAAAGAAAAAAATAACCCGCCTCTAAATACTTAAAGGCGAGCTTCATCTCACGGTACCACTTTAATTCATCTGCATATCACTATGCTGACCTTAATGACTGACATGCATCAGTCTACACGATAACGGGTGTTCCCGTCTTATGCTAAATATCTGTATCCCATATCTCACATAAGATGCTCCGAGGCCATCTTCCATTTGCTTCCTTTTCCTGTTCTCAGCATCTCAGGTTCTCTGTAAAAATTCCCCAAATGTACTCTCCTCATCACTGCTTTCACATATATCAATTATTATAGGCAAATTTAATTTCTGTGTCAACACCGGATACCTTCATTTGTATATTTTTGCCACTTTCCACATAAACTGTTAGAAATCCTTTGGGAAGTAGCTATGCCTTTATTCAAGTGTTACAAAAAATATTTCTCATGTATTATTATTTCCATTTTAGTTCTTATCATATTCGCAACCCATTTTACATATCCGGCTATCAATGTAAGCTATCGGACCTCCCTTTTGGAACAAATGGAAAAAACAAATGATTTTCATACCTTTACAAATTGTTTGTTCTGCTATGAAGTAACCACGGATTCCATCACCACCGCCTATACCCTAAAAAATCCCGAAACCTATAACATACCAAAGCTTACTCCAACCCTAACTAATTTTTCATCCACGAAAAAGGAAACAAACAGCAATCTTTATGAAATCATCCAAAACAGTCTTTCCCGTTATCAAGAAAACAATTTATCAGTAAACGACCGGCTAACCTGTCAGCTACTGGAAAATACCCTGGCTTTAAATGCAAGCCTGGATCAATATCCCTATTATCAGGAATTACTGGGGGCAACTACCGGTGTACAGGCAAACCTTCCTGTTACCCTTGGAGAATATCCTCTTCGGGATATTGCAGATATTAAAACTTATCTTAACCTTCTTACCCAGGTTCCTGACTACTTTAACAATGTAATACAGTATGAGACCACAAAAAAAGAAAAAAATCTTTCTCAATCCCAAATAATATATCCGGAAACATTAAAAAACATGAATCATATTCTAAGCGGATTAGAAAATAAGGACAACAGTTTTATTCAGACCTTTAACGAACGAATTGACCGAATCTCTTCCTTAACAGATTTTCAAAAAAATTATTACAAAAAGAAAAATGAAAGATATGTAAAAAAATATTTGATTCCCTCTTATAAAAAACTGCAGGAATTCTTATCCAAAGAAGCAGGGAATCAGACATCTTTATCTTCAACAATGAATAAAACAGATGCCTATGGTCTTTCTTCCCTTCCCTACGGAAAGGAATACTACACATTATTAGTCAAACAGGCAACCGGTTCCTCAAAATCGGTAAATCATTTAACAAAGGAAATTGAAACCCGTCTAAACACTGCATTAAACAATGTTTTAACGACTGCAATCAATAATCCCTCTTTATATGATTCCTATGTTAACAAGGAACTTCCTTCCTATTGGAACACACCGGAAAACACCCTTTACGCCCTTTCACTTTTAACGAAAAAAGATTATCCGAATCTATCAGACACACCGGCTTACAAAATTAAAAATGTATCCCAAAGTCTGTCCTCTTCCCTAAGTCCTGCTTTTTACATGATTCCGGCAATTGATGATATTTCAGAAAACACAATTTATATTAATCCATTATATACGAATACACAAAACGGAAATCTTTTTACTACCCTTGCACATGAGGGATTTCCGGGACACCTGTACCAAACCTGTTATTTCTATGAAACAAACCCTAATCTGATTCGTCATCTTTTATCCTATCCCGGTTATGTAGAAGGCTGGGCAACTTATGTAGAAATAGAATCCTACAAATACCTTGACTATCCTGAAGAAAAAGAAGCATTACAACAGCTTTATCAAGGTGATACAATTATCAGTCTTGCATTAAGCTCCCGCATTGATATTGGTGTAAATTACGAAAACTGGACACTTCAGGATGTAGAACAATACTTTGAACAATATGGCTTTCAGACCTATTATGCAAAGGAATTATATCAGTATGTAGTAGAAGCTCCTGCAAACTACTTAAGTTATTTTATCGGCTATTGTGAAATTCAGGAGTTAAAGGAACAATACCGGGATATACAGGGAATCAATTTTAATGAAAAAGATTTTCATACTGCTTTTTTAAATCTTGGTCCTTGTGATTATAAAACAGCAAAGGAATTTTTATTTTCAGAAAAAAAATAATGCTATCCATATCGGAAACCAATATTTATATTCTACCCAAGCTAGAATATCTCCCCATATTTTTTTATTTTTTCATGTATAACAATAGATATATCAACTTTGAAATTATTTATTGTTCGTTGGCATTTGTTATAATGTATTTGTAATTTTTTATATCTATATATGCTATATGATGGTGGTATACATACCATATCATGTACAAAAAGATGAGGGGGAGGGCTTTCATGGATTACCAGCAAATTGGAAGAAGAATTAAAGAAAAGAGAAAGCATTTGAACATTTCACAGCAACAAATGGCACGATACCTAAATTTTTCTTATCAGCACATTAGCAACATCGAAAGAGGCATGACCGGAATCAGTTTAGAATTACTGGTTCGTATATCAGAGCTGTTACAGGTATCTGTAGATTATTTGCTACAGGATAATCTTACAAGACCTTATTACAATGAGGATTTATTATTTATAAATGATGTAGAAGATTATTTAAAAAAACAGCAAACAGAAATATTTGAATTACAAAAGCTAATATGTAAAACAAAGAAAAACCAGTAAAAAAAACCTTTTAAGACATATATGAGATGCTCCTCACACAATGTCTTAAAAGGTTTTTTATTCACTCTCTAATAACGCCTGATAAATGTCGCGTTTTCCCACACCTCTATCCTTTGCCACCGCTTTCATGGCCATTTTTTTATCCATTCCCTGATTTAAATATACATTCATATGATCTTGGATGGACAATTCCAATAAAGGCTGAAGATTTTCTTCTATCAGCTTATTTTTGTCAGCCCCCTCTATTACCAGAACATATTCCCCTCTCGGTTCTTCTGTTTCATAGTATATTATGGCATCCTGTAGTGTTGTTCTAAGATTTGTTTCGTGTTTTTTTGTAAGTTCCCGACAGATGGATATGCTTCGATTTCCTAAAACCTCAAATAAATCATTAAGGGTTTTCTTTAGCTTATGAGGTGCCTCATAGATAATAATTGTACGGGTTTCTTTTTTTAGCTCTTCCAAAATTGCATTTCTTTCTTTTTTATCGTAAGGAAGAAATGCCTCAAAACAAAATCTTCTCGTTTCCTGTCCCGATATGGTAAGGGCTGTAACAAAAGCTGATGGGCCGGGCAAAGAAGTAACCATAACTCCCGCTTCATGACATTGCTTTACCAGCTCCTGCCCAGGGTCAGAGATTGCCGGAGTCCCTGCATCCGTAATTAATGCAATATCCATACCACTCAACAGTTTCTCAACTAGCACCTTCGCTTTATCGTATTTATTATACTCATGATAACTGGTCATGGGCGTTTTAATTTCAAAATGATTTAATAATTTTATACTGTTTCGTGTATCCTCAGCAGCAATTAAATCCACTTCTTTTAATACACGCAAGGTTCTTAACGTAATATCCTCTAAATTACCAATCGGTGTCGCACATATGTATAATGTTCCCATAACATCCTTTTCCTTTATCCCGAAATAAAATCTCATTATTTCCAAAAATAAAATGACTTATGATTCTATCATTTCATATGATAAATATCATAGATTTCCTTCGTATATTGATTCTTTCCCTGATATACAATAAGGGGTGGCTCTATGGTAACCCGTTCTTTTCCTCCCTTTACTCCCTCTATTAGTACCATCGTTGGTTCTTTATCAATATAGGGATGAACAAAGCGGATTCTCTTTGGCTCTAAATGATATGCTTTCATTATTCTAATTATTTCTGCCAGACGAAAAGGTTTATGAATCAAATAAAAGCAGCCCTTTTGCTTTAATACATAAGAAGCACCTGCAACCACATCCTCTAAGGAAAGTAACACTTCATGTCTGGCAATCGTCTTTGGTTCATAATCATTTTCTAACCCATGGTGATGGGTCATATAGGGCGGATTTGCTGTAACCACAGAAAAAGACGCCGGAGTATATATATTTTTTATTTCTTTTACATCTCCCCGGGTTATTGTAATTCGTTGTTCTAACTGATTCAAGCAAACACTACGATTTGCCATGTCTGCATATTCCTCTTGTATTTCCAGACCGTATATCTTTTCCGCATCTGTATGCCCCGCTAATAGTAACGGAACAACACCGCTTCCTGTACACAGGTCTAAAACCTTCTGTCCCTTTTTAACATTGGCAAAATTCGATAATAAAACGGCATCCATACCAAAACAGAAGCCTTTCGGCTTCTGAATTATTTTGTATCCCTTACATTGTAAATCATCAATTCTTTCGTCTTCGTATATCATTGAATGCCTTCCATTAATCAATCTTAGAACCGCCTTCACGCTTTTCTAATGCTTCTAACTCTTTTAATTCCGCATCATTTACTTTATCATTAGTTCTACGTTTTTTAAGCTTGAAGCGAAGCTCATCTGTTTTGTATTCCCTTATTTCCTTTTCACCATCATCAAGTTCAACAATCACTTTCACTAACTGACGAAGAACACTTACACTACTTACTTCACCTTTTAAACCATCATTAGTTCTTACAAAATCACCTACATTAGGAAGCTTATCATTTAAATACTCATAGGTTTCCTGCTCATTTTTAAGACAACACATAAGTCTGCCACAAACACCGGAAATTTTAGATGGGTTCAGTGACAAATTCTGTTCCTTTGCCATCTTAATGGATACGGGAATAAAATCAGATAAATAACTATGACAACATAATTCACGACCACAGATACCAATTCCACCCTTAATTTTGGTTTCATCTCTCACACCAATTTGACGTAACTCAATTCTTGTTTTAAATACAGCTGCAAGATCCTTAACAAGTTCCCTAAAATCAATTCTTCCGTCAGCAGTAAAATAAAACAAAATTTTGTTATTATCAAACGTATATTCCACATCAATAAGCTTCATATCCAGCTGATGCTTTTCTATTTTTTGAAGACAAATTTCAAATGCTTCCTTGCATTTTCTATTATTTTCTTCATTTTTTTTATGGTCGTCTTCCGTTGCTTTTCGGATGACCGGTTTTAAGGTTGTGGTTATATTACCTTCCTCTACTTCCCGTTTTCCAAGTACAACCTTACCATACTCAACACCTCTTGCAGTTTCTACAATCACTGCATCACCACATTCTAATTCAAGATTATTAGGTGCAAAAAAATATATTTTTCCATTTGTTCGAAAACGAACACCAATTACTTCTGTCATTTTAAGTTCTCCTTTATTGTAAGCAGCATCAATTCCATGGCAATATCAAAATTTACATTTGCTTCCAAACGAATTTTCAATTTTTCCATTGCTTCTAAAATTTTTTCAATGCCTTCATAAGACACTTTACTTGCCTGTTTTTTCATAACAGTATATTCATTTTTAAATATTGTTTTATTTGGGGAATTAGATATTTTAACCATTAAGATATCCCGAAACCACATGGTCATAATATCAATATAATCTGTAATATCTAATTTATATTTGCCCATACTTTTTACTGCACGAATAATATCATCCATCTCCATATTCTGAATATTACTCAGCAAACGAATACTATCTTCCTTTAACTCATTATAATCCGGAGAAATAGCAAGACGAACCGCCTTTCCTAAATTACCCTGTGCAAAGTCAGCACAAAATCTTGCCTTAACGGTATCAACCTCTAAATTATGCTCTAAATATTCTATGACATCAAGATTTGCTACCGGTTTAAAGTTTAACACAAGACAACGACTAATAATTGTTGGAAGCAATTTATCCAGATTTGAAGTTAACAAAATAATAATGGTATACTCCGGTGGTTCCTCCAATGTTTTTAATAGTGCATTCTGGGCAGCCGGATTCATCATTTGTGCATCCGGTATAATATATATTTTGTACCTGCTGCTATAGGGCTTTAGGCTTACATCATTAACTACCTGATCTCTGATTTCATCAACAGTAATTACATTTGGCTTTTCATGTTTTATCCATATAATATCAGGCTGATTACCGGATTCCACCTGCAAACAGGATTTACACTTACCACATGGATCCGGTTCTCCTGTTTCACACTGGAGAGATTTTGAAACAACAAATGCTAATGTTTTTTTCCCTACTCCTTTTTCACCATTCAAAATATATGCATGGGATATCTTTCCAAGCTCTATACTACTTTTAAAATGTTTAACAATGTCCTCATGTCCTACGATATCACTATAATTTGCCATAGAAATCACCTCTTTTCAACATCACAATCAGGTTGAAATATCCAATAACATTCCGCGAATATCATCTATTTTACCTAAAATTGCCAGGTTATCTTTTTCATCCTTTAATAATTCGGAAGCCAGCTCATCTAAAGATTTGTCTACTTCTTTTACAATTCCATATACTCTGTGCCGTCCTTTTCTATCCAAAAAATTTTCTCTTGAAAATTCATGGGAATGGGCAGTTACCTCATTCATAAATTCCTTTACCAGCATGCGATACCGTTTCATATCTTTAATATCCATATGCTCTGCGATTTTCTTGCCCTGTTCTTCTATATCTTTCATTAATCCGGAGAGCTTTTCTTTTAATTCATTATTCTCAATATGGCTTATCAAGGTAAACTTAAATGCATCTTTATCCTTAGGGGCCTGAGATTGATTCTCAATGGGTGCCTGTCCGGTTAACTGACTGACTCTCATGTCCATAATATCCATATCCTTCTCTCCTTTCTGTCATCAAAAATTTATAAATTTAAATAAAAATGTTGTTATAAAAATCGAAAAATTTTTTAAAATCTTAGAAAAATCTTTTTTCAACCTCTTTTACTATCATACTATGGATTTCTTCAATTGGCAATGTGGCATTAATTGGTACAATACGCTCCGGATATAATTGGGCCAGCTGTCGGTATCCTTCCACTACCCGTTCATGAAAGCTTAAATCTTCTTTTTCCATACGATCTAACTCTGTCTGATTTTTTTTACGTCTGATACCTTCTTTTGCATCTAAATCCATAAAAATGGTAAGCTTCGGCTTTACTTCTCCAAGTGCATAGCTGTTTACCTCATATACAGTCTCTACACCAAGACCTCTTCCGATTCCCTGATATACTGCCGAAGATTCCACAAACCGGTCGCAAATAACAGCCTTTCCCGCTTCTAATGCCGGTTTAATTACCTGATTCACTAATTGGGCTCTGGCAGAGGCATATAGTAAAAGCTCTGTCATATAACTCATTTCTTCATATTCCGGATTTAGAATGATTTTTCGAATTGCCTCACTAATAGCTGTTCCACCAGGTTCTCTGGTAATAATAATATCATAACCTTTTTGTTCTAAATATTCTTTCAGTAATTCTATTTGCGTTGTTTTTCCTGATCCGTCAGGACCTTCCATTGTAATAAATATTCCTTCCACCGTTTATCCCCTATCTGCGATTAAATAATTTCTTTTTTAAATAATGCTTACTATCATCAATTACTGATATTTTCAACCAGCTTTCGTCTTCTTTATTCTTTGTTTCGTCTATTATAATCCCTTTTACATTAAGGTTACCAGCCACACTTTCATAGATTTTCTGAATGATATTCCCGGTTAACACTTCACCGGGTGTTACAATCGGTATTCCCGGAGGGTATACATATACATAATCACCACTTATTTTTCCATTTGCCTCAAAAAGATGAATTACCTTTTTTTTCATATCCATGGCAGTACCAATATCCATTTTACATTCCGGTAAGCTGTCATATGGAATTCTCGTTACATTATACATATCGGCACAGGAAGACAAATCGATTAATTCATGGTCTATTAAGGATACTGCTTCGAATAACATTTGAAATGCTTCCTTTGTATCCGCAATGGAAGTCATGGCAATCACATAGTCATCTGCCATCATTTCTACAATTTGTCCATATTCTTCATCTAATATCTGACCCAACATTTTTCCTGTAAATGGTACAATTTTGTCATCTTTTTTGATACCACAATTAGCAACAGAAAAAACTAATTTTCCAATATCATAAGACTTTGCCCAAAACCTTTTAAAATCAGAAAAATCAACTAAATGAATATAATTTAATTCAGAAAATTTCTTACGATATTCCGTCAGTAATTCTTTATAAATAATAAACAAACCATCCCTTTCATGGTCCATTTTTTCAATACAGGCTTCCATTGTAGCCATAAACACATAAGAAGGCGATGTACTTTGATAAATTGACAAAAATTCTTTTAATCTGCTCAAATCAACCAAATTACTTTTTACATGCATAATAGCACATTGGGTCATAGCCGGTAATGTTTTATGAAGACTTTCTATTACTAAATCTGCGGACTCCTTAATTGCCGGTAATGGTAATTCTTTATAATTCGTTGTGGAAATTGCTTCGTTAACATTTGTCATATATTCAAAATGAGCACCATGAGCTTCATCTACAATTAATGGCATTTTGTTCTTATGAGCAATCTTCGCAATTTTATCCACATCGCTAACCACACCCTCATAAGTTGGTGATACAATAAATACTGCTTTCGCTAATGGATTATGCTTAATGGCTTTTTTTATTCGCTCTGGCTTTACACCACCAAACATCTGGAGTTCTTCATTCCAGTCAGGCAGTACATAAACAGGTTTTAGATGCAGTAACTCAATTGCATGATATACACTGGTATGACAATTTCTTGCCACTATAATCTGATCTCCCGCTTTACATACTGCAGAAATAGCTGCTAATATTCCACAGGTTGCTCCATTGATCAGATAAAAGCTTACATCGGAACCGTATACTTTTGCGGCCTTTTCAAAGGCATTCTTTATAATTCCTTCCGGATGATGAAATTCATCTAAGCCTTCAATTTCTGTCATATCAATAGAGAATGGGTTATCCACCAACTCAGGAAAAATCGTCTGCATTCTTCTTTTATGACCCGGCATATGCCATGGATAGGAACCATTTCTGTTATATTCAATTAGTTCTGTTAATATGGTTTTTTCCAATTTCAAACACCCTCACGAAAACGATTTCCAAGTTCAGTAATCCTGTCTTTTTTATCTTCATTAATAATACAATATTCTGTTATATAAATGCCTGCATTACCACAAAAGGTTTTGTATATTGTTTCCTTTATTTCCTCTGACAGTTCATGAGAAATTCTATCATAATGACTCAGGATATAGTTTTGCAATCCTCCAAAAATATAGCCTTTTATTTCCTCACACATCTCCTTATTTTCCACATAATTCTCCTGTAAGGAAAATAACTGCTTCATCACCTGCTTCATATCATCATCTTCATAAGAAAGAGTAGCATTGGTTTGATCAATGGTACACATTTCTATTTTCTTAAGTAGCTGATGAAAATACCCATTCACATCATCCACAACCATATCATCCAGGAAAGCAATGATCTGCTTCGTATAAAAATATCCACATTGAATTGCCGAAATCAATTGTTCCTTTGTTCTGTTACGAATTGGATAATCCGGAAAAATATCCTTAATGGTTGCTACATCAACGAAATTTCTCTTCATATAATAGCTGGCAATTCTTTCATGAGCATGGATAACCTGCACAGATGACATTAATGCAATTTTTTCCCCACCACGAATAATATCAAGACCAAGTCTTAAATCCTCTGCAAAATCTCCTGCATATCCATACTTTTCAAAAACATTTTTACGAACAAGACAACTAATATCTGCAAGCTGTGCATTTTTTCTTAAACTATCAAAGTTAGCATCCCCGGGCATGCTTCCAATTACATCCTGGTTCATAATTCCCAAATAGTGATTATGATTCCAGTTATCAATTTTATATTTCAAATCACCGTATTCCCTCTGGGTTTCCCTTGGGGATGCAGCAACTACCTTTCCTTCCATCAAAGGCGTAATCAGACGATATAACCACAAATCATCAGTTGGGATGGCATCCTGTGTCATAAATAACAGATACTCTCCCGTTGCATGCTTTGCCCCCAAATTACGGGCATAGGAATGAGAAAAATCCTCCGGCTGAATTTCAATGACCTTTGCGCCAAGGAAACGGGCAATATTCATTGTGTCATCACTACTTCCGGAATCTACAACAATTACCTCTATATTTCCGATACAAAGCTGGGATATGATACTTTGAATGGATTGCTCAAACAGGGCACCACCATTTTTTGTCGGATAAATTACAGATACAGAAGTTTCATATGCTTCTGGTGCTACAATCAACACATCTCCTGTTTTTTGCAGGATTTCCTCTTCACAAGGCTGTGTGGCTTCTTTTTTCGGTTTCACAAGATGCACCAGTTTACTAACAACCTTTGCTATGCCTTTTAATAGAAATTTTAAGGGTTTTATTTTTTTAATCACTGCCTCCAGTTTTAATGCCGCCTTAACGGATTTTTTATTCATAATAGCATCCATTTCAAGCAACTGTTGATCCTTTTGCCGAACCAGATTCTCATATAAGGCAAACTGATGCAGATTATTATATTTATTATTTTCCATTCTTCGAATATAGGAATCTACTTTATCCTTCATATATCCTCCGGTTACAAATAATACGATAATAATTCGGCAATATTTTTCTTACAGATTCTACAAAATAACGCCGTAATATTTTCCTCTTACAAATACTACACTAATAACGCCGTAATATTTTCCTCTTACAAATACTACACAATCATTCCGTAATATTTTTTCTTACAAATTCTACGCTAATAATTTCTTAATGTTTTTCTCAAATACATTTCGAGAAAAATTTTCTTCATATATTTTTCTACTGTTTTCTCCAATGAAAAATAACTGATTTTTATGATCAACCACATACATGATTTGCTTTGCAATTTCCTCAATATTTTCGCTTTCAAAAACAAATCCGTTCATGCCATTTTCAATATAGGTTGATGTTCCGGTTGCCGTAGAACACATACAAATATTTCCAATACGCATATTTTCAGTTAAAACAACAGGCATTGGATCGTCTCTGGATGGAGAAATAATACAGTCTGCCTTTTCATATTCCTCATAAAGCTCTGCTCTGGACATCGTCCCTAATAAATGAACATTGGGATAGTGCTTTGTTAATGCAAGAATTTTCTTTACTATGTAATCATAATTACCTGCACCAATAAAGGTCACATCTATTTGCGTTAA
Organism: Lachnospiraceae bacterium; assembly: GCA_051880435.1. Lineage (GTDB taxonomy): Bacteria > Bacillota > Clostridia > Lachnospirales > Lachnospiraceae > CAG-590. Next base: position 5,674 of record JBJENY010000116.1, on the reverse strand, counting down.
ATATTTATACGGTAACAGCTTAATGGCCTCTACCAACAAATCCTGTCCTTTTCGATAATCAATGGTCCCAACACAAACAAATTTTACAACCGGATTATCATGTTTTTTCGGTTCATAGCAAGAAACATCTTCTACCAAATAGCTTAATATCCTGCCATTATACTCCGGCAGTCCATATTTTTTGAATCGGTCTAATACATACTGTCCCCCTGCAAGAACTCTGATATTGTTTGAAATTCTTTTAGGAAGATAATCCTTACAGGATTCAAAAGTAATATCTCCTTCATGTAACCACCAGTAAATAGGATAATCCGTATCAATATAGTGGCTGACTAAGTTATACAATACCAATGTACAAAATACCGTAAAGCTGCTTTTACGAACCAAATCATTTAAAAGCACCATTTTCTCTTCCGGAACAACCTCATTGGTATATAGCCCTGTCATTAAATTATGTTGAATGATAACGGTACAACCCATTTTTACATATTCTTCACGTAATGGGCCATCTACAGGAGATACAATAAATACATTATTTTTTTGTTCTAATAAAACCTTTGCCATATCCTGTAATACAACAGGCGCTCCTGTTCTATTTAATTCATGGGATACTAAGGTTACTGTTTTCTGATATTTTGTTTGCTTTTCACTAAAATAAATCTTTACATCATATACATTACTTTCGTTATCTAATCCATATGCATTTTTAAGTCTGGGACTGCAAAAATGATATAACTGCATTGCCTGAATAATATTAAAATAATAATCTCCCTGCTGTTGACCACACCGGATATCCTGAATTTTTTCATAAAATGATATATCATAGGATTCCTGCTTTTCTTCCTGAAAAACCGGGTCTATTATGGTTTCTTCTGAGACTTCTAAATCAGAAAAATCCCCCATGGTTTTTACGTTACCACGAACATAAGACTGAAAACAATCCTCCATATCCTGATATACCAAAATATCCTCTTTCGAAATTCCATATTTCTCATACAAACCATATTTCTTTAATGATGCACGCATTTGATTACTTTCCAAATAACTAAAAAGCATTCTATAAATAATATAGTCTACCGGTATATCCAAATCAAAAGACCATTCATAGTCAATTACCTTATACGTATCATTACAATCAATGATATTAGGTAATATTAAATCAATATTGCCAATGTCAGAAGCCACGTACTGATTTTTAGAAAAATGGTTTCCAAAAACCTTTACAAAATTCTCCGGCATTTCATTGACGAAAACCTCATGAGAATACTGTCTCATCCAGGCAATCACTTCATCTAATATGGCAATTGCACCCATTGGCTGATTATTTAACAAATACCAATCTGCAATATCCTCAAAGTTTTTACCTTTGAGATATTCCATCTCAATACCATTCTCGAAAGGTTTCACATCTGCATAAGAAAACTTACTGTCCTGATAGACTTCCTTTGCCTGTTCGTACACCGAAAGCATACGGCTTACATGATGAGCTGAAGCATCCATGTACGGCTTCTTTACAATACGAAAACCTTCATCCGTCTTATATATATTTGTAATAATTGCAAATTCAGGTGATCTTTGCGTAGAACACTTAGCATATATTTGTTTCATTACGAATTCTCTCCTAGTTCTAAACCAACCAAATAGGATGTACAAAAACGGTCAAATAAACCTTCCTGCACAAGTAAGTTGTACATAAATCCGGTATCAAATAATCTCAATCTTGGATTCTCGTAATCTGCCACCGGCTCCATAAGTTCACCAATTTGTGGTAAATAATCATCAGAAAAAAACTTTGTTGGAAAAAAAGCATCCGGATATGGATAATAAAAATCTTTTATCTTCATGCCGGTTTTTTCTGCCATATTTGTAATTTCCTTTTTTGTAAATCGAAAGGTATCTTCCAGATGAAAGGATTGAAAATAACCTAAATCAAACTTATCCTTACTACCGGATAGATATTTCATACCAAGCTTATTATTTACTGCAATATAAAGAATAGACTCCTGCTTCATAAAGGCTTTGTACATAGCAATCAAATTCTCTAATGTTATAAAATCTTCGTGATATGCTCTTGTTTCTTCTATCGTTGACAACATTAAAATTCTATCGTAAGAAAGATCTAAATGCTTATTTACCTCTGCATAATCCCCAACTAACAAATCAACATTTTCAACATGTTCATTGCGAAGATAATTAACATCACTTCTATCCTTCGACAGCTCAATCTGGGTTAACCAATCCACCTTTCCGGCTAATTTTTCCGTAAAAACTCCACAGGAAGAACCTATTTGTAACACAGACATGGATTGATTCAAATCCAGAATTTCCAGCAACATATTTCTTCCATGATAAAGATTTTTAAAATAAAAATAATCTTTTCCCATGTATTCTTCTAATTCCGAAGCACTTGCATTTTTTTCAAACAGGGATTTTAAAATCAATACCTTTTCTAATTCATAATCATTTATTTTTTTCTCTGATATTACTTGTAAATTCATATTTTTATATCTGCTTTCAAACCCTAATTCATAACAAAAAGTCACTATAATTGTAGGTAATTGTACCATATTTAAAGATATGACGCAAACTACATCCCCTTATAGAAACTATACAAATTCCTTCTTTTTTCGACGGGAAAAGCTATCATCTGACAGGGTTAGATTCTTATTATAAAATGGATCACCCTTTATAATTTCCTGATACCATTTCGTGTTAAAATAGTAAAATTCTCTTTCTTTTCTTGCCTTTGTTTCCGGTGATAACGCTCCACCACGGCTCTTTGATTCATAATGAATCATTTGAGCATAAGGGGTAAACACATTGTAGTAACCAAGACCCCGCAGCTTCATACATAAATCAACATCATTAAAATCTACTGCTAATCTCTCATCAAATCCACCACATTGTAAAAATTTATCCTTCTTTATTAACAGGCAGGCCGCTGTAACAAGAGAATAGTCCTGGACAACCATTGTCCTATGAAGATATCCTTCCTCATCCTGATTCATTCCACGAAATACATGTCCTGCCAAACGCCTGATACCTAAAACAACACCTGCATGCTGAATGGTTTTGTCAGGGAAGAAAAGCTTTGCACCAACTGCACCAACCTCATCTCTTCCGGCATAGGTTAACATTTCTTCAATCCAATTTGGTGTCAATATCTCAATATCATTATTTAATAGTAATACATATTCTCCCTTTGCCTTTTTTACAGCAAAATTATTAATGGCAGAATAATTAAATTCTCTATCCCAATAAAGAACACAAACACCTTCTTTTTCAATTTTTTGATAATAATCAAAGGTTTCTTTATTTTTACTATTATTTTCAATTACGATTATTTCTATATTAGAATATGTAGTCTTTTCTTTTATAGAGCGAATACATAAATCCAAATCCTCAACATGGTCATAGCTTGGAATCAAAATACTAACCAATGGCTTTTGTTTTTCTTTATATAATACGTGGGAAGAGCCATCAACCAATCCCTGTTCTAAAACATAACCACTTTCATACTTTTTAATAAAATCATTTCGAGAAAGCAATTCTTTGTCTGCCATATTTTTCAAAGTTTCTTCAGATACCTTCATTCCACTAATAATTTTTGAAATATGTGAAATTTTCCACTCTTTTTTTGCAAAAAGTAGGATACGATACACTACAGATTGATTTTCCCATTGTGACAAATCCATAATCTCAACAATCTGCTTCCAAATCTTTACATTCATGCAAACAAAATTACCGATATAATTCTCACTCAATAAATAATGAGGTGCAAAATCCGGTTTAAATCGGTATTCCTGTTTTTTACCATCAAGTAAAACATCATCTCCATAAATCATGTCTGCCCCTGATGATAAACGATCCATTTCCAGCTCATAAATACATCCTTGTGTTAATAACACATCCGGTGTCAAAACTAATAAACAGTCTGTATCCTTCATATTGTTTGATACAGCTTCAAATTCATCCCTTTTCATAATCTCAATGGGAATATTCCTTGTATCAACGAAAGCGATTTCCTTTGATATACTATCCTTTTGTGAACTACTATCCTGCACAATCAGAAAAATATCTGCCGGCATTACAGACTGATTCGCAATACTTTTGATTGCATCACATAAGTTTTCCATATGATTCTCATTTACAAATAAAACAACATGATATGCTATGGTAATTTCCTTTGCTTTTTCCTTTTGTTCCCTTTGTTCAAAAGAAAACAGCTTAGGTCGATATGGTTGCTTATAGGCAGCTTTTTCAATTTTAGACTGCTGCAAAGCTTTAGAAAAACCCATCTTTTTCATATTTTTTATCAGATTGACTCCCTCTCTTAAAGGGGTACACTTTTCCTTACAAAAACGAAGAGGCTCCGTTACCTTCCATGAAATAGAGCCCTTCATCTGCCCAATACATTCCTCGTAACCCTTTATTTGTAAATCCATCATCTCTATTTGTTTTTTTAATCTTTCATTTTCTTCCTGTAAAAAATTCTGATCTGACAAAATAGCCTCCTAAATTAACTCATAAAATACACCGACGGTACTCTCTTTCGTCATAAAAAAAGACACAATTTAATCGAAGTAATGAAATCATTCATTATTTTCATTTCACAAAAAATTGCATACATATTCAATCTATTATACTACTCCACCTTTCCTTTTAGCAAGAAAAACGCAGATTTCAAATATCCGGCTTTATCAGACTTTTATATCCTTCTCCGTAGATTTCATTTGCATTTGTAATAATCATAAATGCCTTTTCATCCTCCTCTTTTACAATATTTTGCAAAAGAATGGATTTTCTCTTTTTTACAACACACATAATAATTTCTTTGTCTTTATTACTATAAGCACCCTGCCCGGATAAAATGGTAGCACCAACCTCCATATCCGAAAATATTCTTTTTAACACTTTCCCCGGAACATCTGAAATAATATAAATTAATTTGGCCTCATCGCTTCCATAAAGTATATAATCCATTACCCTGCCATTCAGTCCTACTGTAATGAGTGCAAACATAGCAATATTAAAATCTCTAAATACAATACCGGATATGGTAACAATTATCATATCAATGATGATAAATAATGTACTAATCTTCATTCCCGGATACTTGATACGAATCAAACGTACAATAATATCAACACCTCCGGTAGTTGCGCCTACTTTCAGAATCAGGCCAAGACCTGTTCCAACTAAAATACTGCCTGCAATGGACGCCAATAACAAATCATTGGTTATGGCATCAAATCCTACTAATAAATTTGTTAAAAAAGAATTTAATACAATTGCAAAAAAGCTTTTTAATATGAATCTTTTACCAAAAACTTTAAGACCAATCATAATAATTGGAATATTGAGAAGTAAATACCAGGTACCTGTTTCCCCACCAATGGTATGACTTAAAATTACAGATAATCCAATAAATCCACCTGGCGCAATCTCATTGGGATCTAAAAATAACGAAACTCCTGCCGAGTAAAAAAAAGACCCAATCAAAATATAAATAAACTGTTTCCATCTTGTATAACCCATATTTATCCTCCTTTTTTCTAGGATTTGCCAAAATAAATAAGTTTATACAAAAAAAAGGAACCCATTATGGATTCCTTAAATAGAGGCGCCAATCAGATTTGAACTGATGATGAAGGTGTTGCAGACCTCTGCCTTA
>JBJENY010000115.1:0-33236 GCA_051880435.1 Lachnospiraceae bacterium | reverse complement strand
CCTTGTTTGCTTCTGCCATTCTGTGCATTTCTTCTTTTCTCTTAACTGCTGCACCTGTGTTGTTTGCAGCATCCATTAACTCTTTTGCTAATCTTTCTTCCATAGTCTTCTCAGAACGATTACGCGAAAATGTTGTTAACCAACGAAGAGCTAATGCCTGTCTTCTATCAGGTCTTACATCGATAGGAACCTGATAAGTAGCACCACCGATACGTCTTGCCTTAACCTCAAGAACTGGCATTACATTGTTCATAGCCTCTTCGAATACTTCCAAAGCTGGCTTTCCAGTCTCGTTTGCAATACGCTCGAATGCGCCATATACGATTTTCTGGGCTACACCCTTCTTACCATCTAACATAATGTTGTTGATAAGCTTAGTAACCACTTTACTGTTATAAATTGGATCCGCTAATACGTCTCTCTTTGCAATATGTCCTTTACGTGGCACGGTACTTCCCTCCTATTAATATTTTTAAACTAGATTGATATCCGATCAATCTAAAGGTACTCATATTCCGCTTGGAAGCTAACGCTTACTTGGGGAATGTGTTCGTGCAGGTTTGCTTATATTTTTAATATGAAAAACATAGCCTTTACCAGCACTATTCATTTTTTAGACTTACTGTCCCAGTTTTAAACCAATTCAGTCATCTTCCAGACTCACTCCGTTCGTCAAGTGCGATGACAATTTTTCTCTGCTACATCCACTCTACTAAATTCGGATTTCGCTTTGATCATCCTCATTAAGTATCGGGATGGGATTTCATACTAAATTCAAACTACGCTTCGCTTGTTCTCATTAAGTATTCAATGCCTATTTAGCATCCTTTGGTCTCTTAGCGCCGTACTTAGAACGAGCCTGGCGTCTCTTAGCAACACCTGCTGTATCCAAAGTACCACGGATGATATGATATCTGGTACCTGGTAAGTCCTTTACTCTACCACCACGGATCATAACTACGCTATGCTCCTGAAGGTTGTGACCTTCACCCGGAATGTAGCTGGTAACCTCGATACCGTTAGATAAACGTACTCTGGCAATCTTTCTAAGAGCTGAGTTAGGTTTCTTAGGAGTAGCTGTCTTAACTGCTGTACAAACGCCACGCTTCTGTGGTGAAGGTGCGCTAGTTGGCTTCTTCTGTAATGAGTTATAACCTCTTTGAAGAGCTGGTGCAGTTGACTTCTTCTCTACAGTCTGTCTACCTTTTCTAACTAACTGGTTGAATGTTGGCATGTTTTTCACCTCCTGCTTACTTATTTTGGGCATACGAATCCCATAAAAATCCGCATGCATTTGTCATTATAGTAAAGGAAAACTTTCATGTCAAGCACAATTTCCAAATATTCATATATATTTTTCTCAAAACAAAAAGTAACAGAATTCCTTATATTTAAAGGATTTTCTGTTACTTCTCTTCACGACACAAGATTTCGTTCTCTAATAAAATATAGAACCAATATATATGATACCCATATTCATTTAAAATATTAGATTACCCTCTATTCCAATCCATGTTACCTGTTTAAAACTATTATTCATTTTAGAAATCTAAACGCTAATATACTAAGCAATGACTAACTTACTGAATTCCTCTTGCAATAATTTTCTCTAACAAATCAGGTTCAAACACACCGGAACGAATCATGGCAATTTCCGAAGTGTACGGTTCATAAGAAATTTTTGCATTATCCGGGTTTTTAACAAATGGTGTTTCTAAAATCTTAGGTACATTTTCAAAATCCTTATGATTCATAATGTACATTAATGCATCAAAACCGATATGACCAAAGCCGAAATTTTCGTGACGGTCCTTTGCCGCTCCCGGTTCATTTTTACTATCATTCATATGAAATACTGCAATCTGGTCTTTTCCGATTATACGGTCAAACTGTTCCATCACCCCATCAAAATCATGGATAATATCATACCCTGCATCACTAACATGACAGGTATCAAAACAAACACGAAGCTTATCATTATAGATAACCTTATCATAAATTGCTGCAATCTCTTCAAAGCTTCTTCCGATTTCACTTCCTTTTCCGGCCATGGTTTCTAAAGCAATATAAACATCCGTATCCATAGTTAACACTGCATTTAATCCCTTTGCAATCTGCTCTATACCAGCCTCCACGCCTGCTCCAACATGGGAACCGGGATGAAGCACCATCACTTTAGAACCCATAGCGGAAGTCCGCTCTATTTCTTTTGCCAAAAACTCCACTGCCAGTTCATAGGTTTCCGGTTTTACGGTGTTAGCAAGATTAATAATATATGGGGCATGGACAATAAATTCTTCTATTCCATACTCCGCCATTAACGCTCTTGCTTCTTCAATTCTTAATTCTTCAATTTCTTTTCTCTTTGTATTCTGGGGAGCCCCTGTATAAAGCATAAATGTATTGGCTCCATAAGCATGTGCATTCTTTACAGAACCAATCATCATTTCTTTTCCACTCATGCCTACATGACAACCTAATTTCAACATACGAATCTCCATTTCTTCTATCTATATTTCATTCACCTATTTCATATAAAACTCATTTGCCATTCATGTCAACTCCCCATTGTCTAAAGCAAAGGGGCTTCCATATAATAGTATATACAAGCATCAATGACAATCACTACATTTTTAATTCTGCCGCAATGCCTCAATCGGATTTAATTTTGCTGCCTTTCTTGCAGGATAAACGCCGAAAACAAGACCAACGACAGTAGAAAATACAGATGCAAGCAATACTGTACCTAAGCTAAGTGCCGGAGCGAAATGCATAGTAGGAACCATCATACCTATTACTCCTGCAATTATCCACGCACCACCAATACCACACAAAATACCAATGATACCGCCTAACAACGTAATAAATGCTGATTCGGCAAGAAACTGTAAGGTGATGGAGCCGGTCTTTGCTCCTAATGCCTTACGGATACCGATTTCCCTTGTCCGCTCTGTTACAGATACCAGCATAATATTCATAACACCGATACCACCAACTAATAAAGAAACGGAAGCAACAAAGGATACAAATATAGTAATCAGCTTAATAACATTATTAACCGTAGACATAATATCATCAAAGCTCTGATAGGTATAGATATCCTTCCCCTTACAATGATGCTTTGCCTCCAGATAATCAATAATTTCATCGCATACTGCCTTAGGGTCCGCATCATCTTCTTTTAATACATAAAAATCATAGATTTGATCGGAAAAATCTAATCCAACCTGATCCGTTATGATTTCCTGAGGAATAATGACCTGCACAGTAGGATTCGTAACCAGACCCTGAATCATATTATCATCGTCTGATTCCGTAACACCACAAACTGTAACATTCACATCATAGTTTTCCCACATTCTGATAACCAAATCCATCCCAACCACATTGGTAGAACCAAACAGCTTCATGGCATCATTTTCCGATATAACGCCATATGGTTTTCCACCTTTGGCTTCCTCCTCCGTATAGGGAGCACCTTTTACAAAGTCATAATCAAGTAATGCAAAACCATCCGCATTAATTGTAATGATATTAACGGCAAATTCATCCCTCTTTGTTTGGGTTACGCCATCAAAATAATTCTGTGTTGCCACTGCCTTTACGCCGTCTATCTTACGAATATCGTCCATTTGTTCATCTGTAATCAGATATTTTTCTGAATAATCAGTACAATAAAACTCTATCTGTCCCTGTCCTAATTCAGCCAGTTCCGAAGTAATCAATTCTGTAGCTCCATTACCAATAGACATAATCAGGATAACAGAAGAAATACCAATAATAATTCCAAGCATAGTAAGCAGGGTTCTAATTTTATTCGCCCATATATTTTTCAGGGCCATTTTCACATATTCACCAAACTGTGCCATGTGTGCCTCCTATCTATTCTAAATTCTACCCGACTATTCCTGTACTGCCATTGGATTTGCTGCAGATATATATTCATTTCCCGGTTTCATATCCTTTGTCACATTAGTTATCACCTTGTCTCCGACTTTCAAACCATCAATAATTTCATAATATTCATCTGTTACCAATCCGATTGTAACATCTTTCCGCTCAATCAGATTTTCTTTATTTACAATATAAACATAGTCTCCATCAATATCAGAACTTAGTGCTTGGTAGGGAACAGCCAGTGTATCCTTTGATTCACCAACATACAAATATACTTTTGCAGATACACCAATAAAAATATCATCTCCCGGATTATCCAAAGCAATGCTTCCTTTAACAGTTGCAGTGCCGCTGCTCAAGGCACTATCCATTGTTGCTACACGGCTAATGTACGCTACCGATCCTTCATATTCCTTTCCTGCAACTACAACCCTAGCCTTCTGTCCTTCTTTTATTGTACCTAAATCATCCTTAGAAATAATAAATTCTACTCCAATATCATCTGCATTAATAATAGTCATAACTGTTTGTGTTTCTGCAGCAAATGCACCTTTTGTAATTTCAATGGACTTAACGATTCCTTTTTTCTTTGCAGTAATACCTGCCTCTGCAGCATTTAACGTTTCTCTTGCTTCATTCACGTTCATATCTGCTAACTGATTTGTCACACTAATCTGTGTCGCTGCACTTCCGGATACTCTTGCATCCTCTGCCGCATCAATAATAGCCTGTTGTTCCGCAATCTGACCCTGTCTTGTGGCAATCTCTTCTGCTATCCCCGTTGCCTCTGTCACTGCCGCCTGATAGGTTGCCTCATCAATGGAAGGGGTTGTCGGTTCCTCTGTTGTAGCGTCTTGTGTTGATGTTCCGGTAGCTTCCTCCGTCGTTTCAGCTTCCGTTGTAGCAGGCTGTTGTGCCTCATAAGCATTAATGATTGCATTTAATTCATTTAAGCGGTTCTGGAAAGTTGTAATCTCTGCATTCAGCTGATTAATTTTTTCTCTTGCTTCTTTTGCCTTTTGGGCTGCTCTGTTTGCCACCTCATAAGATGCGTTTCCTGCTGCCCGCTCTGAGGTAGCCTGCAATTCAACCTTTGCCAAATCATCTCCTAATGCAGCAGCATCGTATGTCAGAAGCATGGTTCCTTCCTTAACCGTTTCCCCAACCTTTACTTTAATATCTTCTACCTTTGCATTAACAGGAGAAGTATATGCAATTTCATCTAATCCCACAACATCTCCGGAGGTGGTAATTTCACATTTCAAATCCTGTTTTTCTACTGTATATAAATCATCACTATTCTGGCTCATGCTCTCCATAGCCTTCATAGCTTCCTGCCCGGCCTTTACCATAGCAATAATACCAACTACAAAAAGTATTCCCACAACTGCCACAACAATCATCCATGGTTTTATTTTTCTTTGTTTTTTCATTTTCACATTTTCTTCACTCATAATTATCTCCCATCTTATTCCATATCATTTGCGGTTTCATCCTGTTTCATAGTTACTTCTGATTCATTCTCTTTCGTGATTGCTTCTTCCTCATCCTGCATTGTCGTTACTTCCAAATTATCCTTTTTGGTATCGGATTCAATTTTACCATCCATAATCCGGACAACACGTTTTGCATTTGCGGCAATTCCATCATCATGGGTAATCAAAACAATGGTATTACCCTGTTCATTTAATTCATCTAATATATTCATAATATCCTTTGTGGATTTTGAATCTAAGTTTCCCGTAGGCTCGTCCGCCAAAATTAATGGAGGCGACATAGCAATGGCTCTTGCAATGGCAACTCTTTGTTGCTGACCACCGGACATTTCTGCCGGCTTATGCTTCATACGGTCCTTCAAACCTACCTTTTCTAATGCTTCCTCAGAAAGCCGTTTTCTTGTTGCCCTGTCTACTTTTCTGTAAATCAAAGGAAGCTCTACATTTTCAAGAGCAGTCAGATTAGGAATCAGATTAAAGCCCTGAAAAATAAACCCGATATAATTATTTCTAACATCTGACAATTCATTATCCGTAAGTCCCGAAACATCTTTTCCGTTTAATATGTAAGTTCCCGCTGTTGGTACATCCAGACACCCTAACATATTCATCAGGGTAGATTTACCGGAACCGGAATGTCCGATAATGGCTACAAACTCACCCTCCTGTACCTCCAGACTGACACCATCTAAAGCACGGACTTCATTTTCTCCAGGATTATATATTTTATACATATCCCTTACTTCAATTAAGGATTCCATGTTTTCTCCTTTCACATTGGTTTCATTCCATCTTTCATGGGAAATTTTCAAACCATAACATTTTCATTTTGACATGATACAAATGAAACAACGTATGCTTATGATAATGTTCATTCGCATTACAATAAAACACATTCATAGTTTAAAAAATCCCTCAATTTTTTCCATACTACAACATATTGTGGATATACGCAAGAATATTACAAAAATGTAAGAATGTTGTCACTTTAGTATCGTGCTAAAAATCCCTTCGGCGGAATCGATAATAACACAAATAAAAATTCTCGTATAAGCTCGAACCTATGCCCACCTCATCATTTTCAGAAAAAAAGAGACGAAAATGTTATCACACACTCTCGTCTCTTCTATATAAATTACAAATAAATTACAACATTCATTAAAATCAAGTGATTATATTCACTACTCCACAAAAAATTAATTCTTCCGTATTGCTTCCGTTAAAAATTAATTCTCCTGTGTTGCCACCATTAAATATACAAGTGGTGAATTCCAGTAAATTGTAATCTCATTCATAGAATAACTTTGCTCATTATCTATATAACATTTTGCTGCCGGAATATCCTTACAAACAGCCTTTGCATATGGATCTTCCAGCTTACTGTCAGGACCACCAACTAACATACCGGGCATGCAAACCTCTGTTGCCTGCGAAGGTCTGTGATGTGGATGCTCCGGATACTGACTGCCAACGCCAGTCACAAAGCAGTAGCCTGTAGCATTCATACCAAATATATAATCCAAATGATGCTTCGCAAATGCTTTGTAATCATCCTTTTCTTCAACCTGATTTGCCAAAGAAAGTAACATACCATCATTTGCAATACCCATATTAGAACCCCACTCAAATTCCTCATCACGATTTACAAGGTATCCGTTTTCTGAGCTTGTCTTTACAACCTTATCAGCATCACCAATAAATGCATCATGAACCGACTGATAAACATCCTGATCTGCATCTGCTGCACCCTCTGCTGTTAATAATGCATAAGAACCATAACCACCTACGTCAGCCCATCCAAAACCAGAGAAGTTTTCAATTTTACTCATGTTGTCTTTGATATCCTTAATATAAGCTGTATCACCGGTTGTCTTATAAAGCTCAGCTGCAGCCCAGAAGAATTCATCTGAACAAACACCATCCGGATACTCACCGGTAACAACACCTGCCGGATTCTTAAATCCACTCTTATTTAAATTCTCTGTTAAATAATTGTATGCCTTCTTTGATGCTTCCAGACATTTATCTGCAAACTCTTTCAACTCAGGATTATTACTTTGTCCATAAATTCTTGATGCCATTGCCATTACAGCTGCAAAATCACCGGAAGCAGTAGCAGAAACAGTACATGCATACAAATCATCTGTTTCTTCCTCCGGCATTACAGTCTCAGGGAATACCTTACATGTAACCTTGTGATATACACCACCGGTTTCCTTTTGCATTGAAAACATCCAATCTAATTCATACTTAGCTTCATCTAAAATATCACTAATCTTATTACCACTTTCCGGAATATTCATGCTATCACTAAATGCATCCGGATTTGCTTCATATGCCAACAACAAATCTGCAACAGCCTTTGCTCCCGGAACGACATAACGGCCATAGTCACCCGCATCATGCCAACCACCAACAGAATCTAATGTTTTATCAGAGCCGTAAACCGTCACTGTTCCTGTATGACACGCCGGATGGCTAAAGGTACCTGCATACTCTTCCGGTAATTCCTGTCCACAACGCTGTAAGTAGAACATATTTACAATCTTTCCAAAGCTGTCTCCATATGGATCCTTGTTAATTACAAATTCATAAGACTCTTTGTCACCAACAACAACCTTATAAGTACCCTCTGCTGTTAGCTCAGAGAAATCACCAACCCTTACATCCTCATCTGCACCTGCACTATGTACTGCCTCTGACATTGTTCCTTCAAATGCAACCTCACCGTTTTCTACATTAACTACCTGGAAGCTGTCACCTGTAATATCTGCAAATAATACAGTCTTCATAGCATTTGGTGTATAACCTAACTGATTTACTTTAATTGGAGGTGTATCCACTCCAACAGTAGCTGCAACTGCATTGGAATCATCTGTACACTCTAATCTCATATTATCTATCAATACAGTATGCTCTTCCACATCACCTTTATCGATTCCTGCTTCCTTCATAGAGTTTGTATAACCCATGTTAAAGCACAATCTTGGTGCAGGATCTGATTCCTCTTCCATTACAAAGGTAAATTCAATATGCTGCATTTCAGGTGTTACATGAACTGTTTCAGCATGATATGCATGATAATCACCACCATTTAACTGAAAACGAATGTCTAAGTCTCTTTCATATGTAGAAGACATATCCAAAGACATTTTGTATTCTGCATTTTTATTCAATGCAAAACCATCCTGATAAATCTGAACGCCGTGTTCAACACCACCAACCTTCTTAATATCAATCTGAAGCTGCTGGTCTTTATTCACCTTCATGGTTGCAATACCACCATTTGAGTACATACTAAAATCCTTATCACCCTGAGATAAATCTCCGTTAGAAATAAGGTTGCTTTCATCCTCTACCACTTCTGCCTGTTCCGTAGTAACCTCTTGTGTCACCTCAACTGCTGCTTCCTCTGTGGTTGTAGCTTCTTCCTTTTTTCCACAGCCCGCCATACTAAGCACCATTGCACCAGCTAACACAAAGCTGGTAAGTTTTCTAAACCGTCTCATGATTCTCCTCCTATCTTTATTTAAGAGCAATGCCTTCCTTATCAAAATAATAATCAAAAGGTCATTCTCATTCAAACATTAATAACAATCCTTATCTATTATAGCTATTTACCGGGCGGTTACAATATCAACAGTTGCAGATGTTCCAAGTCGGTCTGCTCCTGCCGCTATCATAGCCTTAGCAGTTTCTAAATCCCGAATTCCACCGGAAGCTTTCACCTTTACCCTATTCCAGGTCTTTCCGGTTTCTTTTTCCAATGCGGTTGTTTTTTCATCTACTGTTTTACGCATCAAGGAAACATCTTCTACAGTGGCACCTCCTGTAGAAAAACCTGTGGAGGTTTTTACAAAATCCGCACCGGCTTCAACTGAAAGCTCACAAGCCTTTATCTTCTCTTCTTCATTTAACAGACAGGTTTCAATAATAACCTTCAGCAAAACATTTCGTCCCATGGTATTATGGACACAGACTTCCTTTACTGCTTCAATATCCTCTTTTACAGTTTCGTAATCCTCATCCTTCATGGCACCTACATTGATAACCATATCAATTTCTGTTGCCCCATCTTCAATGGCTGTTAATGCCTCAAACTGCTTTGCCGCAGTACTCATGGCACCAAGGGGAAATCCTACCACAGCACATACATCAATGTCTGTGTCTTCTAGTATGCAGGCAACCTGCTTTGTGTAAGCACTGTTAACACAAACTGACGCAAATTGATACTGAATTGCCTCACGACATATTCGTTCTACATCATCATAGGTTGCATCCGCCTTTAAAATAGTGTGATCAAAATATTTGCTAAACTCCATAATCCCTCCTACTTATGCAATATCAATTCCTAACGCTTCTTTTGCAAGCTTATCCGCCATTTCATTATAGGTATCCCCGGTATGGGCCGCCACCTTACAAAAACAGATTTCTATCTTCGTCCGCTTAGCCTTCACAAAATCCTTATAACGAATGGTTCCAGGCTTATTTGCCTTCCAAATATCATTCGCCCATTTTTCAATTCCCTCATAATCATAGAAGATTACGATTTTCTCATAACCATTTTCAATAGCCCAGTCAATGGCATGTTCACTACCAAGAATTTCTCCCGCTACATTTCGCATGGAAAGATAGGTTTCATCTGCATCACTACCATTTAGTGTAACAACCTTATCCGGTAAAACAAACACACATCCATAAGCATATCGTTTTTGGCTGTCATCATAGCTTCCATCTACGTAAGCCACAAGACAGGTATCGGTGGATACTTTAGGTATATTCTCATCATTTGATGAAACAACCACATCCCCAATGTCTTTCCCAAGGTTTCCTGTTGTTTTTACAGTGGCTGTTTGTTCCTGCTTATTTGCAAAATCACCCATACCTTCCATTTGTTTCAAAAAATCCTCAGCCTCTGACAAGGTTACAAAGCCCTTATATACAGCACCGGAAAAATGATCAATTTGAGCTTTACAATCCTCCCAGGAAAAATAGATTCCGGGGGTTCTTCCTTTTACAACAACATAATAATTTTTTTTTGCCATTTTTCACCTCAAAAAACTAATATCGACCTCTTACAGCCTCCCATTCCTCCAAGCGGCTTTCATATTGTTCATTTAACCAGGCAATCATTTCTTCTTTTCCTTCAACAGTAAAAGGAAATTTTTGGGATGTTTTTTTGTCATCCGCAGTTGCCTCGAAAGAAAATGGTTCCGGCCAGATAATCACTTCAAATTCTGCATCCCCTTTTTTATCTGCCGGTGCTAATGCCACATCCTCCATAGGATCTCTGGCAATGCGAAAACGCATCCCTCTATGACTTCCATAATAAGGCTGTGCATGTTCATACCATGTCAAACCGTAGGAATCTTTATTTAAAATTTTAGGTAATGCTTTTTCCATCATTAACGCTTCCTTACTATTGTAAATTAATATGATATACTTCCAGTTCTCGTTTCACCTGTGCCCGAAGCTCCGGATTTTCCTTTAACATTTCTTTAATGTTTTTTAATCCCTTTAACCGCAAGTCTTCGTTATAGGCAATTTGTTCTCTCAGCTTTTGTCTTCTTACATTCAGGGAATGTTTTACCTCTACCATTTCCCTGCTATCAATTAAAGCCGCAGACTGTTTTGCCCAGATATCCGGATCTTTTATTCCATGGGAAAACAAAAGCTTTGTTAAAGCATCACTATATTCTCTTAAATTACCGGCAGACTTTTGATACTTACGAACTTCATCTACCATAATTAAGTACTGTTCATACAAATATTCTAACTCACGCAAACTTTTAATATTATATTTGCTATACAAATAATCCAAAGTAGAAGTATTATTAATAAACTTAATTTTCACCTTATTCATTAAATTAATGGCACGATTTTCTCTTAACTCAGACATCTTATATTCATATGATAAATTACGATATGTCACAATACACAAAGCAGCCATGGCAACTACCACAAGCAATATAACTAAAATCGGAATAATCATGTTAACCTCAGCAAGCAACCCAATTAAAGCTAATGTTGTTACTGCCAATGCCGAAACCGTTCCAAAGGCAATCATAAAAATGCGAAGTCTGCCTTGTTTGTGTTCAACGGAATCCTGTATATATTCCTGGGTGTTTTTCTCGCCTTCTAAGTGCTTCATGTCTCTTTTTATTTTTAAATCCATATCCTCTAGTTCTTTTAATTGTCCAAAAATCTCTGTCAATTCTTTTTCCAGGCCCTGAATCAAACGGAAATTCTCATCACTGATTCTGTCATCCGAATGTAAAAACTGGGTTGTTTCGTTCTCTAAAAAAGTAATTTTTTTGGCAATATCCATGATTTCTTTTCGAACATTTTGAGGCAGACTTTCTATCAGCTGAATATCTGTAAAATATGAAGTAACCATATCATATTCTACCCGCAAATCCTCCATCTGATAAGTAGCATCCACAATCTGGTCGCACATATATGCAACATCATCCAGAGGTTCATCCTGTTCCTTTTTTGCCTGTTTTGCAAGATAGCTGTCAATACTTTCATATTCAAATGTTTCTTCTGTGACTTCCGTCTTAGTAAAGATATCCTTTACTAATGCTACCAATCCCATATTTTTTCTCCTATACCGTCTGTTCCCTGAAATCTCTTTTCAATTCTTCTAACACAGTATCCATTCGTTTGTTAAAATCTGTCAAATTATTCTTCTGATAGTGATACATGGCCTTTTCCATGCGATTATAAATCGGCGAACCTTTTACATCCGCCTCACCATCGTGTATGGCATCATATATTGGAATCAGCAATTCTTCCGCATCATAATATTTTGCCAACACCTGTACCTCTTTTTCGTCATAAAAGGTTGCTGCCAAAAGCAGATACTCGTAAATGGTTTCTTTCTTACCGGTATAACTATATGCTTTCAAATAGGTTTCCATTGCCTGGCGAATCTCAAAATTATATGCCAGTGCTACTGCTTTATTGTGATAAAGAGAACCTAACAATTCTTCATTTTTCAAATCCGGATATTGTTCTAAGATTTCATCATAAATTGCATTTGCCTTCATATATTTGTGATATCGTAAAAATCCATCTCCCTGCAATTTACGAAACTGTGGCTTAGACATTCCCTTCATTCGCTCTAATCGGAATATAAAATCTTTTACTTCCTCTATGGTGTAATACTCTCGATAGGTTAAAATGGCAGTCAACAAATCAGTAAGGTCCGTACCTTCTTTATCCTTTTTCTTACGAAGGGTCTTAGCAAGATCCGGAAGATGCAATCCGTTTTCAATCCAGTTAAACATTCCCACACCAATATATTCCTGAGAAATCAAAGCTGCATTATTATATATGTAATAACAAAGCTCCTCATAGGAAAACACTTCTATTCTTGTATTAGGAAATATATATGAACTTGTAGCAGGTGTTGTTTCACACAATATTACTCTAGCCATTTTTTCACCTCTATAATGTTACCGAAAACTCTTTACGGTAAATCTTGTTTGTCGTTGGATAAATTGTCCCAAATCCTTCATCCCTAATCACAATCGCCCCCATGGTCGCATTAAACATTTCAACTTCCAGGGATATTTTCGTTGTTTTAGGCGGTCTGTGGGGCAACCCGGTAATCTCAATCACTTCTTTTTGTGTTTCTTTTGTCACCTTATCCCGATATACCATATCAATCCGGTTTGTATCGTCTAAGAACAATGTTACTTTACCACGCATGTTGTACCATTCTCTTCCACCAATTGCAATTGGATGAAAATGATTACGCCCCTCCGGGTCACCAATACTTACCCCAATATCAAAGGGAATACTGCCCTGTGTACAAAGAATAATATCATTGCCATTTTCATAAGCCCCAAATTTTGCATGGTAACAGGCTCCCTTTGTAAAAATATTTTGTCCCATAAATACACGTCTGCCATCACACAAAACCTTTTGGGTTTCCCTAATCCAATTATCATTAAAGCCGGGACCCGTAAGATAAACAGCTGACACATAGGTTTCTCTCATTTTTTTCTTTGCAATCACAGAAAATGTTTGATCTAATTCTTCCACATCTTCGAATAATTTTGTATATGGTAAGTCCTCACGCAAGCTTTCAAAACCCAGATAATAAATCTTGGTATTTCTTTGATTTTTTCTGTCAATACGATAATACTCCATTCCATCATGGCTATAATCAAACATGGATACACTATTGGTATGCAGCTTTTCATCCTGATTCATTACGAACTGGAAAAATGCCGTTTCATGGCTAATTACAGCAAAATGCTCATTGTCTAACTCCATTTCCTTTGCAAATTTCTGTAATACTTTATAAACAATAGGATGATATTCTTCTATGGTTACTGTGATACCCTTTAGTACATAATCCTCACTTCTGGAAAGAAAATTCTTAACATGGGTTTGTAGCAAAATAAGAAGAAGGGTTTCATAGGTATAGGATGCACTGTCAATCACAATATGACTGTCCGCATCAATATTCGCCACAACATTTTCTACAATGGTACCTTCCTTTGTAAAACGAACATCTGCCACATCATTTCCTACATACCATTTTTTCTCTTCTGTTGCATAAAACATTACATTGGGAAACAAAAAGGTTTCCATATTATTCGGTTGGCAAATAGACTGGGGTTCAGACTTATCTTCACGATAATAGCTTAACTGTATGCTTTTTTTACATAAATCCAAACCTAGATATATTTCCTTCATATTACGTCTCCTGCACTAGTCTGATACCTGAAGATTTTCCTCCACAATGGTAGCTAACTTCAAATATCTGTCAATCTTATCTATAAGCATTTGGTTTGCACCAATTTCCTGATTTAATAACATGGAATTTAGCATTTCAAACCGGTTTTCATATTCTTCCGATTCTCCTTTGGCTTTCATTGCTTCACTTTCATAAACCACAGTTCGGTTCACATTCTCCTCAGGCATTTCATAAAGGAGATTTTCACCATGAAACAGCACAAATTCCTTGATATAGTAACCCGGTAACAGCTCCATCATTCGGGCTTCCTTTTTACATTCCGGTTTTTCAACCCCTACCTGAATACCGTATCGGAAAGAGATGTCCTTTCCTGCCTTATCCTTTGTTACCACATATGTTTCAAGGAACAAATCCTTAGGAAGTTTCATATGATTTTTGAAGTTTCTAAAGAACGGAAGCAGTATACCGCGTTTTTCAAAACCGGTAACCTGATTCTGAATCCATGTAATTTCATGTTCCTCTAACTTTGTTTGCCGGCTAAAATATAACAGCAGTGCTGCGGTACATATATCATCTGACAAATCAAAGGAATTCATCTGACGATATAATGCTTCAAAAAAGGTTTCCGGTAAATCCTCATCCTCAATTAAATATGCAAAGGCAGCACGTTTAAAGAATGCTTTCACAACCATGCCTCTTCTTTTTTTATCCACAAAACGGGAGAAAATCGTAAACACATCTTTATTCCACTGTTCTGTATAAAGTGTTTCACAAATTATATTTTCCTCTAACATATCAAGGTGGTTAATTCTTGTGGTAGCACGTTTCCACAAACGAATCATATCCTTTAATCCACTTTGATAATAATCCACCAAATAAGAAAGAACCAAAGGCGTATCATGTCCCATACGGAATAAATAATTGGATATTGCAATCAGGTTTTCTTCTCCTGCATACTGGGAATAGGATTTCAATGCTTCTACCAAATCCACCAGTAAATCCACATCTACACCCTGGTATCCAAAACGCTTCACAGCTTCATATCCGGTATCAAACATCTGCACTTTTAACAGGCTGTCAATATAAAACACTGCGTCTTTTTTGGATACATACTCCATATCAACACGTTTTAAATAAGATGCCAAAATATCCGTATCTAAATATTGTCTATAGTATTTGACAATACCAAAAATCGCCTGCTGTTTTGTCACCTCGCTAATTTGGCGGAAAGAAATCATATCTCTTGCAATATTCACTTCTTCTGCATTAGAAGGTTCATAGGCTTTCTTTCCATAATATTGATATAAAACATAATGATAATCATCACTGTTATACTGCTCTAACAAATCCATGTATTCCGTTTCATCTACAAGCTTTTGCAGCTTGTAAGGAATGGTACTTACATATCTGTTTTGCTGCTTGTCCACAAGAGAAACCACCGCAGATTCTGTAATAATATCAACATATGCAACATGATTCACAACAGGAACCATGATTTCTTCCTGTAATTCTTCATGAGATACAATAACAGCAACAATATTATCATTGGCTACAGTTAATTTTCGTTTGAATATCACATTAGGCAAACTGGCAGCAAAATTAGCATTTACTGATTGTGGGCGTAAAAATTCTCCATAAAGAATACTTAAGTCATCACTCATATTTCCTTTCACAATCTGCTCACGCATAAATGCTTCCATGTTTGGCAGGTATTCTTCATACTGATTCAAATATTTTCTTTTATTCACAATTACATTGGCATAAAGATATGCATATTCACTATCCGTTAAATAACTCTTATAATTAAAATAACGAAGCACCGAATCCGGAATTAATTCATACTGGTTCCGATTCATAGTACGGAGATAATTTTCCTGTATGCCAACAATCTTGTAGCCGCATTTAATTCCCTCTGTGTAATAAGGATGATAACGCTCTTCTAACTTGGCACCTCTAATTAATAAAGCACACATTAGCTTTACAATTTCCGGTTTTTTATCTCTTTCATAAATCATACGAAGAAGAGAAAATACCTGTGGGCGGAATTTATTTTCCTTCGTAACCAGCTGCAAAAATTCTGTTTCTGCTTCTTTGCTAAGATAATGGTTTTTTAATCCAAATCTGAGTGCAGCAATTTCAACCTTAGACAATTTTTTCAAAAGTAAAGGTTCCTGGTTAATCAAATCACATACTTCAATTGCCAGAACAGGACTTTCATATCCACCCATATACAGCCCCTCAATTTGAGAAAACAGCCAGCTCTTATCCTTTTGGTATCGTTCATCCAAATAAATTAACAGCCAGAAATAAAATAATTTGTCCTGTTCGCCGGTTAGGGCATTCTCAATTTCCTGGCAGGCATTTACAATTTGCCGGACATCCTTTGACAACAACGCCTTAATGTACAAATAATAGCAATGCTCTTTTGAGCCTTCCATGGTTTTGTCCATATCAGCTTCCATACGGCGAATTTCCTGTTTTACATTATTCTCATTTCCCCCGAGAATTCCCATATGAAGCAGACCTAACTTATAGATTCCTGTTTTGGGTTCTAACCGAATCAGTTCTTCTAAAGATTGTTTTGTATTATCAATAAATTGCTGTAAAGACAACAACCCAATTCTATAATTTAAATAATTATGATATAGTGCCGCAACCTCTATTTTTGCAAGATGATAATCTCTGTTTTTATGAACATATACTCTTGCAGTCTCTTCCGGTTTCCGAATAATAATAGCAACCTCTATTTTCTGATATGTGTTTTCAAATATAATCTTACCTGACGCAGCTTCATGCTCATCTAACAATTCAGGATCTAGTGTATAAGACAATACACAAGTATCCCCTTCGGCATCTTTACTGCAAATATAGTCCTGATGCAGTTCAATAAATTTTGCATCTGTCTTTACCTGCATCTTACAGTAACCCCATGTATTTTTCCGAAGAATCAACTGATGTTCTTCCCGCATTTTAGGGAAATGAAACTGAAAACGGTCGTGTTCCACCTGAAATAACATGGCACGTTTTTTGTGAATATAAACCAAAAATTCCTCTAATGCCTGATTTTTATCTTTGGAATCTTTAATGCTATGATACGCCTGCATATATTCTGAATTCCCTTTTAATAAGGTTTTCACAAATTCAGAGGAGTAAAAAATATCTAATGCCTTATCCCAATTTGCTTCTGCAAGCGCAGAGAACTTCATTAAGTCTTCTAATGCGACACCATCTGCATCAATAAAAGGTGCAACAACCTCAATATGATAAGGAATTTTCTTTTCGATTCCGTTACCAATCATATAAATATTGCCTTCAAAGGTAGCACCCTTTTTTCTTTTCGACGCATCAAAAGTAATATCAATGGTTCCTTTTTTCCCAATAATGCTATGTTCTTTAAAGCGCAACAAATAAGCATCATCATATACCATCATTTTCATTGGTACATCATTTTCAGATACTACTTCAATGCTTCCCGTATAAATGCTGCCTGACTCTATCTTAAGTTGTAAATGACTTTTGCTAAAAGTGACCTTGGGATATTCTACATAAAAGTCACCTTTTGCGTATTGTTCCACTTTACTTTTCATTTGTTCATTCCATTCTATAACTTGTTTTTATCATTTGACATTGCAGTTTTGTCCCTCAAACTATATAATAAGAGATAGAACCATTTTCCCAATCATATGATAAATTTGTAATACATACTTAATTGGCATTATAACAAATTATGATTGAATTGGAAAGAGAATTGGAAAGAGAATTGACACGAGATTGCAGGGATAACAAATCAACCGGATTTTATCTGATTATCCCGCCACATAAGTCATGATAACTATATGTCAAATCATAAAATATCATTAGGAGGTTAATTATGGGAAACAAAAACGAAGCTTTTCACGGCAGTGACCTTGAAGTGATTTCTCAGAAATACCGCATTGCGCAAGACAGCATTCTACCATATGCATCTAATGTAAATCCTCTTGGCATGTCACCAATGACAAAGGAAGCATTAATAGAATATATTGATGTTGTGGAAGACTATCCTGAACGGAACTATGCACGACTTCGTACTGCTATTGGAAATTACTGCGATGTGAATATGGAACAAATCATTTTAGGAAATGGAACATCCGAATTAATCAGAAATGCACTTATTACATTAAAACCTGATAAAACAGTTATTCTTGGACCAACCTATTCAGAATACAAAACCGCTGCCGAGCTTGTTGGCAGTGAGGTCGAGATGTATATGCTTGACCAGTTAAATGATTTTGAATTATATGTTCAGCATTTCATAGATTCTCTTCATGAGGGTATTGATATGGTTATTATTTGCAACCCAAACAATCCAACAGGAAAGGCCATTTCCAAAGAAAATATGGGTTTGATTGTGGATGCCTGTCAAAGGCTGAATATTTTTGTAATGGTAGATGAAACATACGTAGAATTTGTAAATAACGTTTCACAAATTTCTGCTGTATCCCTTACCCAATCCTACGACAATTTGTTAGTCCTTCGCAGTACTTCCAAATTTTTCTGTACACCGGGACTTCGACTTGGATATGCAATTACAAGTAACAAAGAATATTTAGAAGCAGCAGATGATTCCAAAGTTCCATGGAACATTAATTCCCTTGCTTCTATTGCAAGTGTTATGTTTAGTGACGAACATTACATTAATCTTACAAGCAGTTTAATTCAGACAGAACGTAACTTAATATACTCTGCATTATGCAGCCGTAAAACAATTAAAGTATTCAAGCCGGATGCTAACTTTATTTTAATCAAACTGTTAAAAGAAGACTTAACCGCAACAGAAGTATTTGAATACTGTTTAAAGAAAGGTTTTATGATTAGAGACTGTACCGATTATGAAGGATTAGGGGAGAAATATGTCCGTTTCTGTTTCTTAAAGCCGGAGCAAAATGACCGCATGGTAAACACAATTCTAGAAATCGTATAAAGGAGCCCTAACATCATGATTGAATGGTTTAAAGTTTTAATACTCGGCATTGTGGAAGGTATTACAGAATGGCTTCCCATCAGCAGCACAGGACATCTTATTTTAGTAAATGAATTTATTAAACTAAACCAAAGCGAAGAATTCATGGAAATGTTTGATGTCGTCATTCAGCTGGGTGCAATTCTTGCAGTGGTGGTTTTATATTGGAATAAGCTATGGCCATTTCATACCAAAAAAACAGCACCAAAGAAAAGCTGGTTTCAGACCCCTGCCCCAGATGGTTTTATGAAAGGCTTCCAGAATTTTTGTAACAATTTCTGTTATATGGATAAAATTATACTATGGTTAAAAATCGTTGTCGCCTGCATTCCTGCCATGGTTGTGGGACTTCCTCTTGACGATTGGATGGATGAACATTTACACAACTCCACCGTGGTTGCTTTGATGCTAATTCTTTATGGTATCATTTTTATCATTATTGAAAATTACAACAAAAAAAGACAGCCTAAGATTACATCATTAGAAACGCTGTCCTTCAAGGATGCGTTATTAATCGGTATTTTTCAGGTACTTTCCTTAGTGCCGGGAACTTCCCGTTCCGGTTCTACTATCATTGGTGGTATTTTAATCGGAACCTCCAGAGAAATTGCAGCGGAATTCACCTTCTTCCTTGCAATTCCTGTTATGTTTGGTGCAAGCTTTATTAAACTGTTGAAATTCGGTCTCGCCTTTACAGGAACCGAGCTTGCAGTTTTATTATTTGGTATGCTTGTTGCTTTCGGTGTATCCATATTTGCAATCAAATTCCTTATGGGATACATTAAGAAGCATGACTTCAAGGTATTTGGATGGTACCGGATTATCCTTGGTATCCTTGTACTCCTTTACTTTGCAGTCAGATAACTTTTGTTTATGTTATGTGCGAAACGCTTTTAGTCTGTGGATAGGGAATTATTCCAATGGGCGCAGGTATTTAAGGCAGACAGTTGGGAGGAGATTCGCATGTTAGCACAGAAAAATGAAGCCATAGATGAATGTATTTACACTATGGCACAGTTAAGTGAAGATGAGAAAATCCGTATGCAGTGTGAGGCAAGGAAGGATTCCATTGCCATAGAAAACGGTCTTTACAGTCGTGGATTGCGGCAAGGAATTGCGCAAGGACGCCAAGAGGGTGAAGAAAAAGGTCAATGCATAAAACTGATTCACCTGGTTTGCCGGAAACTACAAAAAGGTAAGACACAGGATATAATTGCGAATGAATTAGAGGAAGATATTTCTACGATTCAAAAGATATGCGATGCAGTAAAATACTGTGACAATCGATATGATGAGGAAGAAATTTATGATGAATTGACCAAAATGTCAGATGCCAAATAAAAGCAAATGGATAACCATACACCCCGGATACTGTGATATTCCAGTGTCCGGGGTGTTGTTTTCTGCAAGAACCCTACCAACTGACAAATCTACAACAAAAAGTGTATTCTTGCAAACCAACCATCTACAAGAATACACTTTTTCATTTACAATAAGGAAATTGCTTTCATATCTGACTATCAATTCCATATATTAGTTTCAACCATATTTATCTATAGTCAAATTATTGCATTTCAATCATGATTTATCATAATTACTTCACATATAACTATGAAATCGCCTTAAATGCTTCATCCAAATCTTCAATAATATCGTCAATATTCTCTGTACCGATAGAAAGACGAATGGTGTTAGGCTTAATTCCCTGGTCAAGAAGCTCTGCCTCATTGCACTCTGAATGAGTAGTTGATGCAGGGTGAATTGCTAAAGATTTCACATCTGCTACGTTTGCAAGTAATGAGAACAGCTCTAACTGATCGATGAATGCCTGTGCTGTTTTTGCATCTCCCTTAATTTCAAAGGTAAAGATAGAACCACCACCATTAGGGAAATATTTCTTATATAATTCCTGCTGCACAGGATCCTTTGAAATAGACGGATGATTTACCTTCTCTACCAATGGCTGACTCTCTAAGTATTTTACAACCTTTAATGCATTTTCCACATGGCGCTCCACACGAAGAGATAATGTTTCTAAGCCCTGCAGGAAAATAAAGGAATGAACCGGTGAAATTGTTGCACCTGTATCACGTAGTAAAATAGCACGAATATAAGTTACAAACGCTGCCGGTGCGCAATCCTTTGCAAAGCTTACTCCATGGTATGATACATTAGGCTCTGTTAACCATGGGAATTTATCACTCTTGGTCCAGTCAAAGTTTCCACTATCAATAATCACACCACCAATTGCAGTTCCATGACCACCAATGAACTTTGTGGCAGAATGAACAACAATATCCGCACCATATTCAATTGGTCTTACAAGATAAGGTGTTGCAAATGTGTTATCTACAATTAATGGAATTCCTGCTTCATGGGCAATATTAGCGATTCTTTCAATATCAACCACCTCTGAGTTGGGATTTCCTAAGGTTTCAATTTCAATTGCTTTTGTATTTTCCTTAATAGCAGCCTTAATACCATCATAATCAAATGGATCTACAAAAGTAGCTTCAATTCCATAGTCAGGCAATGTGTGAGCTAATAAATTGTAGGTTCCTCCATAAATATTCTTTGCTGCCACAATATGATCCCCTGCGTGGGCTGCTGTTTGTAATGCATAGGTTAATGCAGCTGCACCGGAACCAACAGCAACTGCTGCTACACCACCTTCTAATGCAGCAATTCTTTGTTCAAAAATATCCTCTGTTGGATTTGTTAATCTTCCGTAAATATTACCGGCATCACGAAGGCCAAAACGGTCTGCTGCATGCTGACTGTTATGGAATACATAAGAAGATGTCAAGTAAATCGGAACTGCTCTGGCATCTGTTACCGGATCTGCATGCTCCTGACCAACATGTAACTGTTTTGTTTCAAATTTAAAATTTCTTTCTGCTCTTGTTTTCTTTCCCATAATCATTACCTCTTTCTTCTAATAATTAAACAGACATTCATCCATTTCTATAGTGGATTGTCATCATACTTTCTAAGTTTGTTTTGCTTAATGGACTTTCTCCATTTTCTTATAGATTCTATGTATTATATAATTTCATTTGAATCATTCATAATCAAATGTAGCTTTCTAAAACATCCACATTTTATCTTTCATTCGAAGCCTTTAGAATCGAATATTGATTTTATGTCACATTCGTCGGTTACAACATTCACCGTAATAGACTGAAGAATAATGAATTTTCATTGTTATATTCATGCTATCACGTCCTTTCTCCTTAATTCCTATCTGATTACAGGGATAATAATATCACGTATAATCCTATTTGTCTAGTAGGTTTTTATTTTTTTTAAAATTTTTTTGACAAATGAAGTGTATAAGAATAAGATAGGCGTTAGGACTATCATTGGGTAACGGCAAATTACGTATCACCCAATAAAATCCAATCATTACATTAATTATAACCAGGTTAAATAAGGGAACGAATAATTTATAATATATCAGAGGAACAAAAAATGAAGAAAATGTCTGCAACAACAAAAATTCTATTAGGATTTTTAGTTACCATCCTAATAGGTGCACTTTTATTAATGCTTCCCATTTCATCCGTGGAAGGGGATTGTGATTTTTTAACAGCTTTATTTACTGCTACCACCTCCGTTTGTGTGACGGGACTTGTAGTAGTTCCAACCTATTCTTATTGGACCTTATTTGGAAAAATTGTCATTTTAATATTAATCCAGTTAGGCGGTTTGGGAATAGTTGCATTAACCACAGGGGTTATGCTTGTTCTCAACAGACGCATTTCACTGAAAGATAACCTTACCATTCAGAATGCCTTTGGCTTAGACAACCTTCGGAATTTAAGTGCTTTTGTAAAGCATGTCATTCAGGGAACTTTACTCATTGAATTTGTAGGTGGCTGTCTTTATATGATTGCATTTGTTCCAAAGTATGGTGTCAGAGGAATCTGGTATTCCTTCTTCAATGCTATTTCTGCTTTTTGTAATGCCGGAATTGACATATTAGGGCCGGATAGTCTGATGCAGTATCAGACCTCACCACTAGTTTTATTTACTACCATGCTTATGATTGTATCAGGAGGAATCGGTTTTGTGGTATGGAGAGATTTTCTTCATGTTGCAAGGCTAATCCACCATAAACAAATCAAGAAAAGGGATTATCTACGTAATCTCACAACTCATACAAAGGTAGTACTTACTACCACACTATTTTTAATTGTGCTGGGATTTTTAGCTACCCTTTTATTTGAATTTAATAATCCGGAAACCTTAGGCAACCTTTCATTTGGTAACAAGCTTTTAAATTCTTTATTCCAATCTGTTACCTATCGTACTGCCGGGTTTGCAGCTATCAGTCAGGCAGGATTAACAGAGGCGTCTGTATTATTAGGAAATTGCATCATGTTAATCGGAGGTTCTCCTGTAGGTACTGCAGGTGGTATCAAGACTGTCACTGCCGCTGTTATTGTTTACACCGTAATCGCAGTAATTAAGGGACAAAATGAAACATTGGCATTTAGAAAATCTATTTATCCGGATTTAATCAGACGGTCCATTAGTGTAACCATGATTAGCTTTGCAATGATATTAATATTCAGTATATTGTTAATGCTTACAAATGATTTATCTATGACCGACAGTACCTTTGAAGTAGTAAGTGCCATCGCTACTGTTGGATTAAGCAGGGATATTACACCTACATTGAATACCTTTGGAAAAATTTGCATTATTATTTGTATGTATTTAGGACGAATTGGTCCTATTTCCATGTTTATATTCTTTGGACAAAAAGCATCATCTAAAAATGCCGTACATCATGCACAGGCAAAAATCATGGTGGGATAACATAAGGAGGAAGTTATGAAAAAATCAGTGGCTGTAATTGGAATCGGAAGATTTGGATTAAGTGTAGCAAAGGAATTATATAAAAACGGATGTGACGTTATGGTATTCGACCATAATAGCAGTCTGATAAATGAAATTGCGGAGAATGTTACCTGTGCAATGACCATCGACGCAAGAGATCCAAAGGCACTTGAAGAGGCCGGCATTGGAGATATGGATGTTGTAGTTACCGGTATGTCTGATCATCTAGAGCCTACCATAATGTCTATTGTAACAGCAAAATCATTAGGCGTTCCCCAGGTAATCGCCAAAGCTAAGGATGCATTAATGGGGAACATTATTGAAAAAGTCGGTGCTGATACTGTTATTTATCCGGAACAGGAATCCGGTGTTCGTATGTGCCAGAAAATCATTGCTGAAAACTTTATTGATTATTTTGACATTTCAGATACCAGTAGTCTTGTTGAAATGTATCCAAAAGAAGAATGGGTTGGAAAATCTCTCAGAGAATTAGAGCTTAGAAAAAAATACAAGGTCAATGTTGTAGCTGTTATGCAGGGAGATGATTTCAATATTACCATGGACCCGGATACTCCACTAAAAAAAGATGAAAAGCTGTTAATTACAATTAAGAAAAAAGACTTATCAAAATTCGAGAGCAAGAATTAAAGGGAAAATCAAATATTCTCATACAATAAATGCAATCGAAGCTTTTTACAAATACAAAAGATACAAATATTGATTTTAATAATCATTTTCAAAAAAACAACCTCCAAAGTCTGTAATAGGCTATGGAGGTTGTTCCTTTTATCAATACAATATTTTAGAAGTTATCATTTTCCAAATTTCGCAGCATAGGTCATGATACCGGCAATGGTTTTTCCATCTGTCATTTTACCTGAATATATTAATTCCTTTAAATCTGCCATATCCCATTCTTCTACATTAATCTCCTCTTCAGGATCTAAATGCTGATTTGTTTTAACTAAATCGGTTGCCAGATACAAATCAATCTTTTCATTACAAAAAGCTACTGTTGTATTCACTGTCAATAAATATTCCATATTCTTTGCCTGATATCCGGTTTCCTCTTCCAGCTCTCGAATCGCACATTCTATTGTGGGTTCATCCGGAGCATCAAGCTTTCCTGCAGGAAGCTCTAATGTAAAGCGGTCTAAGGCATTACGATACTGCCGTACCATTAATAACTTTCCATTTTCCTTTACCGCAACCACTGCAGCTGCACCATCATGATGAATATAATCCCACTCAGCAACGGTTCCATTTACTTCTACTGTATCTTTATATAAATTGATAACAGTTCCCTTTGCTCTTAGTTCTCTTTTCAGACGTTTTACCGGTTCCATACGTATCCTAGTCCTCCTTATTCTCTCATTAATCAATTTCATAGTTTCTAACACCATTACAATTATTTCATGGAATCTGACCCCATCATACTTTCTTGTCGACCTAACTTTTCTTTGCGAATTTTATTTAGGAAAAACGTAGAAACAATAACAGATGCTACCTCTGCAATGGGCCATGCAAACCAAACCATATTGACATTACCTGTTTTC
Organism: Lachnospiraceae bacterium; assembly: GCA_051880435.1. Taxonomy (GTDB): domain Bacteria; phylum Bacillota; class Clostridia; order Lachnospirales; family Lachnospiraceae; genus CAG-590. The sequence goes on along the minus strand of JBJENY010000115.1, from coordinate 7,727 downwards.
GATAACAGATACGCTGCAGGAACAAGGAAAATCAGCTGACGGATAAAGGATACCATCATACTGTAAAATCCATTTCCCAAGGCCTGGAAAAACGAACCTGCTATAATACAGTATCCTGCAAAAATAAAACTGGTAGATATAATTCTCATAGCAGGAATTCCAATGCCTAACATATTATCAGAGGCGTCAAATAATAATAACATTTGTTTTGGAAAAATCTGAACACATACTAATCCACATAACATAATAGAAACTGCAAAGACAACTGCATGCTTTACTGTTTCCATTACACGGTCATATTTTTTAGCACCGTAATTATAGGCAATAATTGGTACCATTCCACTATTCAATCCAAAGATTGGCATAAAGACAAAGCTTTGCAGCTTAAAGTATGCACCAAACACGGCAACTGCAGTAGAAGTAAATGCACCTAATATTTTATTAATACAAACTGTCATTACGGAACCAATGGCAATCATTAAAACAGAAGGGATACCAATCATAAGAATCTGACCAAGCTTACGGAAGGATAACTGAAAATGACGGAATGTAATATGTAATTCCCGGTTAACCTTACGATTGAAAACAAGAGCCATAACAGCTGCAACAAACTGACCAATAACAGTTGCAATGGCTGCACCCTTAATACCCATTTTCGGAAATCCAAGTAATCCAAAAATCAAAATCGGATCCAAAATAATATTGATAATAGCGCCTGTACCCTGGGTATACATACTATAAACCGTACGCCCTGTGGACTGTAACAAACGTTCAAAAATAATCTGGAAAAATCCCGCAAAGCTGCAGATTAAAATAATATGCAAATAATCTTCACCATAGGTTACGATTTCACCCTTGGCACCCTGCATTAATAAAAAGGGGGTTGTTAAAAAAATCCCAACCAACAAAAAAATGATACAGCTGCAAATCACCAGAAAAATACCATGCATGGCGATTTCATTAGCCTTTTCCGGTTCTTTTTTTCCAAGATAACGGGATAATAATGCATTGGTACCAACGCCAATACCACCTGCTACACCAATCATTAAATTCTGCATAGGAAATGCCATGGAAACTGCTGTTAGTGCATCCTCACTTAATCTGGAAACAAAAATACTATCAACGACATTATATAATGCCTGAACCAACATGGATGCCATCATAGGAAGTGCCATTGAAATTAAAAGCTTTCTAACCGGCATCACTCCCATTTTATTTTCTTCTACAACCTCTTGTTGTTTTACTGCTTGATTTTCTGTCATTATGTTTAACCTTCCTCTTCCGTTTTTACCAGAGTTTCAGGTAAAAAGCGAATAATGGTTTTCTCTAATTTATCTGCCTCAATAGGTTTTGTAATATATTCTGCAAAACCCTCCTTCAAATACATTTCCCTACTACCGGAAACAGCATTTGCCGTAAGGGCAATCATTGGTTTATTTGCATTTACGCCTCCTGCTTGCTTAATTCTTTTAAGCGTTTCAATACCATCAATATCCGGCATCATATGGTCAATAAAAAGAATATCATAGGCTTCTTTCTCTGCCATTTTAATACCATCTTTTCCGGAATACGCTTCATCAATTTGAACTTCTGTTTTTTTCAACAGTCCCTTAAATACTTTGATATTAAGGGGTGTATCATCCACTACAAGTATTTTTGCATCAGGAGCCTTGAAAAACTCTTTGTATGTACCTTCCTGTTTTTTCAACTTTTGATATGCTTTCTGATAATCTCCAATTGGTGACCAGTCCCTAACAGTCTGAATAATTTCAAAAGAAAAATCAGAGCCTAAACCATATACACTTTCCACCACTAGCTGAGAATCCATTAAGGCCAACAGCTGCTTCGTAATACTCATACCAAGACCGGTTCCTTCAATATTCCGGTTTTGTTGTTCTTCGATCCGTTCAAATGGTGCAAATAATTTATCCATATCCTCTTTCTTAATACCTTTTCCCGTATCCCGAACCATAACAGATAACATAATATGCTCATCATCCATCTTTTGACAGGACATACAAAGCTTCACTTCACCCATGTTGGTATACTTTACAGCATTAGAAAGCAGATTCATAATAATCTGCTTAATACGAATTTCATCACCATACAACAAATGGGGAATATCATCCTTTATTTCTAACTGAAAGGAAAGTCCTTTATCATAGACCTTACCGGAAATCATATTTACAATATCATTAATAAAGGAGCTGACATCATAATCCACCTTAACAAGCTCTAACTTTCCCGCTTCAATTTTTGAAATATCTAATACATCATTTACAAGACTTAACAAGGTTTTTCCGGAACTTCTAATATCCTGGGCATAATCCTTAATATTTTCCTCATTACTTTCTCTGATAATCATCTCATCTAATCCTAACACCGCATTAATAGGGGTTCTGATTTCATGAGACAGATTCGATAAAAACATGGATTTACTCTGATTGGATTCATCTGCAAGCCTTCTCGCCTCTAGTGCCTGATGGGTCATGTCCTCCAAATCACCACTTTGTTTCTGCAACAGTTTAATGGATTGCAAGGCGATAAAACGACATACAATCAACACCACCATAATAATGATAACAGATGGAACAAAATACTCCATCCGACTGACAGTAAGATCCCTGGATTTTACATAAAGAGACACCCCTAACACGTAGGCCTCACTCAAAAAAGTAATTGCATTTAACAAATATGGGTTTTGAAATATAACAGTCATAAAAATCGGAACACAAAATATAAAATAAAGGACAATAAAAACATTATGAATATACACAATATTTCCAAATAACATGGTTATCATAATCATATAGATTCCAATTTTTCTGTCCATGTTTTTTATTAGCTTCGTTATCATAATTCCTGACAGCAAAATCACAGTACTAATTACGATTGGTTTCACGATATATCGCAATACATACGTTCCAACGGACTGATAAACAAGACCCTGTTGTTGCATAACAAAAAACATAGCAATTTCCATAAAACAAATCAGTAAATAGATGCCGACACCCATTCTGATTAAATAGGTTTCCCATTGACTCATGTCGTATACACGATTTATTTTTTCTTTTTTCCTTTGTTTCATAAATTTCCTCTTAAATATCTTTCCATCAAAAACAAATCACTGATACCATCAAAGCAACTAATAATTACCAGTTACTATATTTCAGCAAAAAATATAAGCTATATATAGATGTATCATAATATAAATCAGTTTACAATGCATATTTAAAATTTTAGTAAAACTGTCAAAAAACAACAATACCTCCCCAGCAGATTGGTTATTTTTCCAATCTTTTGAGGAGGTATTATATAAATTATGTTTTGTAATTACTCATTTCTTCCGGAATCCACGAAAGAAGCCAGTTCTTCCATAGCATGGATTTCTTCCTTTGCTAAATCAAAACAGTCTATAATCTTAGGAGAGAATACTCCACATTCTCCATCGTGAATCATCCTTACTGCTTCTTCATGAGCATATGGAGTTTTGTAAACACGCTTACTCACTAATGCATCATATACATCTACAATAGAAACAACCTGTGCCCAAATCGGAATATCTTCCCCTTTTAATTTGTCCGGATAACCATTACCATCGTAACGCTCATGGTGATAACGGCAAATATCATAACAATAGGTAAAGAATTCATTATCCTCCTGCTTGAAATGATTCAACAAATCACAGCCAATGGTAGTATGGGTTTTCATCACTTCAAATTCATCCGATGTAAGTTTACCGGGCTTTAATAAAATATAATCAGGAATACCAATCTTTCCAAGGTCATGAAGGGCAGATGCATTTACAATCAAATCAACATTATCCTTGGTTAAATTATATTCCGGATAATAATTCATCAAATACTTAAAAATAACTCTTGTAAATGCTTTCACCCTCTTAATATGTTCGCCCGATTCCAAGCTTCTAAACTCAACTACCGAGCTTAATGCATTAACAAGAAACTCATTACTTCTTTCTAACTTTAACTTACTTTCCTCTAACTGCTTTGTACGTTTTTCAAGCTTTCGTTCCAGAGAATTTCTATGTTCAAACAGTTCAATTAAATTCATACTTCGGCGCATAACAACTTTGGGTACAAAAGGCTTGTATATAATATCTGAAGCACCGAATTCATACGCCTTTTCATCGGTTTCAGCAGTTGCTTCACCTGTTAACATGATAACCGGTACCCTATCTGTGTAACCATATAAAGCCATATACTTCAACACTTCCAAACCATCCTTTTTCGGCATAATCAAATCCAGAAAGATTAAAGAAATCATATCAATATTCTCTTTAATAATCTGAATCGCCTGTTCTCCATCTTCAGCCTCCAAAATATCAAACTGTTCCTTGAAAATTTCTTTTAACATATAGCGATTCATCTCTATATCATCAACAACCAAAATTGTTTTCTTACCGGTGACCTCCATAGTATTTCTCCCTTCACTCTACTTTTATCTTTTCAGTATCCCAATGCCATGAATCGACATTTTATGACATTTTACCACAATACATATTTACTCTGCAATATACTTACAAACAATCATAATTTATCTGAAGAAGTCATTTACAAAAATATTGAAATAAATAAAGCTTTATTTCACAAAAAATAAGAAATGTGATATAATGTTCATTAATTTTATTAGGAAAACAAAACAATATTATTTTTAATGTATATTTATCTCATAATGAAAATGTTTTTTAATTTATCATGATGAAATCATCCCTTTGGGAAAAATGATAGGAGGACGAAAATGCTAAAGAAAAAAATTGACCCCGGCTTAGTTTATTCTTTATCAAAGCTTCAACCAAATAATTATAATCGTTTTCCAGACTTAGAAAGCGTATATAATCGAATCAGCTCCGGTAGAGAAGCCTTTAATGAAATTTTTGAATTAAATGTAAATGCAGTTTCAGAAATCAGCAAGCTGGATTTAGAAATCAATCATTATACCGAAAAGCTATTACATATTTCAGAAAGTATTGCAAATGAAACAAAGGACATTCACGAGGCTGCAAAAGAATCTGCTGAAGTTGCAGGTATTATTGCTGCCAGACACGAGGATTTAACCAATACGATTGTTACCGTATCAGAGGAATCCTCTAATGTTTACCAGAAAATAGATACCAGCCAGCAAAGTCTTACGGATATCAGACAGCTGTCAGAAAATACCATTCAGGTTTCCGAAAAAATGAAAGATGATATGGACCAGCTTTCAGATATTTTAGCTAACATGAATGAAGTGATTGGTGCCATTACCAATATTTCCGCCCAGACAAATCTTTTATCTCTAAACGCTTCCATTGAAGCAGCAAGAGCAGGAGAATCCGGACGGGGATTTGCAGTTGTAGCTGATGAGATACGTACCTTAGCAGACGAAACCAAAAGTCTAACAGATAACATGGGATCATTTGTTGCAAAAGTACAGGAAGCAGCAGATGCCAGTGCCCGAAGTGTAAATGAAGCAATTACAGCTCTTGATAACGTAAATCAAAAAATCAAAGCTGTATGGACATTAAACGAAGAAAATCAGGCACATATTGGAGAAATCACAGATAGCATCAGTAATTTAGCTGCTGTTAGTGAAGAAATCACCAGCAACATGATAGAAATCGAATCCAGTGCCGCTAATATTGAAGAATCCTGTGCCATTTTAAGAGATGACACAGATGGATTAGAGTCCATTGGAAAAGACTGTTTTGATGCAGTGAAACCTATAGAAGATGTAGAAGCCCGTATGGATAATGTATTACATCATATGGGGGAGATGTCCCAGGATCCGTTTTTCGCACTATCAAGGGAAGACTTAACCGGCTATATGAACAATGCCATTGAAGCACATCGTATCTGGGTAGAGAATCTTGGTAAAATTATTGAGAACAAACAAATCATTCCATTTCAGGTAAATGGCAGAAAATGCCGTTTTGGACATTTTTATTATGCTATTGAACCACCCATTCCACAGTTCAAAGCTGTTTGGGATGAAATTGGAAAGAAGCATCAGAATTTACATTTGTTAGGTTCGAAAATCATTGCCCAGATGTTTGACGAAGAATATGATTTGGCAGAAGAAACCTACAAAGAGGTACTTTCTCTTTCAAAAGAATTAACCGGTACATTAGAACATATTGTTTCAAAAATACCTACCGACAGTTCTGTATTTTAATTATTTTTCATTTTGTTTCAAATTTAACTATAGTAAAAATCCGGATTTGACAACCTTCATCATCAAATCCGGATTTATTTTTTCACCATGTAATTTATTTTCGATTTTGTGTTTCCCGTAATAAGATATGAATAATCGGTACAATTAGAATTCCACAAAAGAAATTACTGACACCATGTACAAAATCCCATGGGAGTCCTGCAACAATCCAGGCAATCATAGCATCAAAATTTAAGCCAAACAAAAGCGCCTGTGCCGGTGCATAAAGGGTACCAAATAAAAATCCATGACAGGCATTTACAACCATATATATAATAGGTTTTATTTTTTTCGGAAGTGTTTTGGGAAGCAGCATGGTTACGCCCCATAGTATGGTCCACAAATACAAATACGGAATCCACCAGGTTGCAAATCCACAAAACAATCCGTTAATAAATACATATGTGTAGATTGGATACAATGCTTTTTCCCTATACACAACTGTAAATGCAATTGTAAATACACCAAGCAAATGTACATTGGGAAAAATTTCCATTACTACCTTAGAAGCATACATTAATGCTGCCAGCATACCAAACACTGCAGTTTCTCTTACGGTAAGCTTCATTACTTCTCTATTTTAAATGTATAGGCTGCACCCTCTTCAACAGCTGTTGCATCCACTCCGGTTGATGCATACTCACCATTGATATAAAATGCCCAATATGTCTTGTCCACATCATAATCTGCTGTAATACCATTTACAGTCTTAACATACAAGCCATATTCTCCTTCATCTCCGGCAATTAATCCTAATTCTAATAATGCTTCACCTACAGTTGCTTTATCTGTGTGAATTTCAAAATTAGTACTATTACCTTCCTGGTCTGTTACAGTGAACATAAACTGTGTCTGACCCTCACCAAGTACCTGGTCTGCTGCCACCTGTGCATCTGCAACTGCTGACTCAGAGTTTTCCTCTATTTCAGTTGCCTCTGCATCCGTTGTCTCTGCTTGCGTTGTTTCCTCAGATACGGAAGACTTCGGTATTTTCTCCTCATCTCCACCATCATTTTTTGTGCCACATCCAACTGCTGTAAATGCCATAGCCACAATAAGCATCATGCAAAGGAGTAACGATTTCATTCTCTTGTTCTCTTTAAACTTCATCTTTTTTCCTCCTAAAAATAATTATTTTCCCTTCCTGCCGGCCCTCGCAGCAACCTACAAAGGATTATAATATCCGGATATTTCGACTTTGCGATACATAAATTCGTCTTCTCAGAATCACTTCCAATGACATTTCCCTCATAGTGGCATAAGGTAAGAAAATATGTAACTGCTTCGCATCACGGCGACGGGCTCGTATAGGATTTTCACCTATTTCCCCGAATATTACTTTCTATCATAATATTATGATATACATTTTATGTTCAAATTTTAAAAACATGAATGCAACATTAAAAATTTCTGTGGTATTGTAACACCGATTTCTTTTTTATTCAAGACAAATGCTTTACTTTTGATAGCGTAAATTTACAGTAGGATTTTTAAGGGTAGACCAACCCAACGATGTT